>JAEWZB010000080.1 GCA_023395515.1 Bacillota bacterium
TATAACCCCTAGAGATTTTATCCTCTTAGCGATTAAGTAAATCGGGTAGGAGGCCACCCATTATTTGAGTGGCCGACCTCCCACACCACCGCTCATGCGGTTCCGCAAGCGGCGGTTCCAAAGTTACACTTACTTCGCCGAGTAACATTCCATCAAACTGAGGTATCCGCCACGTTTGAATCTCTCGTTGGATAAGGCTCTTAATAAGATTGGGCTATGGGCTGTGCGCCAATAGCCTTTTCTCGTGTTTGCCCACATCCATGCTTGTCTTCTGCCTCGTACCCCGTTTGATGGACATAAAAAATGCGTAGTATAATGAACATCAAGAGAGGGGACAAAAAAATGATAAAAAAGTATAGTCCAGAGTTTAAATTAGAAGCAGTAAAACGGGTTGTTAGTAGTGGTGCACCTGTAGCCAGAGTAGCAGCCGAGCTGGGAGTAAATGAGAATACCTTACACGGATGGATGAAAAAATATCGCGATAAACCTTCTTCTCCTTTTCAGGGTAGTGGGAAGTTAAGTGAGGAAGATAAAAGAATGAGGAATCTGGAGCGGCAAAATCGTGAATTGAGAGAGGTGTTCTTAATTTTTATGTATCTTTTCAATTTTATTAATTAAGTATTTCAGATCAGTTTCTCCTATTTTACCTATCCGGTCTTCATCTTTAATTACCCTTTTTAATTCAAGTTCAGTTAACTTTATTAATCTATATCCCAGCCCCCATGATGGTTTAAGTAACCCTGCTTTCCTCCAATTTAAAATCGGTATTTTAAATTGATCAAAATAAGATGGGGGATTACTAGGAGATTGGGTAGTAGTTGAAATTAATATAAAATAATAGTTTTCTATTTTATCAATGATTATTGCGGGTCGTATTTTAGATTCACCCGGAATATCTTCATATTGAATTTCCAGCCAAAATATATCACCTTTATCAAACATTTTTGACTAAAATTCCTCATCCACTATATATCTATGATCCTTTTTATCCCGGTCAAATAGTACTTTACCGTTTTCAACTTTTGGTTTAACCGTAATTTCATCTAACTTTTTAGTGGATAAAGACAGCCCTTTATTTTTTTCTTCTTTTTTAATAACTGCCGGCATTTTATTCCCCTCCCCTTTAGAATCATGGGAATTGACTATTGCATTATTTTGGTTCTTATTGTCCATTATATCACCTTCCAAAGTTAGTTACTACACAGTATGTGTAGTATTGACCAATTAGAAGGTTATGTAAACGTATGTGCAATTTTTATGCCGCGGAAACTATCTTTTCCCGATTATTAGGGATTATGTCTTTCTATTTTCTTCTATATGTTAACCTATGTTATACTTATTGGACGAATAAAAAGACCTTAAATTTTCAAATAAACATCTGTAAGGAAGTGTTGTTTTATTCCTTTACTAATTTTCGGAGCCGTGGTTTTTCTAAGTTTATTTGGTTTAGCCAATTACTATATAGGTTTAAACCTATATAATTTGTGGACTGCTTTAGGTACCCTCTCCTTAAATGCTACCGCTTTCTGGGTTATCTTTTGGATTATCGCTTTCTCTTTTATTTTAGGCCGGCTGAATATCATCCCAGCATTTATCAAGCGTACCTTTAACTGGATAGGCTCTTTTTGGATGTTTTTTATGTTATATGCTATCCTGCTTTGGCTTATATTTGATTTAGCCGGTCTTATTCTCACCCATTCCGGTCTCAGCAGCTTAATGGGAATGCCGATACCAAGCTTCAATTTATATGGCAAAATGGCGGCATTAATTGGCATCATCGGTATTATGGCTTATGGTACTTATCACGCGAGAAATATTAAAATAAATTCTTATGATATTATAATCCCTAAAAATTGTACTACATTGAAAAATCTAAATGTAGTTTTCCTTTCCGATACCCACCTGGGCAATATCGTTAATAATAAGCACCTGGAACACATGGTAGATAAAATTAACAGTCTCTCTCCCGATATAGTATTATTCGGAGGAGATATAATAGATGACAGTATGAATTCTTACCTTGAGCAGAATATGTCGAAAACCCTTGGTAAGATAAAATCGGCCTATGGAATATATGGGGTACTAGGTAACCATGACGGAGCTGCCCGTGACCAAATAAACGTGATAAATAACCTTGCAGCTGGCGGAATGAGAGTTCTGGTCGATCAATATATCAAAATTAATGAATCTTTTTATCTGGCCGGACGAGTCGATAACAGCATGCCCCGGGGAGGCTCCTCCCGAAAGCCTCTGGAAGAAATACTAAAAGATGTTGACCAGTCATTACCTGTAATTCTGATGGATCACAGTCCGGCTAAGTTTAAGGAAGCTAGAGAGCAAAATGTTGATTTACAGCTTTCCGGGCATACTCATGGTGGTCAATTCTTCCCCAATACATTAGTAACTAAAACTATTTTTGCTACAGATTGGGGTTATCTAAAAAAGGACAATTTCCAATTAATCGTTTCCAGTGGAGCCGCAACTTGGGGTCCACCTTTACGGTTAGGAACCAATTCTGAAATTGTGAAGGTAAATATAACATTTAAAAAATAAAAGTTTGGCTAGAATCCGGCTTCTTTAACCTTACACCAGCCCGGTTTTAGGCAAACTTTTATTTTATCCCTCCGAAAAACTTGAGCAAGTCTTCCTAATTATCCTCTTGCTTTTGCATCATGTTAATCTAATAAGATAAATAATTAAATATTTGAAATTTTCTTAACATATAATACGTAGATATAATTCTTACAGATTGATTTTCCTTGGCTTAATGTGATAAAATATGTCAAAATGCAATTTTTATAGCACAGTGTATTTATTTAAGGTTAATTAAAAATAAAATAAGGGGAGGTGAACCCTATTATTAAAATCACCCCACAGCCATAACATCTTATTCATAATAATTATGGTGCTGATTTTAATATTAGGAAATGTATGGGATTTCAAGAGGAGTATAAAGCCAAATTAACCACGGCTGCTGAAGTTGCAGCTAAAGTAAATTCCTATGAAACTATTAAATTAGGGTATTTTAATGGAAAACCGAATGTTCTTATTAAAGCGCTGGCAGAGCGGCATGAAGAATTAAGAGATGTTTTATTAATGGCTGCGGTAACTGTTCTTCCCGTCCCCGAAGTAATATCTTATCCCAATAGTTTTAAGTATCAAGACTGGCATTGGAGTCTTTTAACCCGCATGCTGGCCAATCACTATGACAATATCACTTATGCCCCGCTTCTATATAGCATGTGTTGTGAATTTATCCGCAATAAAGAAGTCGATAGAGGCCGAGACGTAGAATGGTGTTGGCAACAAGTAGGACCTATGGACGAGAATGGGTACTTCAACTTTGGTCCCAGCTGTTCGGAATCTATGACAAGTTTTTTAAATGGCCAATATAGAGTTGTAGAAGTAAATAAAAATATGCCTATATGTCTAGGCGGTACGGAAGAATCAGTACATATTTCCGAAGTAGACTTTATCGTGGAAGCCCCTGATGATCAGGAAATAATGGCAGCTCCTGATTTTCCTGAGCCTAACGAAGTTGAAGTTACCATAGCCAAACATATAGTTGAGCATGTTAGAGATGGTAGCTGCTTACAACTAGGTATTGGCGGCCTGCCTAATGCTATCGGCAAGCTTTTAAATGAGGCCGATTTTAAAGATCTGGGTATTCATACGGAAATGTTTGTGGATGCTTTTGTTGATTTGGTAGAAAACGGCATAGCTAATGGGGCCAGAAAAAATATTAATAAATATAAAGCAGTTTATACTTTTGCCTTGGGTACTAAACGTCTTTATGAGTTTATGCATAATAATAAAGCTTTAGCAACTCACAATGTTGAATATGTCAATGATCCCCGCATAATTTCCCAACACGATAACTTCATTTCTATAAATCAAGCTATCCAAGTTGATTTAGTTACCCAGGTGAATTCTGAAAGTATGGGATTCAAGCAAATTTCCGGCAATGGCGGCATGATTGACTTTGTCTTAGGGGCTCAGTGGTCCAAAGGTGGTAAGAGTATAATTTGTTTACCTTCCACATTTACCGATAAAGAAGGCAATCTAGTTTCCAGAATTGTACCTTACTTTGCTCCCGGAACTGCCGTAACCGTATCCCGGCATTTAGTTGACTATATAGCTACCGAATATGGAGTAAGGAAGATGAAAGCACAGAGTCAATGGGTTAGAACCGAGAACATTGTCGAATTAGCTCATCCTAATTTCAGAGATGATTTGATTAAGGCGGCTGAGGAAGCCAAGATTTGGTCTAGGACTAATAAACAGAACTAGATATAGGCTTTTTAGGGGAGGGGTTATCCTGATTGGATAACCCTTTACATTGTAAAATAACCCCTGCTAAATGCTTGATTTAGCAGGGGCTTAATAATCTTAAGGTATTAATAACAATCCTTACTCAGTTATAATTTTTTATTAAAGTATTCCTCTGATACTTGTAATTGTTTGTTTAATATTTCTCTCCACAGATTTTTACTTATTTCTCCGGTTCCCATGGAAATTTTAGTCCTTTTCAAAACCCCATCAGGCATAAGTTTCTGAAAATACCAGTGGTCAGTCTTTTTATATAGCTCCCATCCATCACGTTCACAAAAACGTTTCAAATCACGCCAGCTAGGCATCTATAAAACCTGCTACTTCCTCAAGATTATTGGCTAATATAGCTTTTAGTACATAAGGAAAATGTTTTTGACGGTTGGGAGAGTTATAGTAAAGGTTAAATTGCTCAAAATAATCTTCTGCATAATCTAAAATCTCTTGAGCCATCAGATTTTTAAACTCACCCTTATTCATGGTGTTAATTATTAAATCTAACTCGTTTAAGGTTACGGTAATACTGCCATCTTCTTCCTGGAAAACATTCATGTGCAACCGGTAATCAGCTAGTAAATTTACGGTATGTTCAAGTGATATAGATAATACATGATCTCTATTACGTTTAATTACTACGGGCTTTTCTCTTACTACGGTATCTATAAACAGACTAAATTCTTTTCTTACCTCAGTTGCATTTATAGTTTGCATGAACATCACCTTCCTCCTCTCAATTGTAATTTATGTACATATTGTACGCAATAGAGAAAAGGATAATATCTTGTAAAATTTTCCGATTATTATTTACTAATCTATTTTATTACTTGCTACCCAGATGTTCATTTCATCTGCGGCTTTTATAAGCTCATCTCTAAAGTCGGGATGGGCAATATTTATTAAAGCCTCGGCTCTGGCCCAAGTTGCTTTGCCTTTTAGTTGAGCTATACCGTATTCGGTAACTACATAATGGGTAATGGACCTGGGCACAGTTACTATAGCTCCGGGGGTTAAGGTAGGCTTAATCCTTGATTTTATTTGGCCATCCTTATCTTTAAAGGTAGAGCTTAAGCATATTAAACCTTTACCACCTTTGGAACCAAAGGCTCCAAATATAAAATCAAGCTGTCCGCCGGTTCCTGATATATGTCTGGTGCCAACACTCTCTGAACATACCTGACTGAATAAATCTACCTCCAGAGCATTATTTACCGCTATAACCTTATTATTCATAGCTATTATACGTGGGTCATTAGTATAGCTGACCGGGTAGGAAGCACACATAGGGTTATTATCTAAAAATGCATATAATTTGTCAGTACCCATGGCAAACGTGTAAGTCATTTTGCATAAATCTATAGTCTTTTTAGCCCCGGTTATTCTCCCTGATTCATACATATCTACACAAGAGTCAACTAACATTTCCGTATGAATGCCTAAATCCTTTAAATCACTTTCGGCAATTTTAGCCCCAATAACATTGGGCAAACCGCCAATACCTAACTGAAGGCAAGCCCCATCTTCTATTTCATTCATGACGTATTCGGCAATCTTATAGTCTATTTCTTTAGGTGGTATAGCCGGAAGCTGAAATAATGGCTCATTATTTCCTTCTACTATATAATCAACTTGATTAATATGAATATTTTCCGAATTACCTCCCTGGCAAGTAGGCACGGATTGGTTAACTTCTACCACAATCTTTTTAGATTTAAGCAAAGTCCCGGGTGTAACCGAATTAGAAGTTCCCAAATTAAAAAAACCTTTAGCATCCATAGGAGCCACTTTAACAAAAGCTACATCAACATCAAGATATTTTTTGGTTATTCTGGGACCTTGATGATAAGTAATAGGAATATAGTTACAAAGTTGCCTGTCGTGCAGCACCCGGGACACTTTACTAAAATGCCAATCATCTAATACAAAATGCTCCCGGTTAGGATCTGCTTCTACGATCTTAGGTACTTTAGTAAAACTAACCGACCTGACATTCACATTATATAGTTCATCAACTCTTTGAGCTAAGGCATTATCAAGTGCCTCTGGAAACATTGCAAATTCACTATACCAAATAGTATCTCCTGATTTGACTAACTGGGCTGCTTGATCTGCGGTTATTAATTTTTGCTTATACTGCCAACTAGTGATATCACTCATATATTATTTCGACTCCTCCCGGATTTAATTAAAAGCCCTGATCTTATGGCTAATTATACCTTGACTCTTAGATAAATCAAATTATACCTGTATCCCCTAAGCCGGTTCCTTCGTTATATAAAAACAGGTTATGTAATTAGTTTATCTAAGTTATTATGTTACGATTCGTAAATTATAACCTAGAAATTTCACTATGACTAGTATTTTCTCAACAATATTATTCTAATAAATAATACTTTTAGTATAATTAGTTGACATTCTTAATTAATTTGTCCATTATAAAAGGGAAAACTAAAAGAATGGGAAGAGGTTATTATGGAAGACTTTACTAAGTTTGCATGTTATCAACTAAAAGCTACCATGAAAAAGGTTGAGAAATATATTACCCAGGAACTTAATCACTATGGTGTTAATTTAGCTCAATCCTTTGTCTTATTTTCCTTACTGGAAAATGATGGGGCTACTTTATCAGAGATTGGCTTAAGAGCTCAAATCGAAAATTCTTCTTTAACTACTATGGTAGATAAATTAGAAAAGGAAGATTTAGTAGAGCGGCGGTTATATGCGCAAGACCGTAGAGTGGTTAGATTATTCTTAACTGATAAAGGTCGGGAAATAGCTCACCAAATACTTAACGCCGGGTATAATTTTAATAGTTATCTGGAGAAAAATCTGGATATAGCATCTAGTGACTTTTTAAGAGCTCTAGAAAACGTATCTAATAGTATTGATGCATTGCAAGAATAAAAAAAGTGAAAAAGAGGCGTTAACTTTAACGCCTCTTTTTTTGTTTTTAATTGTGTTAGTAAGGGATAAGGAATAGTGGGCTTTTAGCGCACTACGCCTCATCCCTAGCCCCTTACACCTTGCTTAATTATATTTCGTTGCTTAAACCTAACACATCTAATAAGGCAAATATTAAACTTAAGACAATCGCCACTACCGTAGCCAAACCCATTCCGGCTAAGGTAACTGCTCCCAGACTAATACTAATTCCGCTTATTCCGACAATCAATACGATAGAAGTTAAAATAAGGTTTCTGGGTCTGCCATAATCAATTTTAGATTCTACCAGCATTCTAATACCGGAAGCGGCAATTATACCGAATAACAGCAGTGAAACTCCACCCATTACCGGAGGTGGAATAATTCTGATGGCCCAGGCTAATTTACCCACAAAAGACAGTAAAATGGCAATCGTGGCAGCTCCGCCAATAACCCAGGTGCTATAGACTTTAGTAAGAGCTAATACGCCAATGTTTTCGCCGTAAGTAGTATTAGGTGTAGAACCGAAAAATCCGGAGAAAACCGTGGAAATACCATTCCCCAGTAAAGAACGGTGCAATCCTGGTTTTTCAATCAGGTTTTCGCCTACGATATTTTGGGTAACAATTAAATGTCCGATATGCTCTGCTACTACTACTAAGGCCGCCGGAATTATGATAGCAATAGCGGCGGGGTTAAACTCCGGTACATAAATAGTCGGCATACTAAACCAGGGAGCTTGTATAATAGGAGTTACATCTACTATCTTCATGAAGAAAGCTAAAACATAACCGGATAATATGCCTATAAGTATAGGTATAATAGCTAGGAAACCTCTAAAAAGTACCGAACCAAAGATGGTAACAGCTAAAGTAAATATGGAAACCGTAATTATTTTAGGATCAGGTGACCATACGGCTCCGACAAAATCATCCGGCCTGATAAATCCGGCCATTTTGGCTGCTACCGGAGCAAGTTCTAAGCCTATGACCGCCACTATGGCCCCCATAGCTGCCGGAGGAAAGACTACATCTATCCAACTGGTTCCTACCGCTTTGACAATCATACCTACTATTATAAAAATAATACCTACCGCAATAAAGCCTCCCAAAGCAGCAGAATATCCATATAAAGGCAGTACAATCATAACCGGAGATATAAAAGCAAAACTCGAACCTAAATAAGCGGGAATTCTCCACTTACATAAAGCTAAGTATAACAGGGTCCCAATTCCGTTAAAAAGTAATATGGTGGCCGGATCGACTCCGAATATTACCGGAACTAGAACGGTAGCACCAAACATGGCAAACAAGTGTTGTAAGCTTAAGGGAAATGTCTGTAGTAAGGGTAAGCGTTCCTCCACTCCAATTTCTCTTCTATTCAAGTTCTATCCCTCCCAGGCTTTTATTAGATTAAGACAAATAAAGTCTATCTCCCGCATCACCAAGTCCAGGTACAATGTAAGCTTTTTCGTTAAGTTTAGGATCTATGGCTGCCGTAATAATTTTTATTTGAGGATATTTGGTATGAATCTGGTTAATTCCTTGCTCGGTAGCTAAAGTACAAATAAAAATAACTTTATCGGGAGCATAACCTTTTTCCATTAAGAAATCTAAGGCTTTTACTCCACTATTTCCTGTAGCTAACATGGGGTCAAGTACCAGAACATGATTAAAATCAGGGGTAGCCCCGGGAGTAGTATTTAGATAAGGTTTAGCTTCTAAAGTATCATGATCCCGGTAAACTCCAATGTGTCCTACCTGAGCCGCCGGTAATATGCTTAAAAAGCTTTCTACCAAACCTAGTCCCGCTCTTAAGATAGGAACAATTAGTACCCGGTTATCATCAATATATTCACAGCTAGCTTCAGTCTCTAAAGGGGTAATTACTGTATCTTCAAGGGTTTGAAGCTCACGGGTCGCTTCCACTGCTAATAAAACCCCTAGCCTATTCATAGCATTTCTAAAATCTTTAATGGAAGTATCTTTATTTCGTAAGACTTTTAGGCAACTGCTGGCCACCGGATGGTCAATAACTTGTAAATCCTTCATTTTCTTACCTCCTCCTTTCCAACGATTTTATATAAACCTAATAAAGTTTCGACAAGAATAATCATTTTCCTTTTTATTTAGGTAAACCTGGATTTGATTTTTTTAATCTATAGCTGAAAATAATTCCAGGATTCCACTGGCAATATCTTTAAAAACAGGGGCTGCATCAACTGCTCCCGAAGTTCCCTCTTCGGCCATGACTACGATTGACCATTTAGGGTTATCGGCAGGGAAATAGCCGCCAAACCAAGTATTTAAAATTTCTTCTTCATTTTCTGTATAATTGCCGGTTTGACTGGTAGCAGTTTTTCCGGCCACTCTAACCGAAGTCAGACTGGCGGTTTTTCCGGTTCCCCCAGTAACAACTTCTTCCATTAACATCTGCACCTTTTGGGCTGTATCAACACTTATTACTTGTTCAAATAAAGTCGCGGGGGGCAAATGTCTATGGCCCTCTGCATCCATAGTATATTTTACTATAGAAGGAGTTCCCCATTTTCCATTATTCGCAATGGTAGCAATAAGATTAGCAAGCTGCACCGGGGTAAGCATAACCCCTTGCTGACCCAGACAGGCATTACCTATACCGGCAGGCCCAGGGCTAATATCCACATAGCTTTTTCTGGGGCTGGTTTCCAGCCACCCATTAATAGTATCATCAGTAACATGCAGCTTGGCAGCATATTCTTGCAACTTTTCCCGCTTCAGCTTTAGCCCTACCTCAATAAAGGTTGGATTACATGAATTGGCAAAAGCTTTGACAAAATTTATAGAGCCATGTCCTTTTTCTTGCCAACAAGATATAGACAGATTATCGGTAAACTTATAGGACCCTTCACAGTAGAAAGTATCATCTACAGATACTATTTTTTCTTCCAGGGCGGCGGCGGCTACCAGGATTTTAAATAAAGAGCCAGGATGAAATCTACTTAAAGCCCGATTAGTAAGAGGGCTATCTATAGAATCATTAATAACCCGGGGCAAATCATAAGGATTAAAGTTGGGACGGCTGGCAATAGCTAAGATTTCTTTGCTTTTTATATCCATTACTACCACTGCACCTTTAATAATTCTTTTATCCATAGATTCTTCTACTATTTGCTGGATTCTTTTATCTATAGTCAATACCACTGAGCCCTGCTTATAATTTTCATTCTCCCGTATTTTAAACATTAAACCCTGAATGGCCCGGCCCCGGGCATCAAGTACCGAAACTAGTTCCGGGCTTTTACTATTCCCCCCTAAAAACTGGTTATACTGCTTTTCAATGCCGACGACTCCCTCATTATCGTTTACTCCTTTAACATACCCTACTATATGACTGCAATAACCGTCATATCTTTTGATAAGTGGTGCCGTAACTACACCGGATAGATTGGAGCTATTTAACTTATCAATATCGGTACTAGTTAAATTATTGGCCACTCTAACTATAGGGTTACCTTTTTCCATGGCCTCAGTTAAATTAGTTACTACCGCTTCCTTATCCAGGCTAATGCCTTGTTCTTTTAGTTCATCAGCCAGATGGTTAAAGATTTCCGGTTTATTTATCTTGTCCCCATTTTGATTGACTCTGGCTATTTCAAAGGGCAAGCCATACAAAGCCTGGGTAAAAGAATTATCAGTTAACGGTAAGGAATTACGGTCTAAAATGGAGCCGCGGGAGTATTCTTTTAAGGTTATCTGTTTACTGCGCATAGTTGTAGCTGCTTTAGTTATTTTCTCGCCGCAAACAATTTGATAGTAGAAGATTTTTCCTAGCAATAGAGAAAATATGACTAAAAATGTACACATCAAAATAAAAATTCTATAAGTACGCATTAAATAACCCCCTGTAGCTTTGTAATTATCATTAGCCAGGCAGGGGGCGGTTATTCTTAGTAGGATTAGAATTATTATACTTTCTGCTATTATAAAAAATTAATGGCAAAAGGCAGGTTATTAAGTATTTCCATTAGTTCGGGACGGGTGTCAACAGTTCCTCTGATTATAACCTTACCCAGATTGCGGTCAACAGTGGAAACTATCCCTAAGTTTTCATAAGCCTCAATGAATTTAGTCAGAAGATCAATATCAGACGGACTGATTTGTACATAAATATCTCCCATGCTCTAAACACCATACCTTCTTAGCATAGTAAATTCAGGTACTATTTCATCAGTGGCGAACAATACGATTTGTTTAGGATGTCTAGCCCGTTCTATTTCATTCCTATCTTCATCCCATAGCTTATCTATAGTAACCGGTTTAACTTCCCCCGAAGGCAGCAGAAATTCCAGTTGGTCACCGGGGCCAAAGTTTGATCTTTGTTCCACTTTTATCAGACCTTCGGGCAGGTAGCCTAATACTATAGCACTAAAGTCAGTTCGCCCGGGGGCTTTTTCATTATTAATATCTTGCAGTACTGATGATTCTCCTTCAATAAAGCCATTAGTAAACGGTCTGGTAGCAGTTTTGTTTAATTCCTCCCACCAGCGGGCTAAATCTTGGGCTGAATAGTCAGTAGGTGTTTTTAAGTAAGTATCAATAGCATCCCGATAAGTAGAGGCTACACTGGCAATGTATAAAGGGCTTTTCATGCGGCCTTCTACTTTAAAGGCATCAATTCCGCTTTCTATAAGCTTAGGGATATATTCAATAAGGCATAAATCACGGGAATTTAAAATATAAGTGCCTTTTTCATCTTCTTCGATAGGATAGTAATCACCGGGTCTTTTTTCTTCTACTAACTGATATTTATACCGGCAGGGATGGGCACAAGCACCACGGTTGGCACTTCTTCCCGTCATATAATGGGATATTAAGCAGCGACCCGAATAAGATACACACATAGCTCCATGCACAAACACTTCTAAATCCAAAGCGGTTTTGGCCTTAATCTCCTGCATATCATCCATAGTAACTTCCCGGGCTAAAACAATACGGGTTGCACCTAAGTCTTTATACACACAGGCAGTTTCATAGTTGGTAACATTAGCTTGGGTACTGATAGTTTTAGGAATTAGCGGGGCATACTTTTGGGCTAGTCTAAGTACCCCTAAATCAGAAATAATTATACCATTAACCTGCATCTCCTGTAGTTTTTCCAGATAACCGGGCAGGTTAGTTAAATCTTGGTTATGAGCCACCAGATTTACCGCGACATAAATTTTTTTATTAAAATTCTGGGCCAATTCCAAGCCTTTTTGCATTTCTTCTAAAGTAAAATTACCTGCATAAGCTCTAAGACTATATTCTTTGCCCCCAATATATACAGCATCAGCACCATAGGTAAAAGCCGTTTTAAGCTTTTCCAGATTGCCGGCCGGAAGTACTAGTTCTGGTTTATTCATTAAATGGTAAGTTCTCCTTAATCAATATATTTAGCTTTAGCTTGCAGATGTTCCTGATGAGTTTTGGAAAAATGGTGACTCCCGTCACCTTTGGCTACGTAGTAGAAATAGTCATGCTTTTGCGGATTCAGGGCTGCTGCTATGGCAGCCTGGCCGGGAGATGCAATAGGGCCAGCCGGTAAACCTCCATACTTGTAAGTGTTATAAGGCGAATCAACCAAAAGGTCAATATTATAAACTTTCTCTTTATGCTTACCCAGAGCATAAATAACGGTAGCATCTATCTGTAAGGGCATGTCTATTTTTAAGCGGTTTTCTATTACCCCGGCAATAGTAGTTCTTTCTTGAGCTACCATAGCTTCTTTTTCAATCATGGCGGCAATAGTAATAATCTCATTAAGACTTTTATCGGCCTTTTCCGCTTCTTTAGCAAAGTTATCTTGCCAAACCGAGGCAAAGTTTTTCAGCATTATCTTTATAATAGCCTGGGCATCAGTAGTTTCTGTAATTCTATAAGTATCGGGAAATAAGAACCCTTCTAATGGTTCTCTAATATTATTATCGCCATATTTTAAGAAATTAAAATCATACTCCAGATTAACGGCTTCATGCCAATCTTCCTTGGTACATAGACCTTTAGTCACTAAAAATTCCCCAATCTGTTCTACGGTATAACCTTCGGGAATCGTAAAAGCAATAGTAACTACTCGCCCTTTAGCTATAGCTTCGGCAATTTCTTTTAAGGATTGGCTGCGGCTAAATTGATAGTGTCCGGCTTTCAGGGAACTATCATAATCAGTTCTGCGGCAATAATCTAAAAAAACTCTTTCGCTATGTATTAAATCATTATCTAATAGAATCTTAGCTATTTGCCGGGCTGTGCTTTGTTCCGGAATTACTATATCCTTAATCGACTGGTCGGAAATATCTACCGGTTCATATTGCACACTTATCAAGTGATAACCGGCAAAAAAAAGCCCGGCCAAAAATATTAAAGCTAATAAAAATATTACTCCTGGTTTGCTTGACTTGGTTTTAATCTGTCTCATCTCTTTCACCTAGTTTCTGTGCCAGTGTTTACTATTAGTTCACCCTCCAAGTTGGGGTCATTATTATTTTCTAAATCAGGTGGGACGGGATTAACTATATCATCATCTATAATATCATCTTCCTTAGGTAGGTCAGGATTATTATTCAGTAATTCCGGCCCCACTAAAACTAATTTGTTTAAGGGGGTATATCTATCGGTAGCCAATCTCTCCGTTTTAATTTTATTACCGTCCTGATCAAAGAAAGTGCGGAAAGACCTTACTATATAACCTGGGATGCCATTAGTTTCAACTTTTTCCGTACCAGGCGGTAAAGTGTTATCCGGCTTTTTAACTTCAATAAATTCAGTAATCTCATCAACCACATTGCTAATTTCAATCTTTTGCTTATAATCCATATCTCCGTAAATATTCACGGTTAAATTGCCGCCAGCGGCTACTGATCTTACATAAATAGGATAGTTAGTATTATTGCGGAATTTAAAATCCTGAAGACCATAAGCAACCGTCGCATCCCGGCCTACAGGAACATAAGCAACTGCTAAAGCATGATTATGCCGTTCCACAATATCCAGTCCGGCTAATAAGACTGCATTATATAAGTTGGAAGAAACCTGACATATTCCTCCGCCTAATCCGGGTTCAAATAATCCCCCCACAATAACCATAGCATCTTTATAGCCTGTTTCATAAGTTCTGGGACCTACTACCTCATTAAAGGAAAAGGCTTCCCCGGCTGCTATTACGGTGCCATTAATACTGTCAGAGGCTTTTTTAACATTATGGGTTCTATCAACTTCTCCGGTATTATACCAAGTAGTATAACGGGCTAATTCACCCATGTTCTGCAAGTCCGCGACATTAATCGGGGGATGTTGTTCTTGAATTACTATGGGCAGTTTAATTTCCCTGGCTCCTTGCTCAAAGACAAATTCTTGCGGCAGACCGGCTAAAGTTTGATCTATATCCACCTTTTTACCGGACCGGCCCGGAATAACTACCAGCCCCTTATTTTTATCTATTTCCAAACTGGCATTTACATAGTCAGTAGCTAGATTGGCATTCCATTCCTTGACCATTTTATCGATTGCTTCAGGATTATAATCAATCTTGAGGGGATAAGTAATAGATCTGGAACCATCAAAATTAGCCAGTTTAGAATATATATCCCTTTCTTGTTCTTGCTGCCAAATATCTTTTAAAATCTCTTTAGTAGCAGGAATATTACATAATTGATCCAGCTTAGTTTTATATTGATAACTATCATGGACAAATAATACGGGAGTAGCTAAATAATCATTAAGAGTATTTTCTAATTCCTCATTAGCTGTGGCAATGGTGAGACCTTCTACTGATAGGTTGGTGATATGCACTCCCGGTAAATAATGATCAGACTTATAAAAGATTTGATAAAAATATAATAAAAGCGCACATAATATTCCGACCAAAATTATTAGTAAATAAAGTAGTGTTGTTTTTATTTTATCCTTAGCCAAAAGTCGAACCCCCAACTAAAATTACTGCCCCAATTATTCTTTATTATATAACATTGTTTTTATAAGTAATACTTAATTCTGTTTTTAACGTACATATAAGCCTTTGTTTGGCAGGTTAAATCATCAATAAATCTTTACCACCTGTCCTTTTAAGGCAGAGGAAAATTGTTTATGCTTAAATAAACCCCTGTATAGTACCTCCTACATATTGATACTCTCATCAGGCCATACCAAAGTGTAATTAAGCATTACCGTGGGTAATATTGGGCAAAAATCATTTAGCGACATAATCCTCTCATCTTAATATTAATCAACATTAGGCTTTTCAGCCTTCTTCCGTTCCTCTTCCTTTATCTTCTTTTCTGCTTGGTACTGTAGCCTCGTGCCCATAAGAACCCACCCCTAAATAAAGCATGCCGAGGAGATTAATATCACCATATGGATTGGGCCGTTTATATAGAGGCCATAGACTATCATACCTATGGCCACAACCGTTCCCGGCATCCAGCGAGTAATGGTATCATCTGATACACCTAATTTTCTTAACGTTAGGCCTATTATTAGTCCACTAATAACAATACATGATATCGTAACAACAATTATCATTACAGAAACCCTCCATCGGTTGGCCATTTCATCAATAGTATAAAACATATAGTGCTATCAAAAGGCTTTATATTAATAACGTTTTATAGAAAGTCACTTAGATATCATATTTCCGTTGGCATCATAGGTGTTGTCAATAGGACAGAAATTGTTGTCAGCAACCCCGCCACCATCACACGTTTATCCATAACCTCGTCCTCTTGACACTGTGACCGCAAAGAGTCCAATAAATTAAGCTCCATATTAATCAACGTTAGTTTTATCCGTCTTTTTCCGTTTTTTTTGCCTACTTTTCTTGTCTGCCTGATATCGGAGATTTGCAGTAACAATAATCTTAGCATAGATAAAGCTAGCAGCGGAAACTAAAAGCACTATATGAATTGGCAAATTCTCGTACAATCCATAGAAAAGCATACCAAAAAACGAAACCGTAGCTGGCATCCAGCGAGTAATGCTATCATCTGGTACGCCTAACTTTCTTAGCGTTAGGCCTATTATTAGTCCACCGATAACCATACATGATATCGTAACAACAATTATCATTACAGAAAGCCCTCCATAGGTTGGTCATTTCAATTATAAAACAATATAATGCCATCAAAAGGCTTTATATTAATAACGTTTTATAGAAAGTCACTTACCAATACCTCCAGGTATGAGAAAATGGGTCGGCAATTGTAAAACATAAATCAGCATAATTAAACCTGGGATAGTTGTAATTATTAGAATGATAAGTATTAGAATTATTATATACATAATTATTGTTATAGTTATAAGAATTATAACCGGTTGAAAGATAAGGACTTGAGAAAGTGGCTATCGCATAGTTATTAATGGGATAACTGAAATCCATCCTCGAGGAAAAACTATGTGACGGCCAGGTATAACCGGAATAATTCCCCCATCTCATATTATCCATTGCCGAGCCCCAATCATAATTAGCCGCCTGAGCTCCGGAATAAGCTAGCCCCGCTGATCCAGCAAAATTAGCAATTCCTATTCTAGCTACATCCCAGGTAGTTAATGCAGCTTTACTAATATTCGCCCCCGGAATTAATCCCAGAGCACTTAGCCCTAAACCCATATAATTATCAGGAGTAGGATTCTTATATGTCCGATAAACTTGTGTACCAAAGGCAGCAGAAGCAAATATTGTAGCTGTCCATAATAACGCAGATGAATTAATAAATAATGAAGCCAATCCCGTCAATCCCGCAGCCACTCCCAGAAGTACAGGCACAAACTTACCATCGGGGTCAACATAGCTTAGCGGTGAACTTTGAGCATACGCATAAGGAGTATGCCTAGTTGGGTCTACATCACCGTTTAATACGGGGTCCCGGCTAATAAACCGGCCAATCTCCGGATCATAATACCGGGCTCCGAAATAGTACAGCCCCGTATTGTCCATTTCCTTGCCAATAAATAGCATTATGTCACCGGTTCCCTCTGCTCTTATCACTGCACCAAATGGAGCATATTCCATCTCTGAAATGATATTTCCCTGAGCATCGGTTAGCGCTCTGGTGCTTCCCAGATGGTCATTATGAATATAGTAGGTTTGCCCGTTCATTACCTGAGCTACCCTGCCGCCCATGGCATAAATATGCTTTACGGGGTTACCGTCGGTTATGGTCAGTAAATATTGCAGGCCGGAGTTTACGTATATGGTGCCAGAACCGTTTTCCACTTTTTTGATTCGTACGCCATCGGCATCATAGGTGTAGCGGCTGATTTCATCTCCGTTCAGAGTAACTCCCAACAGGCGGTTGGCGGCATCAAAGCTGTAGCCATATTCATCCTCACCAGCAGTCTTAGATATCATATTTCCGTTGGCATCATAGGTGAATATTGTTTCTTCGGCGCTGAGCAACTGGTCAACCGAATCATATGCATAGGTTTGTTCCTGTCCATTTATCGTTTGCGATGTCCGGTTCCCTATCTGGTCATAGCCATAGTTTTCGTTTTGATTTAGGGAGGGCATTTCTGCTTTTATCAGGCGGTTAAGGCCATCATAAGAGTATTTATTGTCATTGATTTTTACGATGTTTCCTGATTGATCATACCCGTAGGACAGGTTTAATATGGGACTTTCACTGGCAGAAAGCCTTCCCCGGCTGTCATAGGTGAAGTTTGTGCTTATGCCATTGTTATAGGTAATTGATTTGCTCTTTCCGGATGGATAGTAAGATATCCCTCCGCCGTGACTAGCATCCAGGAAGCCTTGAACCTCTGTCAGTTGATTACTGCTATTAAAGCGGTAAGTCAGGAAGCTGCTTTCGCCGGGATACTGTATTCCGGTCATATTTCCGGCAATATCATACCGGTACTTGGTGGTGTAGGCAACCCCGTCAATAGTTTTAGTCTGGGATATTTTCCGTCCTAAAGCATCATATGTATACTGGGAAGCTGCCCCACTGGCTGAAGCCAAGTCAGACAAACGGTTCCCCAAAAGATCATAGGTAAAAGCCGCATAACTGCCATCCTCATACTTGATTTTTAATAATTGCCCCAGACCGTTATACTCATACTCGGTAGTGTTCTTATCCTGCTTGGCCACTTGTTCTCCCGCATTGTTATACTTAAATTTCATAGGCGCAATCTTACTATCGGGATAAGTTATACTATTTAATCTACTCAATACATCATACGAATAGATGGTAGCCTGCCCATTTGCTTGAGTAACCTGGGTGCAGTTTCCTAGAAAATCATAAGCATAATAGGTATTATAGACATCAGAGCTATCAAGGGCTGGCTTTTGTGTGACCTGGATGACTCTGCCTGCTATGTCGTTTTTGGTAATGCTGACATTTCCTTTAGGGTCCGTTACTGCTACTGTGCGTTCAGCATCGTTATAGTTCATGGATATACTGGTACCATCCGGCAGGCTCATGGATAATGGTCTTCCCGCACCATCATATTGTGCCGTAAGCTTATTGCCTGCAGAGTCTGTAACTTCAGCTATCTGCCCGCTGGCATTGTAACTCCTGGTCTGTACTATTACCCCATTGAAATCTTTAACTGTTTTAATTCGCCCCAGAGCATCGTAACGATACTCGGTAGTGGCTCCACTTTCGGAAACAGTCCGCAATATGTTGTTGGCATCGTCATAAATGTACTTTTTGATACCGGTTCCAGCTTCCACTGCGGGACTATTTACCGAGGTAACCCGGCCTAATTTATCGTATGCATAGGTGGTAGTATGTCCTAAAGCATTAGTTTCAGATATCTTTTGCCCGGTAAGATGATTATAAGTGTAACTGGTTATGCTTGAATTCGTATCATGTGCGGATCTGGTCACTTTGGTTTGGTAAGCAGACCCGTACTCGGGACTGTATTCAAAAAATGTATTGCGCCTGCTCCCGTCTTCCATTTGAAGTTGTGCCGATATACAGTTGCCATAGGTATCATAAGTGTAGAAGGTAGTTATGGTACTGGCAGTACCATTTTTAGTATAGTGCTTTTTCTCCGCAGTCATATTTCCGTAAGAATCTATAGTATATTCTGTCTTTTGCTGTCCGGTTGCCCCTAGCTTTTCAATTTTTGCTACCTGATGATAACTGCCATAAGCATAGTTAGTTCTTACCCCATCAGGTGAAACCTGGCTGATTAAATCATTATAATCATTATACTGCATGGAAGTGGTGATAACAGAGCTACCGCCACCACTGGAGTATGAAGTACTGCTAATTTTCTGCGGTGTTCCATTGGCAGCATACTGGGTATCATTTACTGTATGGATGCCACTGCCTTTCTGTTCTCTTTTTATTTCCCGGCTGTCTGAATTATAGGTAGCAGTTGTAATAGTCCCATCAGAGCCGGTTATTTGGGTACTGAATGTATAGGTTGAAGGGAGATTATCTTTATTATAGCTGGGAAAACCGTCCGCTTCTCCCTGATAGGAGAAGGAGCTGTTATTAACTGTGACACCATTAACCACTTCATTTCTGGATGTTACCTTAAAGTACTCCATTGAACCACTGCCGCCCAGGTTTTTTATACCTTTAGTGTAAGCATAATTAGTTATAGCTCCTGTCGGGTGGTAAATTTTCACCAAATTGGCATACACATTAATGGCCTCTCTGGAAGTTCTGCTTAAAAAGTCAAAGGCCGCATTATCCAGAGAATATTCGTATTCTGTCGTGCGATTTAAAGAATCAGTTACAGATGATAGAACCATCTTATCAGCGGAAACCTGTCCGAGATTATAGGTATAGTTTCTGGTTCCATCAGACACTATTACCCGGTCAGATAAATAAGTAATATTTACAGTTCGGCCAATAGTGTCTGTAATCCTCGAAATGCGAGCATAGCCACCAATCATGGTATGCTCAAATTTAATCGTATTGCCATAGCGGTCCACTATTCCTAATAATCTTCCGTCAGAGCCAAAAAACTCTTTCTTGCCATCTTTATAGCTCATCATATATTTAGATGCCATCTGTCCATTGGAAAAAGAACCGTTATCATTGTCGAAAATACGATCCTGCAATGAGTAGTCCTTTAAATGTGATACACTGGTATAGTCCACCTGGGTAATATTGCCACTGGCAGAATGGTAAAAAAGGTTGTTGCCGTTATTTTCTACCCGTGGAAAGGCAAAGCTCCAACCACTTCCCAAGCCATTGGCATTATCCATGAAGGTATTGGGATCAGTGGAACTTATGTAATAGTAATCGGTATAGTAATCGTAATAACCGGGTGATATTTCTCCCCATTTGTAGTCATAATAACCCGGATGATAATAAGAGGTATAACTACCAGGTATCCAAACCATATCGTAGCGTGCCGGTACCCATACCATTTCATAACGGCCGGGGTGACTAATGTAACCGCTGTGGAAGGTCATAGTTACGGGATCAAAATGAAATACCCATTCCAGCCTTCCAGGCACCCATACCCAATCAATACGGCCGGGAGTATAAACATAATCATAGTATCCAGGCACATATTTATATTCAGTCCAGCCCGTTACATAGGTCCAGGTATAACCATAGGAAGGCGGCACATAATACCAGTTAACAAACGATTTTTGAGTGGTTGTCATCTGATTTAGGTTAGCCTGCGAATTCCGATAGTAACGGCTAATTTCTAAATCGAGGCCATTGCGCCCAGGCAATATTAAGTCATTTTCTTTTAGAACCAAGGCTCCATCTTCAGGGCGTATCTGCTCATTACGGTTGGCAAAATAATTATTAAATGGAGAAGAGTTATCTTTGCCATATTGGGCGGTAAGGGCTTCCAGCCCATTATCCTGGGACCAGACATCTTCAATTACGCGTGGGTCTGCTGCGAAAACCGGAGCAGGGATAACATTGCTGAAAATAAAGGTTAATAGAATAATAATACTGATAGACTGAAAGTATTTTTTATTCACCCCGCTCACCTCCCACTTTGTGCTGAAGGTAAGCCCTGAACCTTTATTCCCAGCTTATTGAAAACCTCCTGCCAATCTGAATATACTAACCGGAGTCTGATAATTTCCTCAAAGGGTTTATTCGTCCCTAGGGATAATTCTCCGGCAGTCCTAATATCGCTTAGTTTCAAACCATTATTATTAAGAAGTGAGTTAACAAAAGCGGCATCCAAATTGTATCGGGTAACTAAGTCATCAAGTGACATTGAGATATCCGCGGAAGAGGTTTGGCTAATAATCTCCCCCCAATCCTTACCCTCCTGCTTTAGCTCAAGGGCAGTTTCAACATTAAATCCATATTTGGAAGCCAGAGAATCAGCAACAAACACATCTTCGGCTGAATATATTTCAATTAATTGATTGAATTGTTCTAAGGTTAACCTTGATATACTTCCATTTAAAATTCGATTATTATTGTGTCATCAGTGGCCGGGTATTCAAATTCTTCTAGGTTGGGCCCTGATGTAATGCCAAATGACTTGGGTTTTACTTTAACAATATTACTAACAACCTCACCCCAGTTTTTGCTGTCAGCCTTCATATTAAGTACTTCCTCAAGAGAACGGTTATGTTTGCGGGCAATAGCATCGGCTCTTAAAACATCTTTAACGTCATAGCCTTCAGATAGGTATTGATTTACAGTATCAGCTGACAGTCCCTCTGGTGATTCGTCTTTTTTCCCTTTTCCCTTTTCTTTAAGAAAGCTAATCTCGTGTTTCTTGGTATCCTTCTCTTTCTGTTCCTTGTTGGATCTTTCCAGGGCAAAATCACTGTCAATATCCTGCCATTTTTTATTGCCTTTTTTATATTCGAGGACATTTTCTACTGATTTGTCATAACGCCAAGCCATGGTAAAGGCTTCGGATATATCATTCAAACTATGGCCTTTGGCTTGAAGGTCTTTTACCTTCTTTTTGTCGATACCAGGAGGTCTTTTGCCAATATCGTCTTCGCGCTTTAATACTTGGTCTGGAGCTTTTTTGTTTATTACTTCCGGCCAAGATAAACCGCGAGCTTTTTCACTCAATAAAGTAGATACTGAAATCTGTGTCTTACCGCTGATAGATTGGGCAGTATAAATATCAGACAGTTCATAACCCTGGTCCTGATATTTTTCTATCTGTTCCTGGGTAAGCTTATTAGTTTCGTTATTGTCAGAACCGTTGTTAGGCTTGGCAGCTATGGTTGTGCCTCCAATAATTAAACATGCTACTACAGTCACCAAAACCATGAATACCGTTTTCTTGGATAACTTCATATCCTAACCCCCCATTTAATATCAAATTTTTATTTTTACCCATTTATTTGTTTTTAAATTTTTAGTACTGCTATTTCAGTTTGAAAATATTATTTGTATCTGTTTTTTAACTTCTGGAGCCTCATGTATAAGGCAAGATTATCCGTTTCAGGATATTTTCCAATAATTGAAATGCCTTCAGGAACACCTACCCCCGCACCATCAAGCACCCCAGGTTCTTGGGATTCATCTGCACCTTCAGGCTTATCGGTACCTTCAGATTCATCCGTACCTTCAGGCTCATCCGTAGCTTCGGATTCATCCGTACCTTCGGATTCGTCTGTACCTCCGGATTCATCCGTACCTTCAGATTCATCCGCACCTTCGGATTCATCCGTACCTTCGGATTCATCCGTACCTTCGGATTCATCCGTACCTTCGGATTCATCCGTACCTTCGGATTCATCCTTACCTTCGGATTCATCCGTACCTTCGGATTCGTCTATGCCTTCAGATTCATCCGTACCTTCGGATTCGTCTGTACCTTCGGATTCGTCTATGTCTTTCAATTCACCATCAAGTTTATTAGCTTTGCCAGCCAGTTCGATAGTTCCATATTTGATAGTTCCATCATCAAGAGTTATCTTTAATATCCAATACCCAGGCTGTAGATCACGAGTTAAAAGATTAAAGATGTATTGCCCCGCCCCGTCACCGCAACGGAACAGATTCTCACTAGTAGAACTGCTATTAGAAACAGCCATGAATTCATTTCCGTTTTCATCAATTAAATATAATCTGGCAATAGCATAATTAACAGGCATGCCATTGTTATCAGTTAAAACAAATTTTACCGGCACCGTGTTCCCCTTGAAAACCTTACTTCCATCATCGCGAATGGGTGGAAGCAAACCACTGTAATTATAACGAACATGATAAGTTATGGTTTGGAGTACATGGTTTCCAGCTTTATCTTCCGCTTCTACTGTGAAGGCCTTAGTTCCAACTGATAAAGTATCAACTAGTTCACCATTAGACAGGTCACCTTGAAGAGTATTTATTCCTGACAAAGGATCAAATACAGTCCAATCTACCGAAACATTTTCATTAAGGTAGTATTCTTTTCCATCTAATGGAGCACTTATTGAAATCACGGGAGCAGTTTTGTCAATGTTAATGTTTTCAACTGTAAGGGATGAAGCGTTTCCTGCATTATCTGTAACTGTTCCGGTGCTAGACTGATTAAAGCCTTCATTTGTAATTGTAATAAGGTCTTCGCTAGCTATTCCTGATAGCGCATCATTACCGATGTATTTTATAGCTACATCTTGATTGTGCCATCCAAAATCATTAGCTAAGGGTGAAACTTGTGCGTCGATTTCCGGCGGTGTAAGGTCGATCTTTATGATGGCTGTTTTTTCTGTTTCTTTATTGCCGGCTAAATCGGTACTAAAATAGGTTAATGTATGAATTCCCTCATCACTAACACAGATTTGATTTCCTGTATTCAAATCTGCTCCATCAAAGGAATAGTAAGTTGCTTCCACGCCGCTGGTACTATCTTCTGCGGTTAAGGTTATATTGCTGTCGCTATTCACCCAATCAGCAGGCGCATTATCATTAGTTTGGGGAGCACTTTTATCAATTTTAAAGGAAAGTGATTGTGCTTCTTCAACCCTGCCTGCTGCATTTACTGAACGGTATAATACCGTATACTCTCCGTCAACATTAAACACTCCTGGCTGGTCATAGCGACACCAGCTCTGACCGTTATCAATACTGTATTCGGTTCTCTCTATTCCTGAAGAACTGTTACCGGCCAAAGAAATTGTTACATCAGATTTATACCAATCATTATTTCCATCAGGTGTTTCTGGTGATACTAAGCAATACGTTTTCAGTCCGCTCTTGTCGATATTTACATAAATAAATTTGGTTTCTTCAATATTTTGCGCTTTATCCATAGAGCGGAAATAGATCATATTATGTCCTTCGGTTTCAATCATTAGTGGGGTAGTGAAGATGTGCCAGGTAACTCCATTATCCAAGCTATATTCAGTATAATCAACGCCGGAAAGATTATCTTGCGCATTAAAATCCACAGTTACGGCACTAACATACCATGAGCCCATTGGATCAATTTTATCACCGTTGGTTATTACAGTAGTTTCTGGAGCAGTTTTATCAATATTCACCTTTTCACTAACTCCAATTGAATTTCCCGCTTTATCTACCGCTATCGCTGAGATACTCTGGTTTTTGCCCTCTATAGTAACAGTGACAATTGGATTATTAATATTTTTAAGACCGGAAAGCTCATCTGTCCCCGTAAATTCTACTACCACATCGCTATTGCGCCATCCGTATTGATTCGGCCCCGGTGTTTGAATGGCGGTCACTATGGGAACAGATTTATCAATTTTTACTGTTATATATTTCGGAAACTCAGAGTTGCCATTGTTGTCAACAGCCCAGTAAGATATGATCCAAGTCCCCTCGTCATTTAAGTTAATGGAAGTTCCCCTTCCATTAATTATGGTTTCATTTTCATTATTAATACGGTAATGCAATTCCTTTACTCCTACTCCATCAGGGTTGTCTGCTGAACTAAGGCTAACGGTAACATCATATTTACTCCATCCTTCGGAGTTCAAGGCAGGAGTAATCATTGATTCCGTAGCTGGGGCTATATTATCACCTACGGTTTGTACAACACCATCTATATAAACCCATGTGGCCAGTGAATCATCATTCGTTCCTCCGGCACTAATGATAAGCCGCAGTTGCTTGCCAAAATATCTGGATACATCGATATGTACGGTTTTCCAGCCAGTGCTTTTAAGCCCAGCTTTATTTCCCCAAGCAGTTTGCGCATAAGATGCTATTTCACTATTGTTGGAAAGATCAATTATTTTGTAATTAAAATAATCATAGCCATCAATGTCATAAGTAAATAAGTTATACGCAAATCTCAGATTAGGATCTTTAACCTCAAAATCCTGGTAAATTTCATTAGGTCCTATTGATTGACCCTCAACTGAAGGTGTACCTAAACGAACCATATTTTCACCATTATATGGGTAAGTAAATGATTCATTTTGGCTTAGGGTTACACTTTCAGAAACCGTACCTAACTGCCAACCAAACAAATCTTCTTCAAACGAACTATTAATTAAGTTTTCCGCACCATATACTGGTATTGACCAAAACATGAGACCTAAAGAGGTAAATACAATAACTATTAGTTTTTTGTATAGTTTTAAGAAATCCATATTGACCGCTCCTTTCTGCCAAGAAAAAATGCCCTCAACAATCAAGTCAAGGGCAAGTAATCACCTTTTCACCGGCAACCTGGCAATCATAGCTAATAGCCTTAGACCCATGGTTTTGCGTCCCCATCTTTCGCTGGGTTTGCCCTTAAACGGTTATGGCATTTCGTGGTTTTTTATGTTTTTTTATGGTATTTATATATTTATACCCTCAATTGGCGATATATGTCAATAAAGAACTTAATTAAAACACACTATTATTTTGTTATTCTTGTAAAAAATAGCATTGAACCTTATAAAATAGGCTTTTTTATAACTCATTCATAATAAAAGAAAATTGTAGAATTACTTTTGTAACTGGGAGGACAATTTCTTAAAAGGATGGAATCAGGGTCTGAATCTAGATTAAAAAATTCTGCAATAGAAAAAGTAATAAATATAACATGATTTTCAAAGCGAAAGCCCCACAGACGCTATATAAATACTTCTGTCAATGGGGCCTTTGTTTTTCGTTTTACTGCAAAGCTTGGATTTTAAAAGCAAAAAGCCCGGAATTACCGGGCTTAATTTATACTATCAGAACTTAATTATTTAGGACGATAGTATTACTTTTTTAGACTTCTTCGCTGTCCACTAATTCTTGCCAAGCATCTGCAACTTTTTCCCATTCCTCATCATCTTCGATATCACTTAGGAATTCGTTGCCTTCCTCATCTAAAACAACCTTTAGTATTACGACTTCGACTTCATTTTCCTCATCTTCTTCATTTTCTTCATCAAAGTCATCTAGAGGAACTAAAACACGATAAGTAGCATCTTCGATTTCTAATTCGGCTAATAATTCAAATTCATGTTCTACGCCTTCTTCATCTACTAGTACTAAAACTGGAAACTCCTCATCAAAAAGCTCTTCGTTGCTCATAAATACACCTCTTTCAGCAGAATAAAGTAATTCTAATATTTACTGGTATGCTTGTCAAACCTTACTAACTTTTACGACTATCCAGATACGTCTGTAAAATAGTAGATGCGGCGATTTTATCAACCACTTTTTTTCTTTTTTGCCGGGATACATCAGCCGCAATCAATAATTTCTGCGCACTAACCGTTGACAAGCGTTCATCCTGATATATAACTGGTAAAGCAGCTTTAGCATGTAAAATACCGCCAAACTCCTGTACCTCTATAGCTTTAGGCCCTATAGTTCCATTCATGTTTTTGGGCAGGCCTACAACTATTACCGTTACCTCATTTTCCTGGCATATTTTAATTATGCTTTGCAAATCTTCTTCTAAGTTATTACGGATTAGAACGGAATGAGCCTGGGCCGTCCAGCCCATTTGATCACTTAAGGCTATACCAATGCGCTTCTCGCCAACATCTAATCCCATTATTCTCATAAAAGCTTTCTCCTATACTGTAATCAGAGCTTAAGATATATCCCCATGCTTGAGGCATGGGGATATGATACTATAGCAAATATTTTTTTAGCATTACCTCTAATATTTCATCCCGATCTACTTTACAGATAAGATTTCTGGCTCCATTAAAACTGGTAATATAAGCTGGATCTCCCGATATCATATAACCTACTAATTGATTGATGGGATTATAGCCTTTTTCCTCCAGAGCCTGGTAGACAGCTTGCAACACTGCTCTTACCTTTTCCTCTCCATCTCTTTCGATCTTAAAACTTACCGTTTCATCTGGTATATGAGGCATGGCATAACACCTCCTGTTGGGCTAGCATTTAACTATCCCCTAGGGTTTCTATATTCCTATTTAATTATCCTCTATTTTATGAAAATGTATTTTCTACCATGTTCTTGGCTTCCGCGAGGGCTTCCCCTAATTTAGTAACATCTTTGCCTCCGGCTTGAGCCATATCAGGCCGGCCGCCACCGCCGCCGCCGGCCACTTTAGCAGCCACACCCACGATTTTTCCGGCGTGCAAGCCTTTAGCCACTAAATCTTTACTTACAAAACATACGAACGCAACTTTATCCTCGATTACCGAACCTAATAATACCACCGAGCTGCCCAGCTTATCTTTAAGCATTTCGGCATTTTGCCTTAAAGCATTAGCATCTTGACTAGGCAAAGCTTCAATAAGTACTTTAGCTCCTTTAATATCAACCGCCTTATCGATTAAATCTGCACTGGAAGATTTAGATATTTCCAGCTTCAGATTCTCCAGTTCTTTTTCCTTGTCTTTTAGGGATTTATATAATGCTTCTACACGTTTTCCTACCTCTTGCGGAGAACATTTTAATAGATGGGCCGCATAGTTTAGTTCTTCTTCCATAGCATTCATATAATTAATCGCATAGGGGCCGGTAACCGCCTCTATGCGTCTTAACCCCGAGCCTATACTTCCCTCATTGAGTATCTTAAAAACTCCTATTTCTCCAGTATTTTTTACGTGGGTCCCGCCACATAATTCCATACTGAAATCTTCCGCCTTTACTACTCTTACTTCATCACCGTATTTTTCTCCAAAAAGAGCCGTAGCTCCCATCTCTTTAGCTGAATTAATATCGGTAACTATGTACTCTATATCATACATTCCGGCAATAGCCTGATTCACTATCGCTTCTACCGCTTTTAGTTCTTCGGGCTGCAAGGCAGTTAAATGAGTAAAATCAAATCTCAGTCGATTAGGTTCAACTAAGGAGCCTTTTTGCACCGCATGCTCACCTAATACTTGCCTTAAGGCTTTATGCAATAAATGGGTAGCAGTATGGTTTTTGGCAATGTCAGATCTGCGTTTAACCTCTGTTTCCAGGGTTACTTCTTCATGCTTATTTAAATAACCGTCTACTTCTCCTAAATGTAAAACCCAACCTGCTACTTTTTTAACATCGGTCACTACCATAGTACCACTACCACCGGTAATTACCCCGTAATCCGCTACTTGTCCGCCGCTTTCGGCATAAAACGGTGTACTTTCGGTTACCAGCATAACTTTTTCATTATGGGCTTGGTCTACGGTACTTTGTCCCGTTATTATAGCCAGAATCTTAGCTTTTCCGGCTAAATAGTCATAACCGGTAAATTCAGTTTTAGGCAGTTCAGCCAGTAACTCGGCAACTAGTATATCTTCTGCAAACGCATTATCGCCCTTATTAGCTTGGCGGGCTCTAAGGCGTTGGTTTTCCATCATGGCGGCAAAGCCAACTTTATCGACTTCGAAACCATTTTCTTCCGCCATATCTTCAGTCAAATCAAGGGGGAAACCATAAGTATCATATAACATAAAAGCATTTTCCCCCGAAATAACTTTAGTTCCTTCTTTAGCTTGAACCCGGATAATTTCTTCCACCTTTTTAATGCCCTCATTTAAGGTCACCATAAACCGTTCTTCTTCCAGTTTAATAACTTCCTCAATAAAACTCTGCTTCTGGGCTAATTCCGGGTAAGCATCCTGCATTAAGCTTATTACGGTAGCCACGGTACGGTATAAAAAAGCTTCCTCTATACCTAATAAACGTCCAAACCTTACCGCGCGGCGCAGAATTCGGCGTAAAACATAGCCTCGGCCATCATTGCTAGGCAAAACCCCGTCCGCAATTAAAAATGTACAAGAACGGCTGTGATCAGCAATTACCCGGAAAGGAAAGCCATTTTCCTCCGGTTCATAAGAACGGCTGGTTATAGCTTCAATCTGCTTAATAATCGGCACAAAAAGGTCGGTATCATAATTACTGTTTTTACCCTGGAGAACTGAAGTAATCCTTTCTAAACCCATACCGGTATCAATACTGGGCCTAGGCAAAGGATTTATGCTGCCATCTTCATTTCTATTGTACTGCATGAAAACCAAATTCCAGATTTCCAGCCAGCGGTCACAGTCACATCCGCCGATGGCACAATCTTCACTACAAGCATACTCGGCACCGCGGTCATACATAATTTCACTGCACGGCCCACATGGTCCTGTATCACCCATACTCCAGAAATTATCTTCATCTCCTAAACGGATTATGCGTTCAGGTTTAACTCCGGTCACTTCCTGCCACAGGTCAAAAGCTTCGTCATCATCTTTATAAACGGTAATCCATAACTTCTCCGCCGGAATATTAACTACATCAGTTAAAAATTCCCAAGCGTATTTAATCGCGTCAGTTTTAAAATAATCCCCAAAAGAAAAATTACCCAACATTTCAAAAAAGGTATGATGCCTGGGAGTTCTTCCTACTGTATCTAAATCATTATGTTTTCCGCCGGCTCTAACACACTTCTGGGAAGTAGCAGCTCTGGAATAGTTGAGTTTATCTATGCCTAAAAAAACATTTTTAAACTGATTCATACCAGCATTAGTAAATAATAAGGTAGGGTCATTAACTGGTACAAGCGAAGAGCTGGTTACTACGGTATGTCCATTTTTAGCAAAGTAATCTAAAAATGTCTTTCTAATTTCACTACTGGTCTGCACAATTTTGCCTCCCTCTTACACGTATAACTTCACTGCATCTATTTTCTTTTATAAATCCCCCTATGTCAATGCCCCTCTAGGTTAGGGGTCTTTGTAGTGAGGTGTTAGGGATAAGAGGTGAGGAGTGGGATAATAGAGGCACGCCTCACCCCTCACTCCTCACCCCTTACGTCTCATGGCTCAACCAGCTTTAAATATATCCAGCCTAATACTACTTTTAGCATAGCAGCAGTGGGTACAGCTATCAGCATGCCCCATATACCAATCAACTTGCCTCCGGCCAGCAGGGCAAAAACTACGACTAAAGGGTGTAATCCTAATTTATTGCCAATGATATTAGGAGTAACCAGATTACTTTCAATTTGCTGAACTATGAAAATTCCAATGCTCATATAAATAGCTAATTTAAAGGATTCGGACAGGGCAACTCCTACCGCCGGAATTCCTCCTAAAAAAGCTCCGAAAAAAGGAATCAGATTAGTTACTGCCGATAATATGCCTAATAATAGCGGAAAATTCACCCCTAGAACTGCTGCCACTATCCCGATAGATATTCCTACAAAAGCAGCCACCATTAAATTCCCTTTTAAGAATTCTATTAATACCGTATCCAGTTTTTCGCTAAGGTTAATTAATTCTCGCCGGGTAGAAGGAGCAAACAGGTTTAAAAAGCCATCTCGTATCTTTTCCCAATCATTCATAATATAAAAAGCTAAAATAGGAGAAAAAATAAGGGCTAAAACTTTACCCAGCAGATTATATAAAATGGTTAAAAAGTTTTGTAAACCGGAATATATATAAGTTTCCACTTTATTAACATTTTGTTCCAGAACTTCGTTCAATTTAGCCGGCATAGACATTTCATCAATCTTGTGGGCCAAATCCCCGGCTTCCTCTGCATATTGCGGAATTATCTGGGCTAATTCACCTAATTCCTTAACTATCCCGGGAATCGCAAAAGCTAATATCCCGGCCATAACCCCGAAAAGAAATAAATACAAAAACAAAATAGCCCATATTCTTTTAACTCCCTTTTTTTCTATCCATAAAACCGGTCTAAATAAAATATAAGCTAAAAAGGCTCCAAATAAGAAAGTATATAATACTTCCCTTACTACGAATAAAAAATAAATGGTGGTTAACACCACCATAGTAAAAATTACATATCTGACTAAACGTTTGTAATTGCTGCTCATTTCTGATTTATCCTACCTTTTAATGAGTTCGGCTGCTTCTTCCTCTAAATTATTAATTAAATGAACGGCCTTACGGGACTGGGCTTTAACTTGTCTGGTTTTATGTTCTACTTCCCGCTCATTATTAATGTATAGCGCCGTCATAACTGAACCTACTATTACCCCTATAACCATTCCACCCAAGTAGCCCCTCATGGTACCGCCTCCCTAAATTATTACAGTATTTGAGCTTCTTCTATCGATTGTAAACTGCCATCTTCAGCTACCTCATATAAATTTACCCGGCCTTTATGATAATTAAACTCTAAAAAACAGTTCCAGCAATAATACTGGTCACTGCCTACTCTGCCTACTTGCAGCCCCCGGCATACCGGACACTTATTAACTTCCATTATAATCGCTCCCTTCCTCACCAGTTAGCCCGCTATATAAACTTTTCCAAGCAACTTCTTCCAAATCTAAATCTTTGCGGCCCTCCCAAAGATCACGTAAAACACCGGCTGACACTTCCAGGCCATATACTTGTTTGTTCTGGGGACAAACAATGAAATCACTTACTATGCCTAATTCATTGCCCTCATTATCAAAAACCATATCACCTAGTTTTTTGTCATATATAGATAATTCTTCCCCATGAAGATAGGATTTAATACAAGATAAATCATTTATAATAACAGCTTTATCAGTAAGTTTAAAATCTTGGGGACTAAGCATCTTAGGCTCTGAGCCCTCCACCGATACTATTAAATAGGCAATCCGGTAATCATCGCCTATGACGACTTTTTCCACCTTACCTACAATTTCAGCCTTAGGTTCATTAAATACCGGTACATTAACTAAATTTCGCACCCTCACTAAACTAATCTCCTTTTTATAAAATATCTTCCCCGAATAGAGCAAAAAAAATTAGACACAGGTTGCCGCAGATTTTTCAAGATTTGCACAGATTTTCTTTTTAAAATTTTCTAGAAAATCCGTGAGTATCTTAAATAATCGGGAAATCCGTGTCTAATGAAAACTTCGAGACAGAAAGGACAAGAGATTTGTTTGCAGGGAAAGGTTTTGGGGCAGCTTAAGCGGCAGCTATCAAACAGAGTATTGTAATTTTTATTATTAGTGAAAAATTGAAACTTTTAAGCCATCAATCACGAATCCTACCAGCCAAAGTGAGATATTTCTTAATCATAGTTCTATCCCCTCTGCTTCTATAGCATTACGCAAGGAAACGCGACATCCTAAAATATCAACTAAATCAATTTTAAACTCCGTAGTTAAACTAGTTACAGCTCCTACCGCTGCATAAAATTTTTCATCAGGTATACCCCATACTGCCAGATCAATATCAGACCAACGTGTAAAAGAGTAACGGTCTGTCAAAGAACCAAAAACCGCCACTCTTCGGGCACCATACTCATCTTTTAAAATTATGGCAGCTTGTTTGGCAACTTCCAAAGCAGTTTCATAACGTTTAGGATCTATCTGGGAAGTATCTTCTTTAAAGGCTAATGGATACTTTTGAATATAATATGCGGCTAATCCTCCAGTTTTTGTACCCATTTTCTTCTTCCTTTCACTTTGTACATTTGTAAAATTATACCATTAAAGCAACAATATCTCTATTTGAATTTAGTATTATTATATCATAGTTCTAAGTACTACTCATTTTGAGCATACCTTTTAGGGAAAAGTAAGGTACAGGAGATTTGTTCCTCTTAAATTCCTATCTCAATTTTCTCTTCTTCGGTTCCATCCATTTTTATGCGATTAAAAGACCAAGCAGCGTTTTCATCTACATGAAAATAAATCCAATCGCCCAGAATAGAAATATCCTGTACTCTTTCCAGTTGACTTATCTTTTGCCGGTTATGGCCATCCCAATCTACCTTATACAAACTAATATTATCGTCAAAGGAAGTATAAAAAACCCATTGATCTTTTACATTAACTTTGGCGACAGAATCCTGGCTAATCTTAACCTTTTCGGAGCCATCAATACTTAACCGGTAAATACCATCTCCAGCGTAAAATAACCAATCTCCTGCTTTAACCAGGGGGCTAAAAGGAATATCATCCAGTAATTTGGTTTTACCGGTGCCATCTAACTTAATTTTATATAGCCCCTTTTCCATCCCGGTTAGTTTTTCCTGTTCTGTGGCCCAATCCGGCATATCAGAGGAATAATAAATCCAACCATCGGAAATATACGGTAGATTAAAGTCATAAATGTAATTTAAGACCTCCCGGATTTCTTGACCATCAGATTTTATTTTATACAGAGTATAATATGAATAGGTTCTAGGTTCTTCACCGGGCAGAGGTTCATCCGCGTCACAAATAATTACATTATAGACACAATAATAAACCCACTCATCATCACCAAAAACCCCGAACATTTGCCGGTCATTCTCATAAATTAGGCGTGGTTTAAATTCATCTGCTTCCAGCCGATACAGGCTATAGGGCGAACCTTCTTTAGGCTCCCAGCCTATAATAAATAAATACTGATCCCCCACTAAGAGCTGGCTAGCCTGAATCTCATCCCATACCTTGAAGGTTTTACCCTTATCGTCTATTTTATAAACCGCATTATCACTATTTCTTAAGCTAAATAATGTTGCATCACCATAATTAACAATACTGCCTGAATTCAATCCAATATTCATTAAATTATTGGTATAAGCATCTCTGGTCATTGTTTTATCTAGACCTGGATTGGCGGTGATATTGGCCAGACCAGTATCCCCTTGTTCCTGGAAACAGCCTACCACCGTCAACAAAAGTAAAACCAGAATAAACCCCCACAGACACTTTTTCATTATTTCACCCCTTCGATTAATTGCCCCAACCAACATTAGCAGTAGTCTTGGCTATAAAGCAAAATTATACTATTATTCCCCCGCCTAAAACATAATCCCCTACATAAGACACTACTGACTGTCCTCTGGTAATAGCCCTTTGGGGATGGGCAAATTCAACTTTAACTAAATCACCGGCGGGATAAATAGTGGCCGGAGCCAAAGCCGCCTTATAGCGAATTTTAACTTCAACTG
>JAEWZB010000040.1 GCA_023395515.1 Bacillota bacterium
CCGGTTGCCAGTCATTACTTAGCCGGCCGCTCTTTTCCGGGAATTTTACCGCATATGGTACTAGGGTAATAGAGGTGATTTCATTAGACAGATCACCGTCTATATTCTCATACTTAAATATTAATTCTTCTCCATATGCACGGCTAAGATAAAAACATACTTCATTACCTAAATTATCTTGACCTTTTAAATTAATATCATAAGAAGTTCCTGACCGGCCTTGGGCTTGGGCATAAATTTTCTGATTTACCGGATTGTATCTGAATTCTTGCAGATTATACTTTTCATCCCCGATATTAAATGAATAGTTTAAAGCCAGGGAATAAGTATCTGCCATCAATTCACTGCCACTGGCTGCAAACTCAAATTCCCATTTTCCGTTAACTTTTTCCCGGCTGAAATCCTCCCTATAATAAGCTAAATCTTTTAGGATAATTTTAATATTGAGGTTTTCCTTAGTATTAATTCCCGCAGCATCTACCGAGTAGGCGCTGAAATAACAAGTTTCGGAATCATCTATCAGTCCGCTGCTGCCGCTGGCCCCGCGGTTATTAAGTTTCTTGCCATTAATAAAAATATCATAATCAAAATTAATTCCTGTAACCGGTTTATTAGTATTAGTAATTACCGATAAAATCAACTCATCTTTATCAATAATTACATCAGTTAATTTCATCTCTACCCCGTTTTTCTCCACTACCTGATTAACTACATTGGCATATGGGGCGATATTTCTTTCTATACCAAGCGCTTCACCTATGGAGTACGATATTTCTGCCAGCCTGGATTCAGTTGCCGCATACACAGTTCTACCCAAATCCGTCTGACTGAACAGCCCCATAGTCAGCAGCAAAGTCAAAGCAACTGCCCCCATTTTGGTCAAAGGAGATTTTAGATTGTGGTTTCTTCTGAAGGCCTTTTTTAATTGCTGCTTTTCTATGTCATTAAGCTCCTCTGTCTCATAATCCTCCCAGTCGATAGGCATATGATTCAAGAGTTCATAAATATTCGGCATTTTTTTCATAATCAATGTCCTCCTCCCATTTGATTGCGGATTTTTCTCTTGCCCCGGGAAATTCTGTTATATAAAACAGATTTGCTAAAGCCAGTGGCTTCGGCTAATTCATCCATGTCTTTGCCCTGTAAATACAACTGTTCAAAAATCTCCCGGGTTTCTTTAGGTAAGCTCTGTAATATCTTTTCCGTTTCTTCCTCAACTTCTTGGGTCAAAATTGCGTTTAAATCTGGATCTTCTACCGGAATTATAAGAGCTTCTATATCTTTATTTTCCAAATCTCTTAAGTGTTTTCTTACATAATCTATAGATTTATACTTAGCAATTCCTCCGATCCAGTTTTTAAAGCTGTTTCTTTCCGGGTCATAAAATTCAATATTATTCCAAATGGCCCAAAGGCAATCATTCATACATTCTTCGTAAAGATCGGGCAGATAATATAAATGTCTTTTTATAACCGTTTTAAGCATCCAGGCATAATTATCAATGACATACTCTAAAGCTTTTTCGTTTCTCTTTTTCAATTGCATAACGAAGTTTTCTTCAGTTATTTTCAACGGCCCACCTTCTTTGTGTTTTATTTCTACATGTAGATATCAGGGTTTTCATTTAATACTTCGAATGTAACTGCCAAAATCTATCGCATTAAAGATATATATTATTTTTTTCTAAATAAAAAAAACCACTCCCTTTTCCTTTTAGAAAAAATGAAGTGGTTATGTCTCTAAAAATTGTCCCAGCCACTTTGTTTTAAACATGGAGTCATAGTTTATACTTTTAGGTTATATTGGACTGGCTTGAGTATCTTTTATTCTGTAATTGTATGCAATATGGAAGAGATTCCCGCAAAAACCAGTCCTGCAATCGGCCAAATCACCCAAGTGAATCCCCAATTGTTTGTATAAAAGCTTCACCCCAGATAGACTGCCACAATAATCGGCCAGTAGACGCCTGCGAACTTTGATACCCTTTTGGCACGCTCCTGTTCTTCCGGCTCAAACTCACCTTCACGCAGTAGTTGGTCATAACTGCTTTTTATCGTCCCTGCCGTGATAAGGAGATATACTGCGGCGGAGACGATGGCCAGCAGCAGAGCTACAAAGCAAGATAACATCAGGTTCGAAGCCTTGAATATGCCGGCCACGATAAGAGGTAGGGTACACAAAATGCAAAGAACAACGCCAATCGCTATGTTTCGAATATACGTTGGTTCAAATGCCGCCCGTTTTTCCTTTATAATACCCGATAAACCATACTCAAGCTCAAATTCGCTATTTTCCAGATATTCAAAGCGTTTCATTTTTTCACTGCTGATAATGAATATGGCCACAGCTCCTGCAATCATCAATAATAGTGTTACAATGCCGCTACCGTGGGCAACGCTTTTAGATACGGCGATACCCTCTCCCGATAATGCGGACAGCAGAATCAACGTAACCGGGGCGAGAATACATAACATAACACCTAATGCAATCTGTCTACCGTAGATGGCTGTGTTTCTTAAAAAATCGTTCATTTCCTGTAACGAAACGCGTATATAATTCTCGGTTTCGTCTGTATCGGAATACATAGTTGTTTCAATATCATCTTTTAAAAGGTAGTCGGTTGTTACTCCGAAAAGCCTTGACAGCTCCAGTATTCGATTGATATCTGGTATGGCAGCGGCACTTTCCCATTTAGATATAGACTGTCTTGACACATTCATTTTTTCGGCTAGATCTTCCTGAGACCATCCTTTATTTTTACGTAACGCTAAAATTTTGTCTGCCAAAATCATTGTGAATTCCCCCTATACATCAAATAGCATTATGACGATATCGTAAGGAAATCATACCAACACTTCCGGTTACATACTATCAATATGACTTGAAAATTCCGCAACCACCAGTTGCATTTTCGTTAACTCTCCTATTTACCCGCAAAAACCATGGTTTTTTTATATTTAAAATATCATACTCATCCCCATAAAGAAAGAAACCGCTTCTCACTTGGGTAAAAGCTATGTCTTTTTTGGACCGAGTCAATCCAAAACCAAATAAAATAAAACAACTTCTGAAGTAACTCCTGAAGTAGCCCCAAAATCAACCAGAAAAACAAAAAAGACAGGAACCTAAATTCCTATCTTTGTAGCGATTTAACATGGTCGGAGTGACTGGACTTGAACCAGCGGCCTCTACGTCCCCAACGTAGCGCTCATACCAAGCTGAGCTACACCCCGACGCAAAGATTATTGTATAACACAACTATTTATAAGTCAATAGAGCTCGACCAAAGTTAAAGCTATTCCGCCTTATCTAAATCAAATTTCTCATGCAAAACCTGCACCGCTGTTTTTATCTTATCTTCGTCAATAATACAAGAAACTTTTATTTCCGAAGTACTAATCATATGAATATTAATATTAGCCTCGGCTAAGGCTTCAAACATATCTGCGGCTACCCCCGGATTACTTTGCATACCGGCTCCTACTATAGACACCTTAGCCACCTTATCTCCATAAGACATACCGGAAGCCCCTATTTCTTCCACTAGTTTTTCTACCACCGGCAGAGCTTGCAGTAAATCATTACGTTCAATAGTAAAAGCAATATCATTACGTTCGTTGCGCATAGCACTTTGAATAACCATATCTACATTAATACCGTGTTTAGCTAAAGTTTTGAATAACTTCATGGCTACTCCCGGCTGATCCGGTACATCAAATAAAGCTATTTTGGCACAATTAGTATCATCAGCTACTCCACTAACTACTCTATGTCTCTCCATACTACTTACCTCCGTTACTAAAGTTCCGGGATTATTATTAAAGCTGCACAAGACTTCTACATCAACCTTATATAGCATAGCAAATTCTACCGCCCGGGGTTGTAATACTCCCGCACCCAGACTAGCTAATTCTAACATTTCTTCATAACCAATTTGCGATAATTTCCGGGCCTTATCCACGATACGGGGATCTGAAGTATAAACTCCATCTACATCAGTAAATATTAAACACCTTTCGGCATTTAAGGCTGCCGCTAAAGCTACTGCAGTAGTGTCAGAACCCCCTCTGCCCAAGGTAGTTATATTGCTATCCGGTGATAAACCCTGAAAGCCTGCAATAACTACTATATTCCCTGCTGCTAATTCTTTTTCAATTCTCTGGGTATTTATTTCACTAATTCTAGCCTTACTGTGATTACTGTCACTGCTAATACCTGCCTGCCACCCGGTCAGTGATATGGCAGATAAACCTAAGCCTTGCATAGTTAAAGCCACCAGGGCTGCGGATTGTTGTTCTCCGGTAGCCAGCAGCATATCCATTTCTCTATTGCTTAAACTGCTGCCGGTTAGCTTTGCTAACTCGATTAGCTCATCGGTGGTATCCCCCATAGCTGAAACTACCACAACTACCTCATTTCCTGCTTCTTGCAAAGCCTTAACTCTAAGAGCGATATTTTTAATTTTATCTATAGACGCTACTGAACTGCCACCAAACTTTGTAACTAATAATGCCAAAATTTTCACTCTCCCACACAATAAAACCGTTACTATTTCTCTATTATAGATACACCGGATTGATTCGGTGATAAATTATAAATGGTACATTTTAAGCCTTTATGTTTAAAAGCATTCTGCATAGCCTCCCCAATTTTATGGGTATCTTTACCGGCCAAAGCAATTATAGAGGGCCCCGCTCCACTCATAGCCACCCCTAAGGCTCCATTATTGTACGCAGCCTTAAATACCTCGTCAAAACCGGGAATAAACTGCTTTCTTAAGGGCTGATATATCATATCATCCATAGCTAAATTAAGGTGGCTGAAATCGCCATTATGTAAACTAGCTAGTAAAAAACAGGCTCTTTGCAGGTTGTGGACCGTATCTTGTAAGGCTACTTTTTCCGGTAAAACTGACCGGGATTTTTTAGTCGGCAAGGTAAACTCAGGTACGGCGATAATAGCCTTGAAATTAGCCGGAATTAACACCTTTTGGTAGTATACCTCATTTTCATATATCATGGCAGTAGTTAATCCTCCTACTACTGCAGGAACTATATTATCGGCATGACCTTCTAATTCTACCGCCCAATTAATAAGCTTATCCTTAGGAAACTTGTGGTCAATCAGTTCATTAGCCGCAAACATCCCCGCCACGATAGCCGCAGCACTACTGCCCAGGCCCCTGCCGGTAGGAATAGCACTGTTCACTTTTAAAACAAAGGCCGGATTATTTATCCGCGCTTCCTTAAACACCCTTTGCATAGCTCTGACAATCATGTTGTTTTCAGGATTGGCCGTTTTCCATGTACCCTTATTATAATAATATAACTCAATACTTTTACTTGACCATTCTACCTCAACTTCAAGAAAAAGGTCCAGGGCTAAACCTAAAGTATCAAAACCAGGGCCAAGATTCGCACTAGTGGCTGGGACTTTTACTGTGATCATATGCTCCTCCTAAGACTGTAAAACTAGTCTTTATCTGTTCCTTCCAATCTAATTACATTATTTATGCTGCCTACTATACTCATACCTTTTAATACGGTTAAAGAATCCCTTAAATCTTGTTCTTTTACCTCATGGGTAATTAAGATTAATTCTGCCATATCAGAAGTTACTTCTTTTTGTAATACGGTAGCAATACTTACATTATTATTGCCAAATACCCCGGCAATACCAGCTAATACCCCGGGACGGTCTTTGACGTTCATGCGAATGTAAAATTGGGCCGTCATCTTACTAATGTCTAACATTTCTTTTTGGTCATAACAGGTACAGCCTATTCTGCCACTGATGCCATTTTTAATGTTGCGGCCAATGTCTATTAAATCCCCTACCACCGCACTGGCAGTAGGCATTTTGCCGGCTCCCCGGCCATAATGCATTATATCGCCTACGGCGTCACCTCGGACAAATACCGCATTAAAGACATCATTAACTGCCGCTAAAGGATGATCAGTAGGGATAAAGGCCGGATGTACCCGGGTCTGTATAAATCCATCTTCATTTTTAGCAATAGCCAAGAGCTTAATAACATAACCTAACTCCGCGGCAAATTTTATATCGGCAGCAGTAATAGCAGTAATTCCTTCCACATAAACATCATCGAAAGTAACCCGGCTGTTAAAAGCAATTGATGATAATATGGCTATTTTCCTGGCGGCATCCAGTCCTTCTACATCCGCAGTAGGATCAGCTTCCGCATAACCCAGCTCCTGGGCTTCTTTTAATACATCATTAAAATCTAAGCCTTCTTTAGTCATTTTAGTAAGTATATAATTAGTAGTTCCATTTAGAATTCCAATAACTTCTTTAATTTCATTACCGGCTAAAGATTGTTTTAAGGGATAAATAATAGGTATGCCCCCGGCTACACTAGCTTCGAAATAAAAATCCACATTATGTTTTTCTGCCGTTTCAAATAAATCTTTCCCTCTTACGGCTATTAAATCTTTATTAGCGGTAACCACATGCTTACCTTTTTGCATAGCTTCTATTATGAAACTAAATGCCGGCTCGATACCCCCGATTAATTCCACTACTATATTTATCTCTTCATCATTTACTATTTCATTAAAATCCTTAGCTATCATATCTGGGGTAAGCCCTAGTTCCAGACACTTGTTTACATCTTTCTCCAAGACTTTAACCAGCTTAATAGTATCTCCGGTACGTTTAGCAATAGTTTCCTGATTATTTTTAAGTAATTCTATGACTCCGGAACCAACTGTACCACAACCCAACAATCCAACTTTAAGCATATATATTACCCTCCTTAGCTTTTTCCTACTAGTTGTACTTCTTGAACTCCTTTTAATTTAGATAATTCCTGTATTAATGCCTCAATTGTTACCGTAATATCCTCAATACTAAGGGATATGGTAACATAAGCTACTCCGTGCAAAGGCAAATTCTGATTTATGGTTAAGACGTTAGCCCCTAACGAGGCTACGCAGTTTAATACTCCCGACAGGACTCCAGACAAGTGGGTGAGCATAAGGGAAATATTAATAATCTTCATGTTTTCCGCATTAAAGAACGAGAAAACCCCATCCTTATACTTATAATATGTACTGCGAGCCATGCCCAGCTTATCAACCGCATCTAAGATATTTTCCGCTTCCCCCCGCACCAGCATCTCTTTAGCTAAAGCTGTTTTGCGTATGGATTCGGGAAGGATATCTTCTCTAACCATAAAAAACTTTTTATCTGGCATTTTAATCTTTCCCCTTTTGTCTATGTCTGGCGGATAAATTTCTCCAATTCACGGACATGAAACATTATAGCATTAAAATATGAAAAGTAAAACGTGGATTCTACTGGATAAAGTATTATTCTCTAGTTAAATGTTAATTTGGTCAGCTTAATACTTTAGTACTCCCTCCCAAGCTAATAACCTGAAATACTAGATTTGCAAAAAAACGTCATGTTATTTATAAAGGTAATACTATATTATTAACTTAAAAAATAGAAAGATGGCTTGAGGAGGCTTCAATAGATGGGAATGATGATTGCTGTTTTATCTCTTCTGTTAGGAATGGGGATATTTTTGTTTATTCCCTATTCACCATCTGTTTCCCGGTTTCACCGCATTTGCGCCGAAAAAATTAGTATGCTGGAAAAAACCACGGCTCTCTTTTCCGAGGATGATATAGCCGGTCTTCCGCTTCCGGTCCAAAATTATTTCCGGTATTGCGGATACTTGGGCACACCTAAAATGACCTATATGAAAGCATGGCTTAAAAACGTTGATTTTGTCATGTCGGAAAATAAAACCCTTAAAATTGATTATCAGCAATTAAACCTGGCCGCACGTCCAGAACGCTTGGCTTTGATCACTTCTTCCCTATTGGGAATACCTTTTGAAGGGCTGGACTCTTATGAAGGTGGGAAAGGACACATGAAGGGCATTCTGGCTAAAGTCATTCCCCTTTTTGATCAGGGGGGCGAAAGCATGGACCGTTCCTCTCTGGTAACTTGGCTGGCCGAATGCCTGTTGCTGCCCAGTGCTGCCCTGCAGGATTTTGTAAGCTGGGAAGCTATAGATGATACTCATGCGGCAGCCACCGTAACTTGGCAAGGGATGTCGGTAAGCGGTATTTTCACCTTTTCTGCCAAGGGAGAACTACTGGCCTTCCGTACCAGTGACCGGGTTGCGGTGGATATGAAGGGTGAAGAAACTATAGCCGATTGGTCGGCCTTCTTTCTGGATTATCATTTAGTAAACCAGCTTAGACAGCCCCAGGTAATACAATCCCTCTGGCATTATGAACAGGGAGACTCGGTTTATTTTAACGAAAACAGATCTCCTTTTTGTATTCAATATTAATAGCGGGAAAATTTATCATCCCCATAATGACAAAAAACAGGGAACGACTCTCCTCGTTCCCTGTTTTATTTACGTTTTACCTCTAGATAATGATACAGATTAAGCCGCCGCTGCCTTCGTTAACAATACGCTGCAGGGTATCTTGCAATCTGACTTGGGCATTTTCCGGCATACGGTGGAGTTTGTTTTGTATGCCTTCTCTTACTAAATCATGCAAGGATTTGCCGAAAATGTTAGACTGCCAGATTTTAGTGGGATCTTCTTCAAACTCATCTAACATATAGCGGACTAATTCTTCGCATTGTTTCTCAGTTCCAATAATAGGTGTAATTTCGGTAGTAATATCAGCCCTAATAATATGGAGGGATGGAGCCTTGGCTTTTAGTTTGACCCCGAAACGGCTTCCTTGCCTAATTAATTCGGGTTCTTCCAGGAACATCTCTTCTAGTCTGGGGGTGACTACACCATATCCGCTTTCTTTAACTTCTTGTAAGGCGGAAGAAACTTTATCATATTCCTTCTTGGCTACGCTTAAGTCTTGCATCAGGCGCATTATATCGTGAGTTCCCTCAATTTCAAATCCGCTGACATCGCTTAAAGCTTTATAATACAGCTCATCCGGCACCATAATATCAATAGCTGCCGCTCCCGTTCCCAGATTCATTTCTTTCAAACTAACATAGCTTATGTTTTCCATATCGGATAGCCTTTCAATGGCCTTATCGATATCTCTGACTTTGCGAATTTCATTTAGAACTTCACGAATACCTGTTTCTAAACTATCTCTTAACCAGAATTCCTCTGCTAACTCATCAACCCAGCGAGGCAGCTTAATATTCACCTCTTGAACTGGGAACTCGTACAGAACTTCTTCTAAGATGCCATAAATTTGGTCTGATGATACATTGGCAGCATCTACGGGAATAACACTTACTTCGTATTTTTCAGTCAGCTCATCTACCAAATCCAGAGTTTCCCGGTCATGAGGATGAATAGAGTTTAAAAGAATAATAAAAGGCTTATTTAATTCCTTTAACTCAAAAATAACTCGCTCTTCAGGCTCTACATAACTGCTTCTCGGGATATCACTGATACTGCCATCGGTAGTAATTACTATCCCTATAGTTGAATGATCGGCAATTACTTTCCTGGTTCCTATTTCGGCCGCTTCTTCGAAGGGAACCTCATAGTCAAACCAGGGAGTCTTTACCATGCGAGGTTCATCATCCTCTTCATAACCTAACGCTCCTTCTACAGCATAACCTACACAATCAACTAACCTGACTTTAAGGTTTAGTCCATTGTTAGTATTAAGTTCCACTGCCTCGTTAGGCACAAACTTGGGTTCTGTAGTAGTAATGGTTTTCCCTCCCCCGCTTTGGGGAAGTTCGTCACGGGCGCGTTCTCTTACATAAATATCTTTTATGTTAGGCATGACCATCAGTTCCATAAATCTTTTAATAAAAGTTGATTTACCCGTTCTAACCGGCCCTACTACTCCAAGATAAATATCGCCACCAGTTCGTTCCGCGATATCATTTAAAATATTATTTCCTTCCACTTCTCATTTTCCCTCCCTTGGATTTAGACTTTAAAAGGCACCCTCCCTCCGAAATTGGATACCCCTTAAGCACATTTGGGCTATAACAGTATAAATATATTATCAAATTTCGGTAATATAACCAGAAAACAAAAAAAGTTTCATTTTAATCATATTTTATTGGGAAAACTCTTATTCAATTGGGCAATTAGCCCAATATAAAAAGGAAGAGATAATCCCTTCCTTAATTAATTGCTATTAAACCTGTTTTTCTATTTTCACGTAATATCAGACTTACCAGCCTTCAATATTACTAACTATTTCTTCAATTTCATGCTTCTTCTGTCTTTGCATCATTTCATTTAGCTCTTCCAAAGGGGAACCCCCATTATAAAGAACATTGAAGCAAGCTTTAGTTATGGGCATATCTACTCCCCGTTTTAAAGCTAAGTTATGTACTATTTTAGTAGTATAAACACCTTCAACTACCATTCCTATTTGATTTAAAATACTTTCTAAAGAATGGCCCTGCCCCAGCATTTCCCCGGTACGCCGGTTACGTGATAAGCGGCTGTTGCAGGTCACAAAAAGGTCTCCTATACCGCTTAAACCGGCGAAAGTTCTGGGGTTTCCCCCCATAGTTTCTCCCATTCTGGCCATTTCCGCCAGCCCTCTGGTTATTAAAGCCGCTTTGGTATTATCGCCAAAACCTAAGCCATGTACTATTCCCGCCGCTAAAGCGATTATGTTCTTTAACGCTCCTCCCAGCTCGACTCCGGCTACGTCGGGGTTAGTATATACTCTGAAATCAGTAGTCATGTAAGCATCCTGCAAAGCAAAAGCTACCTCTTTACTAGAGGCGGCTATAGTTACTGCGGTAGGTACCTCACGAGCTACCTCTTCCGCATGGCTGGGCCCGGATAATACTCCATAATTCCGCAAAATTTCCTGCCCTAATACATCGGCCACTACTTCACTCATCCGCATTCCTGATTGTATCTCTATACCTTTAGCCGTATTTACTATAATCATATTGTTATTAAGCAGAGGTTTTACCTTAATAATAGTTTCCCGCACCGCTTGAGAAGGAACTGCCAAGACGATTATTTCCGCGTTTTCAGTAGCTTGGGACAAATTATCCGTAACTTGGATATGGTCGGGCAATAATATACCCGGTAAAAACCGACGGTTCTCCCGAGCATCTTTTATATCGGCTATACCGTCTTCTATTCTTCCCCATAAGTTAACCTCATGCTGGTTTTTCGCTAATAAAATAGCTTGGGCAGTTCCCCATGAGCCTGACCCCACCACACATATTTTAGACATTTTAGCCTCCTAGTACTTAACTAAACTCTTTGTCCTATTTTGGATTCCGTACCGTTTTTAAGTTTTGCTATATTTTCTTTATGACGGTATATTACTAAGACCGCCATAAAAATACTCATAATAATATAGGCATTATTATAGTCTAATAAAAATGCCATAAGAGGAAATAGAACTGCCACCGTAATGGAACCTAATGAGACATATCTGCTTAGAGCCACAATAATTATAAAGGTAACTAATAAAACTACTACCACTTTAGGCATTAAATACAGTATTATGCCGGCCGTAGTTGCTACTCCCTTGCCTCCGTTAAAACCAAGAAAAACCGAAAAACAATGACCTAAAATAGATATTACCGCACAAGCTGCTGCTAAAAGCGGCCCCCCGATCAGCATCCCGAGCCATACCGCCACTACCCCTTTAAGAGCATCACCTAGCAGGGCCAGTATAGCCCCTTTAGTTCCTAAGGTACGCAAAACATTAGTTGCACCAACATTGCCGCTTCCTTTAGTCCTAATATCCACTCCCGCCACGAGCTTGCCTACTAATAAGGAAAAAGGAATAGAGCCCAGGAAATAAGAAACGACCAAAGCCAAAATCACTAAAAACTCTCCCATTATTTACCTCCCTTAAATATTATATATCCTTTGAGGTGTTCTCCCTTACTAATAACCGAATCGGGGTTCCTTCAAAACCAAAATTTTGCCGCATGACATTTTCCAAATAGCGCAAATAGGAAAAATGTATCAAATCAGGTCTATTACTGAAAAACACAAAAGTGGGTGGAGCAGTTTTTACTTGGGTAGTATATAGTATTTTGACTTTTTTTCCGCCTCCGCCTGGCAGAGGATTGAGCATAGTTGCTTCATTAATTACCCGGTTAAGTTCTGCCGTGGTTATTCTGCGGTGATGTTGTTCAGCTACAAAATCGACTAGCTCCAAAATCTTAAATATTCTTCTTTTAGTTAGAGCGGAAATATATAATATAGGCGAATAAGCCAAGAACTTAAGGTCTTCTCTAATATCCTCATCAAACTTATTCATAGTTGTACCGTCTTTTTCCACCAAATCCCATTTATTAACTACAATTATATTAGGTTTAGATTGCTCATGAACATAGCCGGCAATCCTTTGGTCTTGTTCGGTAACTCCTTCCGTAGCATCTAACATAATAAGGCTGACATCAGCCCTTTCAATACTTTTTAAAGATCTTATAACACTATATCTTTCCGTAGCTTCTTTAATACGTGATTTTCTTCTGATTCCCGCAGTATCTATTAAAATATATTTATTACCTTGATATGTAAAGGGCGTATCTATAGAATCCCGGGTAGTCCCGGGTACATCACTTACAATAACCCGCTGTTCACCTAAAAATGCATTTACCAAAGAAGATTTACCCACATTAGGCTTACCTACAATGGCTATCTTAGTAGCATCTTCGTCTTCTTTATATTGGTGTAAAGGAGGAAACTTTTTAATGATAGCATCTAATAGATCATTAGTATTCATCCCATGCATAGCCGATACAGGTATAGGATCTCCCAAGCCTAAATTATAAAACTCATAATACTCTAATTGCTTATCGAAATTCTCTACTTTATTAGCTGCTAATATTACCGGTTTATTGGATTTACGGAGCATTATAGCTACCTGTTCATCTTCCGGAGTTATACCTTGACGGGTATCAACCACGAAAACAATAACATCAGCTTCATCTATGGCTAATTCCGCTTGCAGCTTAATTTCACTGGCAAATATGTCTTCCGTGTCATCATAACGAATCCCGCCCGTATCTATAATTATAAACTCCCGGCCTGCCCAATCTGATTTATCATAAAGCCGGTCTCTGGTAACTCCAGGTACATCTTCCACAATAGCTTTCCTGGCTCCGGCCAGACGGTTAAAGAGCGTGGATTTGCCCACATTAGGTCTGCCTACTATAGCAACCACAGGTTTTGCCATGCATAATTCCTCCGTAATCATATCTATCAGTCATTAACAATGGTATTTATTAAAGATGGAGCACTTCCATCAACCGTACAGATTATAGCCCCGGTGGCCTTTTTAATATCTTCTAAACTTATATCATCCAACAGTATCAACTGTCCCTCTTTAAAAACTATTTCGGGGAGTATTACTATTTTACCTTCATACTTTTTACCCAAATTATCAATAATATCACGACCGGTTAATAATCCGGTAACCGAAACCGTACCGCCAAAATACTTATTAATAATAGGAATCAGCTCCACTTTTAAGCCCTTAATTTCATTTAATCTTGTCATTAGAGGTTCCAGAATAGGCAGGGCTGAAAATCCCGTGACTACATAGACCTCTTTAGGTTTAATCTCCTGGGGTAACCGGTCTTTTATCTCAGCAAATTCATCTAATAAAATCCTGGCTAAACCTATGCCATTTTCTATTTGCACTAAATCATCATAATAGGAACTGGGGGGGAAATTAACTTTAGCCTTCACAAAAAATTCATCGGCCAGATAGACTAAACCGGTATCAAGCTTTTTTCTAAACTGCTTTTGCATATCATTAACCATATTAATCAAATAAAGGGATTCATCTGGGGTAAAAACCCTTAGCGGGGCCAAACCGATTCTATGCCCGGTAAGCCCTACCGGGACTATGCCTATTGACCTTACGGCCGGGTACAGCTCCGCTAACTTATTAATACTGTCAACTAAAATCTCCCCATCATTAATTTCCGGGCATAATACAATTTGCGTGTGTACTTCTATACCTGCCTCTTTTAGCCTGGCTAAATCCTCGTTAATAGTCTTAGCCCGGGGATTATTTAACATTTTTACCCTTATATCAGGATTCATACAGTGTACCGATACATAAAGAGGGCTTAGCCGCATAGCAATAATCTTATCCCAATCTTTTTCCTTAAGATTGGTCAAAGTTATAAAATTACCATACAAAAACGAGTATCTATAATCATCATCTTTAACATACAAAGTTTTACGCATATTACCCGGCAGTTGATCTACAAAACAAAAAATACACCGGTTTTTACAAACCCGCATTTTATCAAAAACTACCCCTTCTAATTCCAATCCCATTTCTTCATCAAAATCTTTTTCTATTTCAATAGCCCAAATTTCATTATCCGGCTTTTTAATTTCAATCTCTAAAAAATCATCTTGACTATAGAACTGAAAATCAATGATATCATTAATATTATAGCCATTAATACTAAGTAAGAGGTCACCAACCTCTATTTCTACTTCTGCGGCTATACTATTTTCAGCTACACCAATAACTTTAGCTGGCATTAAAACTTTACCCCCCAGCCTGACTAAATAACCTAACCTATTATCTACCAAAAGCCAGCTAATCGCAAGTTTAGAATGAAAATAGCAGGATTATCTTGGTTTAACGATTATATAAATAGCCTGATATTGCCTCAACTTGCCGGGAGACTGTTTCTAATTGCCACTTAATTAAAACTTTTACGGTAAATCGGTGCACAAATCCTAGTAATGGCGGTAATTTAGATATTAAAGTTATTAGCCTTTCTCCTTTAATGGCAATAGGTACTACTAACAAATCTGACTTACTAAACCCTAAAATAGTTATAAGGTCATTTAAAGCTCTTTTAGCCATTTGAACCTCGTGGCCTACTCCTAAAACATAAACTTCCTTTGCATCACTTTTTGCTCCTATATATATAGGATAACCGGCCTGCTCTAATTTCATATCAGCAAAACCGGGGGATAAAAAAATATCACTTAATTCATTACCGGCTAAAAATAAATGGGCCGCAATAAGGACATGATGAACACCGCTAGTCCCGATAAATAAAATTTTCATGCCTCTCCCTCAGAGGTTATTTTAGTTTTAGTTATTTCTACTATATTTACTATTTGAAAAAATGCTTGCCTGGTCCCATGGAGCAAAAAAAACCGGCCCAGACCTACCAGACCTAATTTCCGTGAAGAATAGCCCCCTATTTTCATCAGCCAATTAACTCGGGTAATAACATCTACCGCTAATAAGCTTTCTTTGACTCCTAAAATATCAGCCGTCCCTTCCAGTATTTCAGTATATCTATCCCCTAAGTTTTTCTTCCCCAGTACATACACTTCATGGCCCCGTTCATCATCACCAACTTTACGGATAACCCCAAAGTCAGCATCACTAGTTTTATCAAAAATAGGCAGATCTAATAAATCATCGAGGCTAGGCAGAGTGGTTTTATCTATGAGACTTAGATGGAGGGCGGCTGCTAATACGGAAGAATGTGAGCCTCCATAGCAGTGATATATTACCTTCATACTCTTATAAGGCCTCCCCATTAATGCCTAAATATGAAGTATACGCCGTTTTCTAAATCATGTACTACCCCGCCTAAAACCCGGGCTAAAAGTAAGCTGGTCCGCTCCATTTCCTCTTGATTTAAGGCATGAAAAACTGGACATCCACCTCCGGTAACTTTAGTCATATCGGTAGTAATAATAGCTAATATAAGCCCTGATATTTTGGATGTCATTTAATCAGCCGCCTTTCTGCCTAAATCGCTTTTTAACGTGGTACCCCGGGCAGTTTCCAGTACCGGTACCCTTTTTATTATTTCTACCAGTAAATCTAGATCCGGTTCATTAGGCACAATAAAAAAAGCTAAATAACCTTTATCTACATTTTTTCTAGCCATAGGAGCTAATTCCGTTTCATTGATATCTACTTTAGTGCCTAAAATGGATACTACGTCATGAATAATAGCCATGCGCTGTCCCGGACTGTGCAAAGTTAAGCGGGCATCATCATTAACCGGTTTTATTAGAACTGCTATACCTTCATCTAATATCTTTTTTCTGGTCTCCGGTAAACCAACATTCATCATCACTACATCTTCCACCATCAATAATGACTCATTGAAGTGGATTTCAGCTTTTTCAACTTCAGTAATATCTCCTATATATGACCCCCGCATAAGCTTCAGGGAACCTAACATACATATTAGGGCAGTTATAATCGCATATTTCCAATCTAACCATTGCACCGCGGCACTAGTAGCCAAGGCAGATATTATAGCTAAATAGTTGCGCGCTTCAAATACCCGGGCAATTCCTTCAATATAATCATTGCCCCGGCGAATAAGCTTAGTTGATTCTAATTTAGTCAAGGTTTCCCTTTCCATGTTTCTTATTTCCCTAAACTGCTGAGCAGCCAGAACTAAGAAGGTAACCGCAACATAATCCGGTTTAGCAATGGCGGGAACTGCCACTGCCCCTAAGCTGGCCGCAATAAAACCTAAGGCTAAGTGGGTAAAATAACCATGGGGATAAGCCGGATAATGCCGGTAATCAGTTTTTAACAGAATTAATCTGACTGTAAATCCGGCTGCTATCCCCGCTAATATTACGACTAAATATTTATCCATTACTAGACCCTTTGTTTAGTAAATAAAAGCCGCCTGCGGCTGCCGCTACAACAATTAAGATGATTAAAATAGTAGTTCCGGCACCTTGATTATCATTAACCGGTTTTTTAGCCGGCTCTCCGTTAGAAGAAGATGTGCCTAAAACGGTCGGCATTATATCCGCAAATTGTTTGACTCCTTCTATAGCCGACTCTTTGTCATTTTCATGAGTACCAACTTCTATTAACATAGCCCGGGGGCTTAAATCCTGATTATAATCCCCTTTACCCATAAAAATACCGTTAGATAATCCTGGTTTTTCTTTATCCATGGCCGCTTTAATTCTTTTAGCATATTCTAAATTAGTTTTAGAATTAGGATTAGTACGGCCAACTACCAGTTTAATCTTAGTCGCATCCTTGCCCTTTACATTGGTGTCATATTGCTCAGGAGGAACTGCATCCCGGTGCACATCAAATATAGCTACCGGGCTCTGTTTTATAAGATTAACCGCCGTCTTTCTCGAGCGGTTATAAGCGTTAACATCATGGGGGTCATGATTATTGTCACTATAAATAACATTAAAGCCCTGGGCTTTTAAACGTTTCACAAAAGACTCGGCTACATCATGAATACCACCATTGCCCTTAATGCTCTCGGTTCCATCCGTAGGCACGTAAGATTCATCACTATGGGTAACATAAACGGCTACGGTATTATTTTGGCCTTTAACTACAGGAACGCTATCCCCGGGAAATACCCAGCTCTGCTTCTCAGGGCTGAAAGCTATTTCGGGTAATGTTTCTTTACCTTGATAAACACACTTGGCAGTATGCCCTACTACCTCGATTACTTTATAACGGGAATTATCGGCGCTTATATATTCATCACCCACATGAACTTCCAAAGCAGTTTGATGGATAATATTATTATTTTCATCTACTAAAGTAACATATTCTCCATAAGGCTTTTCCAAATGAGCTCCGGCAGTAGCAGTCAGTCCCACAGTAAAGACTAAAACTAACAGTAAAACGAATAATACCCTTTTATTATTCATTGTCCTCACCTCGCTCTTCCTTTTTATCTTCATCTAAAGGTTTATGAGCAGGTTCAGGCTCCCGCAAGTTTTTGATAAGTTCCTCGGGTCTATCTTCAGTCTTAGGACCACCTTGAATTCTTTCCAGGGTTTCACCAATAAGTTCGGCTAAAAGTACGGCTAAAATTCCGGCTAGAATTAATGAATCAAAAGCACCAGCCCCACCTACGGCTACCGTGCCTCTAATTCCATTAGTTGCTAAATAAATGTATTGGCCTACATCTAAAGCCAATACCCCCATAACCGCCGCAAAAAAGGCTCCCCTTCTGGAACGTCCGGCTAAATAACCTACTATACCTGCCACAATAGGATAAATATAAAGAGGGTCAATAAAAATTTGTTCCGGCTCCGCCCCTAAAAACCGGCCCGCCAAAAATAACACCAGACCAGTTACCGCCGCCGCAATTATAGCCCGTATTTTCTCAAAGGCGGTTCCTGCTCCTATTAAAACATAAATAGCCAAACCTACCGCAATAATTCCACCTAAATTGATAGTAATTCTGCTGCTGATAGGTATATCAATAAAGCTCCCTACGATTATAGCAGCAATAACTGCTAAAGCAGCTTTATCAGTTAATCTCAGCCGGACCAGTACCCGGTGAGCTACTCCAAAATAAATTAAAATTGACACTACCACAAGTGCAATCAGGCCTAAAGGAAAATTTGTCACCTCTACCATCCTTTCAAAAAAAATATGTAGATATATATTTCCCTTTTATCCTGTTAAAAATGTAAAAAAATAAGCTGTCCTTAAGTGACAACTTCACAGACCATCAAAAAAGCCGGGCTGTAAATAAGAAACCGGGCTTTTTCAGTTTTATTGAAAGTGATTCCTAAAGTTGATTTTCATTTACCAGAACATCTTTTCCAGAATATGCATATTTATCTAGAAGCAGGTATTTTCTAATTAATGTAAATTATCCAGATATAAGTTTTGAAATTTAATGGACAAAACCTCTGCTATTTAAATGAATAAGGAGAGGGGAGATAAACCAATTGGCCACCGGAAAAGTAGTCTATCAAACTCCTGCATATTTTGGGCCTAACAGCTCAACTTATGCTTCGGACCATAGTTATGCAGGTCCCAATGATACGGTTACGGTTTTATGGCAGGAAGGGTCCTGGTATTTTATTGATTATCCTACCAGTACCAAAAGAAAGCAAATGTATGTTCCAACCTGGGCGGTGTCAAGTATCAGCGGAACCATTCCCACTTTTACTCCGATTTATCTAACCCGGTATGTTCACGTAGGAGGATACACTTATGCGGGAACCTCAACCTCATATGCCACGGCCGGCTCTGTATCTGCCGGGGAAATGGTGCATTACCTCAATACCAAAACCGAAAGTTTTGCGTTTATTGAATATACCGTAACTATTACGGGCAAGAAAAAACGAGCTTATTACTATGACTATAACCTTGGTGAGGCACCCCCTGCCACCATTTTAATTGTAGGACAACGGCCATCTAATCTGAACATTAATGGTGACGCCTATCGCTCCACAGTTAATATGTACTATCCCACCTATGTGGGACAATGTACCTGGTTTTGTTGGGGCCGGGCTTATGAAAAGACCCGTAAACGCCTGTCATTTACCGGCTCCAATAATGGGGGAGAGTGGTATAAGAATATTAATGATACCCTTTCAGGGGTCACTAAACGAGAGGCTTCTTTTGGACCAGTAAGCAACTCTATTTGTTCCTGCAGTGGCAGCACCCCCAGCGGTCATGCTATATTTGTGGAACAGGTAGTGGGCAACGATGTCTACTATACTGAAGCTAATGTAGGGGGAACCGACGGTATCGTAAAAAAAGCCAGTAAATCCTCATTTCCCGTTAACCGAACTGCTTATGGGTATATTGTGCTCTAACCATTAAACACTTGAATTTAATGTTTTTACCACCAAACCTGCCCCTATTATAAGGGCAGGTTTAATTTTCACAAATTGATAAATATTTATAACCGTTTCATCTCTTAAGCGTTTCTAGACCACTGAACCGGGTCAATGTTTCTAGCTTTTAGGTATTGTGCAGTTTTGCCTAGTATTATTACCGGTTTTCGCTGTAATTCATTTATGTTTTCCGCCCCGGTCATTAAAAAAGCCGCTTTAAGGCGGTAGATTAGCTCATTAATCCGCTGGTCCAGCTCTTCTTCCCCTTGATTAATAACTAATTTCAGAAAAGAGCCGGCTATACCAACATAATCAGCTCCCATGGCTAATGCTTTAGCCGCATCTAAGGTTGACCTTATTCCCCCGGAGGCAATAACCGTTATGGGTAATTTAAGGCTTAATACCTCGGCCAGACTACTGGCAGTAGGAATTCCCCAATCATCAAATTCCCCGCCGAACATGCCATTGCGTTGGTCTTCTATAGTAATGAAATTAGTCCCGCCTTTACCTCCTATATCAAAATAACGGACTCCGGCTTGAAATAACATATATACCGCTTCTTTAGATAAACCAAAACCTACTTCTTTGGCAATCACCGGGACCGACGAGTTCGTAACAATATCTTGGACATTTTTAACGATTCCCTTAAAACTCCTATCCCCTTCCCGCATAGCTAATTCTTGGGGAATATTAAAGTGGAGTTGTACAGCATCAGCTTTAATCATTTCTATAGCTTTAGCCACATTATTATACTTTTCATTAGCCCCGATATTGGCAATAACTATTCCGGCAGGATTTTCTGCTCTTACCACATCAAAGGTTCGGGTTAGTTCCGGTGACCGTATAGCTATAGTCTGTGAACCTACTGCCATAGCAATATTATGTTTCCGGGCCATTTTGGCTAATATTTTATTAATGGCGCCTGCTCTTTCCGTTCCTCCGGTTATAGCATTAACAATTACAGGTAAATCCATTTTTTTAGAGCCAAAGCTAGAACTTAAATCTACTTCATCCATATTTATTTCGGCCACGGCTTGATGAACTAGGCTAATATCTTCAAATCCAGTCGATGATGGCCCATCTTTATTTATACTAGCTAAAACAATATGCTCATCTTTGCGCTTATCTCTTATTTCCAAAACCTCCCCGCAAGCTCTTGGGCATATTCTAAGGCATTCTCATCATTAATATTAAAAAATATATCTTCTAACTTTCCAAAGGGTTCCACTTCCGGTTCATCCAGCACCCTAGCGTTGAGTTCTCTAAAAATAAGGGTAGTTTTAAGTTTATCATTTTCCAAACAATTAATAAGTATAGGTAAACAGCTTTTATGATAAACAGCCGAGGTAGCCTGATAAAAATTATTAGTTCTGGCGACTACCGTATCGTAGCCCGTGATCCTGGCCAGCATATATTTAATTAAATCAGGGGGAACAAAAGGCATATCACAGGCCAAAGCAAATATTACTTCATCAGTGCTATTAGTCAATGCCGAATGTATGCCGCTTATGGGGCCTAGACCCGGGTATATATCGGTATAGATATCTATCCCTAAATGTTCATAAAGATGCGGCTCATTAGAAATAATAATAGTTTTATTAAAGAGCTCTTTAAACTGCTTTAATATCATTTCAATTATTACTTCTTCACCTAACTTGGCAAATGCTTTATTATACTTCATGCGGGTACTTTTGCCACCAGCTAAAATTGCTCCGGTTACTTTCACATAAAACACTTCCATTTAGAAAAATTTGACTTACGTCAAGTCTTTGCCTACAGGCGGGAGCCTTAATTTTTTTATACTATCATAATTATAGTTATTATTCTTTCGCTAATACAGAAAAGGCTGCCTTTAGCAGCCTAAAATCCGATTATATAATTAGTTATTTTCGTCTTGATTTTCCAGGTACTCCTGAACTTCATTTTCATCTACATCTTCAGCGGCTTGTTTAATAGATAAACCAATCTTCTTTTCTTCCATATCTAAACTAATAATTTTAGTTTGAACTTTTTCTCCCACTTTCACCACATCTTCCGGTTTTTCTACCCGGTAGTTGGCTAATTGAGAAATATGAACCAGTCCGTCTACTCCGGGAATTAATTCTATAAAGGCCCCAAAAGGTGCAATCCTTACTACCGTTCCTTCTATTACATCCCCTTCATGGTAGTTCTCAATTAAAGCGTCCCAAGGACTTTTCAAGAGAGCTTTTCTGCTTAGGGATACTCTTTGTTTTTCCCTATCTACTCCTAAAATGTGAACTTCTATGTCATCGCCTTCTTTTAAAATATCAGAAGGATGATTTATTCTGCGATGCTCTAATTCAGACACATGAAGCAGTCCTTCGTATCCTCCTAAATCAATAAATGCACCATAATCAACTATACGTTTAACTTTACCGGAACGGGTTTGACCTTCTTCGATATTATTCCAGAATTCCTGTTTTAGTTTAGATTTGGCTTCCGCCACTAATTCTTTACGTGATACTACTATTTGGGAACCCCGTCTCTTATTACGGTTAAATTCAATGATTTTAAAATCAAAGTTTTTGCCTTTATAATCATCTAAGCTTTTTACATAGCCATCATCTACATGAGAAGCGGGCAGAAAAGCAATTACTCCTACATCAACTAAAAGACCGCCTTTAACTATATCAACAATAGTTCCATTAACTAATTTACCGGCCTGAAAATCTTCTTCTAATTTATCAAGAGCTCTAGATGAATCCACTTTCTTTTTCGATAAAAGGATAGTTCCGTCAGCATCCCATTTTAACACTAGTACTTCTATTTCATCACCGACTTCAACTACCTCTTTGCAGGAATTTATATCTGTTATAGATAATTCTCTTAAGGGAATAACTCCTTCTGATTTTCCTCCTACATCAACCATAACTTCATCATCCAGAACTTGTATAACCGTTCCTTTTATTATATCGCCACGGCTTGGTTCTTCTGCCTCGGCCATTTCAGCCTCTAATTTAGCGAATGATTCCTCGTTATTGGCCAGTTGAGCTTCCTGCTCCTGGTTGTGGTTTTCGTCATAGCCCGTCATCTTATCAATTACCTCCTTAATAATCCAGTCCGGAGTTGAAGCACCTGCTGTTATTCCAACTTTAGAGACTCCCTTTAACCAGTTATCTTGTATATCTGCCACAGTTTGGATTAAATGGGTTCTAACTCCGGTATTAACACACTCATTTAATAGAGTGGTTGTGTTTGAGCTTTTTTTATCACCTATTACTAGCATTAAGTCAACTTCCTGGGCCAGCTCTCTAGCTGCTTCTTGCCTTTTTCTAGTTGCAGAACATATAGTATTAAAAATCCTTAATTCACTAGTTTTAGTTAATAAAATATTAGCTACCGCATAAAAATCCTTTTCATCTTTAGTAGTTTGAGATACCAGTCCAATTCTCCTCCGTTTAGGATAAGAATTGGCCTCCTCTACATTTTCAATTACAGTAGCTTTATTTTCGCACCATCCCATTATTCCTTGCACTTCAGGATGAGTGTTAGCTCCAAAAATTATTATACTATAATTTTCTTCATTTAATTTTACAACTATTTCGTGGACTTTCTTTACTAAAGGGCAAGTAGCATCTTTTATAGTAAACCCTTGGCTCTCCGCTGATTTAATAGTGTCTGGGGCTATGCCGTGGGTTCTGATAATTACTCCACTAACTTCATCATTAATATCTTCAAGCTTTTCAATACTTTTTAAACCTTTATTATCAAAAAATTCTATAACTAAATCATTATGCACTAATGGACCCAAGCTGTG
>JAEWZB010000042.1 GCA_023395515.1 Bacillota bacterium
TGGCAAGTATCTATTATCTAATACAGCATTTCCTACTATACTGCATTTCTATTAATAGAACTAAATTCCTTAAACAATTAATATTTTTAGGAATTATTTTAAATCTAAGGAGGCTCATATATAATGACAAAAATTGATATAAAAGCTTTGGTGGAACAAGTTCAAAATTCAGATAATAGTGATCAAGCTCTAATGAATATAATGAATACCTTTAGTAGATATATTTTAAATAAAAGTATAATTGATGGCAAAATTGATGAAGATTGCATACAAGAACTAAACATTAAATTAATTAATTGCGTGCAAGATTTTAAACATGATGAAGATAAAAATATTTTAGACTATTTAAATGATGATGATATATTTTAACTAGATACTAATTTTGTATAATTTTGGATAACCTTCATATTTTGCCAACCCTTTTGCATTTTGGTTAAATTAGAAAAATAACATATACAACTAATTTTTAGAAAGGTTAAAAAACAAAACTGTTAAAGTTCTAAACTATAAGTAGGTAATAAAACCTGTCATTTGACAGGTTTTATTATTTATGGCAGATCTTTATGATCAAGGACTCCATTAGTATGTTTTTGTCTTGGCTAGTTGTTTTCAGCTTAATATCTGTATCTAAGAGCAAAGCAAAAACATCCCACAGCTTAGGCCAGCTATATTTGCCCACATGATTAAGCATATTCCTTACTACAAAGGATTTAAGGCCGGTAACCTGCTCAATCTGAGTTCTGGTATATCCTTTGTCCACTGCGGCTTTAACTTTGGCTAAAGACATAAACTGATTATTAATCATAGCTATAAAATAAGGCGCCGTTTGTCCTTGTTCAATAAGCTGGTGCAAAGCAGCTAAGCCCGCTTTAATATTTTTATTAAAAAGAGCATCAGTTAGCTTAAATATTTTTATTTCCGAGTTAATTTCCAACTCATCCTGTAAATGTCCGGGAGTGATATTAGTAAGCCCGGCTAAGGATAACTTTTCGATTAAATTAACCAGATAATACATATCTTGACCGCTGCCCGCCATAAGTTTTAAAGCCTCATTATTAGCCTGCAGTCCTTTAGCATTAAGTCTGGTAACCAGCCACTTACTTAAGCCCATTTGATCTAAAGCCTGGCATTCTATTACTTTAGCCTTCTCCATAAATAGCTTTACCAGAGGATTACTTTTATTTAATTCTTCCGTGCTGACCAGCAAATACTGGTCAGGGTAATCCTCGGTAAAGTAATACTTAAATACCTCCAGTACTTCGTTAATCTTGCCCGATTTGCGGGTAGCCTTTTGCAGCCAAAAGGGTTGTTTAATAATTATTACTTTGGATAATGAAAATAAAGAGCTATAAGTTAAATTATTTTGCAGTTGGGTAATACTAGTTTCATCATCATCTAAGAATACTAGCTCCGGTCTTTCTCCGGTCTTTTGCTCTATTTCATTAACTATTTCATTTATCTTCTCATTAATTATATATTTCTCGGCTCCATACAGTAAAAAGACATTTTTGTCAGACATAAAAACTCCCTTAGTTTTTGTATTTAATTATAGCAATAGTAGCATAAGAATTATATTCCACCACAAAATATTTACAGTTATGCTATAATTTTAGCGCAGTATCTTACTTAATTTTGGCTAAAATAGCCAACTGGTTTAGGAGGGGGAACTATTTGGATACTAATTACGATGTAATAATTGTAGGTGCAGGCCCGGCGGGAATATTTGCAGCTATGGAGTTATCTAATCAGGGTAACCTGAAAATCCTATTGCTGGAAAAAGGCCGTAAGGTAGAAAATCGCAAATGTCCCATTGGAGAAGAAGCTGAAAGCTGCATTAACTGTAAGCCTTGCTCCATTATGAGCGGATGGGGTGGTGCCGGAGCCTTTTCTGATGGAAAACTCACCTTAACTACTGAGTTTGGTGGGTGGCTTGATCAATATATTGGTAAAGAACAATTGCAAAAATTAATCGATTATGTGGATGGGGTCTATGTAGAAAACGGTGCTCCTGACCGGGTTTTCGGACAGGATAATGAAATAGTAAAAGACTTGCAATTACAAGCAGCCCGGGCCGGTGTAAAGCTGGTACCAGCCCAAATCAGACATATGGGAACGGAAAATACTTTAATGGTATTAAGCAATATGTATAATAAGGTAGCCGAAAATGTTACCGTAATAACCCAATGCATAGTTAAAGAAATACTAGTGGAAAATAATGCGGTTAAAGGCATAGTAACTAATAAAGATACCTTCTATGCTCCCCGGGTAATACTGGCTCCAGGCCGGGACGGAGCCCAGTGGTTTTCAGAACAAGCCGGAAATCTGGGTATTGAGCTTAAAAATAACCAGGTCGATATTGGAGTTAGAGTAGAATTACCGGCGGTGGCTATGCAAGAATTTACAGATAATGTATGGGAACCTAAAATCATATATAACACTAAGAAATTTGATGATCTAGTACGTACATTTTGTGTAAATCCTAATGGACACGTAGTAATGGAAAATACTAACGGCATTATTACAGTAAATGGACATTCTTTCGCTAATTCCAAGAGTAAAAATACTAATTTCGCCTTACTGTTAAGCCAAGAATTTACGGAGCCCTTTGATAAACCTATAGTTTATGGCCGATGTATTGCCAGTCTGGCCAACATGCTAAGCGGCAGTATCATAGTTCAGCGTTATGGGGATTTAAAGCGGGGCCGACGTTCTACTCCCGCCAGAATAGCCCGGGGCTTAGTCGAGCCTACTCTTAAAGGCGCAGTACCTGGGGACTTATCCTTAGTGCTGCCCCACCGTTATATGGTGGGAATAAAAGAGTGTCTGGAAGCATTAGATAAAGCCATGCCTGGAATTGCTTCTGACCACACCCTTTTATACGGGATTGAAGCTAAATTCTATTCGGCCCGGCCTAAACTTAACGAAAACCTCAAAACTGATATTGACGGTTTGTGGGCTATAGGGGATGGGGCCGGAGTAACTAGAGGACTGATTCAAGCCAGCGTTTCAGGGGTAATTGCGGCTAGAAATATTTTAATGTAGGGAGCGGTTCTTCCCCACACTCCTATTACTTTCTGTAACCTTGCAGGGGCGGTCTTAAGTACCGCTCCTTCTTTTACCAATAAGGAGTTTTAATTATGTCCATAATTGAGAATAGCAATATATTTAAGTGTCCGGTTTGCGGCAGTGCCATGCATATTTTTAACCAGAAAAGTTTAATATGTGCCCATACCCATTGTTTTGATTTGGCTAAGACCGGATATATTAATTTATTGTTACAAAGCAGCCCCCCTGAATATGATAAAGTTTTGTTAAAATCCAGGCAGATAATATGTAATAGTGGTTTCTTTGCCCCGCTGGTACAGCAAATAAGTGCGATGATTGTAAAAGAGATGAGTCAAACTAGCTCCAGTATGATTAGAATTTTAGATGCCGGCTGTGGAGAAGGGTCACATTTAGCCCAAGTCATTAGTCAATTGACCTATGATTTTCCCGGACGCTTTCAAGGCATAGGTATGGATATTTCCAAAGCCGGCATACAAATGGCGGCTAAGCAATATCCCTCCAGCATCTGGTGTGTGGGAGATTTAGCTCAGGCCCCTTTAAGGGATAAGGAATTTGAGGTGATACTTAACATTCTATCTCCCGCTAATTACTCTGAATTCAACCGCATTATGGCTGCTGACGGTCTACTTATTAAAGTGGTTCCAGAAAGTGATTATCTGCAAGAATTAAGAGCTCTCTTCTTTGATAAAACTGCTAGAGAAACTTATTCTAATGAAAATGTCATAGAGCTTTTCCATAAAAACTATAAGCTTATAACTCAGAAACGCATAACCTACCAAGTAAAACTAGCAAAGGCGAATCTGGAGCATCTAATCAAAATGACACCTTTATCATGGCGTGCCTCTGACGAAAAAATTGCCCAAGCTTTGGATAGGGGCATCGATAAAATAACCGTGGATTTATCTATTCTGGGCGGGAAAAATCCTCATGTTGTAGATCCCGCCTGATTTCAAGGGGTAAAGCAGGAGTTTATTAAACACAGAACTGCACTAATCTTGCCTAAGATGATTAGCACAATATTTTTATTTAGTTAATTAAAAAGATAATGGGGTTACTCATAGTGAGATACCCTATTTTTTATTTTGGGGATAAAAATATCCAAGACGGAGCAGAATTTTCATATGATCTATTATATGTTTGCAATTTTAGCTCTCTTTCAACATTACAATTAACGAAGGAGGAAATGATGATATCTGTAAGTGAAAAGAAACAATTGCACTTTACCGGGGTCGACAAGCTGTTTTATAAGAACATGCTCAAAGACCTGTTCCTTGATACTTGTACGGTAAAATTCTGGGATGGCGAAGAAGTGGTTTACGGGAGCGGGGCCAGTCAATTTAAGTTAATATTTAATGAACCGATTCCCAAAGCCGATGTTATTGCTGACCCGGCCTTGGCTTTAGGGGAAGCCTATATGTATAAGACGGTGGAAGTTGAAGGAGATATACAAAAGATTATGGAGTCCCTGTTCCGTAATTTTGATAATTTCATCAGCATCAACAATTTAGGTACCAGTTTCATTAAAACCCTTTCTAATAACGTGCGCAAAAGCAAGAAAAATGTAGAACATCATTATGACATTGGCAATGATTTTTATAAATTATGGCTGGATGATACAATGACCTATTCATGCGGATACTTCGCATCTGATGATGACACATTAGCCCAGGCGCAAAAAAACAAAGTTGCACATATTCTTAAAAAACTTAATCTTAAAGCCGGACAAACCTTACTTGATATAGGCTGCGGATGGGGAGAACTTATTATAGCGGCCGCCCAAAATTACCGGGTTAAAGCAACTGGGATTACTCTGAGTGCAGAACAATTTACCGCCATTGAAAAGAGAATAAAAAAAGAAAGATTGGAAAATTTAGTGGAGGTGCAGCTAGTCGATTATCGAGAGTTAAAGAACAGAACTTTTGACAGCATAGTAAGTGTAGGTATGATTGAACATGTGGGCAAAGACCATCTCCCTGAATATTTCTCGGTTATTAATAGATTATTAAACGCACGCGGATTATCTTTGCTGCATGGCATCACCGGCAAACGTAAAAATAAGGGCGGAACCAATTCATGGATTAATAAATATATTTTTCCGGGCGGTTACATTCCTAATATAAATGAATTGATTAACTATATGATAGGCGAAAGTTTCTACTTGTTAGATGCGGAAAGTCTGCGCCGCCATTACGGCCGAACTTTGGAAAACTGGGCCGGAAATTTCGAACAGGCCTTGCCTGAGATTCAAAAGAGCAAAGATGAAGTTTTTATTAGAATGTGGAGATTGTATCTTAATACCTGTGCTGCCGCTTTTAATTGCGGTAATCTGGATGTTCATCAATTGCTTTTTTCCAAGAATTTGAGTAACGATGTTCCCTGGTGCAGGAACTATATGTATCAATAATAGCTGACAATATTAACTTTTCCTCTTTAATCCAGTTAGGGGAGGGTTGAATTCATTCTCCCCTCCCCTCCATAATTCAGGTTATCTTTTACACTAATTCTTCCTCTTGTAAAAACTCCGCTAATAACTTAGCTGTAGTTCCGGTTATTTTCAGGCAAGTTTTATGATGTATGGGAGCCAAAATCCCATATAACATTTTCCCCCTAATTCGAGCAAAGAAGCCAAAAATCGGTAATCCCCCAGGCTTAAAAATGCTTGGGGGATGCCGATTTTCAATAGTGTCTTATTTCTCCAACAGATTGTACAGCACCTGCGCCATCTGGGCGCGGGTAGAGCCACCTGTCGGATTAAGGTTGCCGCCACTGCCGGAAATTATGCCGGACTTGACCAGTGCGGTCATGCCCTCGCTTGCCCAGCTTACGACATCGCCGCTGTCAATGAAGTCAGCAAGTGTCTTGCCATTATCGGCGGTGGGTAGCTTGTTCAGCA
>JAEWZB010000082.1 GCA_023395515.1 Bacillota bacterium
TGAACAATTAGCATAAGATAGCCCCCATTTTTTTATTTTGGGGTAATTCGATCAGTAATATTGTTATATACTGCAAAATTGATACGTCCAATTCAAAAAAAGTTGAGTTTTCGGACAGTCTGGCCCGTTACCGTATATTTCGATAACATGGGATAGCTTTGAATTTATTACTTTTTACGTCTAACATTTAACATTTTACGGTTGTCGTGAAGATTTAGGGATTTATTACGTTTACTCCTTACCCCTAACTCCTCACACCTAAAACACCTTACTTTTAAACGAGGAGGGGAGAAGCATGGAAATTAAGAAAAGCAAACGCGACTTAATACTAAAAGCAGCAGTCCATGTATTTTCTACCAAAGGCTATCATAATACCAAGATGGAGGAAATAGCGGCAGCTGCGGGAGTTGGTAAAGGTACTATTTATGAATATTTTAGCAGTAAACTCCACTTGTTTCAGGAAATGATGGAGGGAAGTATTAGATTTTATTACCAAAGGCTTATTAATTCTACTAGCGCAGGCATTCCATTTGCGGAAAAAATTTTCTTATTTTTTGAAGGGCATATACAGTTCTGTAAAGAACATAAAGAATTAACAAGAATTGTATTTTGGGATGCAGAAATAATTGACGAGGAACTGAAAGAATGGGGTTATATAATGCGTAAGGAAAAGGAGAGTAAAATGTGTGAGTTAGTGCAAAATGCTATTGACGAAGGGGAATTAAAACCGGTAGACCCGCTTTTAGTTACTCATCTCATAGGCGGAGTACTAGCCTCTTTATGGGGGCCTATTACTTTAGAAGATTGGGAAGTCGATGCCGGAGAGTTAGCCAGAGAGGTTACCGATATAATAATGAATGGCATCGGGAATTAGTAAGGAGTTAGGTGTGAGGAGTGAGGCGTAGGAACGGTGTTCCGTTCCGGATGTCACGAGAACACCTCCATGAGGAAGGAACGACGCGGGCATCGTACATATTTGACCAGGAAAAACCGTCCCCGATGGCTCCACTAGCTCTCTTTTAAAGTTAATTAATAGGAGTAAGTCGTGAGGAGTGGGGCGATATTGTTATACTCCTAACCCCTGAACTCTTTACAAATTTAAGGTAGGTACATATGAAAAAAATTAAAATATTATCAGGTATTTTGGTTTTTTGCTTTATTATTAATATACCGGGTATGGCTCTGGCATTCACTGATACTAGGATGCATTGGGCCCGTCCGCAAATTGATTATTTGCAGAGTAGGGATATGGTTAATGGTTATCCTGATGATACCTTTCGGCCTAATTCCTATATTACTCGTGCGGAATTTATTACTCTGCTTATAGCATTTTTGAACGAAAGTGATGAAGCTCTTAAGTTAACTAAAGGCGAATCTTCCTTTCGGGATGTAGCTGATGATCATTGGGCTAAAGGCTATATCGAATTAGCCGGAGAGTTAGGCATAGCGTCAGGTGATGAGAATAATGATTTTAAGCCTTATCAATTAATCAGACGCGAAGAAGCCCTGGTGATGTTAGTTAAGGCTCTTAAGGTGGAGGATATAGATGAACCTGAGGAACTGCCTTATGATGATTATAAGGAGATTTCCCCCGGGGCTAAAAAAGCTATTGCTTATGCGGTTGAACAAGGACTGGTTAGTGGTTATCCTGATGGCCGGTTTAAGCCCCAAAATAGGCTTACTAGAGCCGAAGTTACCGTATTATTAGGACAATTATTAGAATTACAAGGCAGGAAATTTCATTTTCAGGGCACTTTAGTCGACATTAATTTACCCTTAAGAGAGGTAACTATAAAATTAAATTCGGGAGAAGAAGTATTTAAGATAACGGAAAATATAGCCGTATACCGGGAAGGCAGTCAGGAACCGGTAACTGAATTACTCTTACCTGCCGAGATACTTTTTAATGTTAATAATAAAGGTGAATTAACTTTTGTATATTTGGTAGAAGAGTTCCCTAGTACGGGTATTAAGTTTTCCTTTAGCCGTTTACCGGAAACTAGCAAGATGGTGGCAGTTGATGGTAGTGTAGTTAAATTATCTGACCTGGAGCACTACGAGGTGAATTCTAGATTAGCCCGAAATAATCCGGCCTTAAGCTTGGAGACGACTAAGGCGGCTATGCGGGTACAAGAATTTGTTAAAGAAACGGGAGCTACCGGGCGTGGACAGTTAGTGGCAGTTATAGATAGCGGAGTAGATGTGGGCCATCCTGATTTGCAAAAAACTACCGACGGTTATACCAAGGTAGTAGATTTTGTCGATTTGACTGATGAGGGTAAAGTTACTTTAAATGGTCCTATCCAGGCTGACAATGGCCAACTTAATATTAATGGGCAAAAAATAGATGTAACAGAAATAAATAATGCCGCAGGCGAATTTTTATATGGTTACTTGGGCACTTCATTTTTACCTAAAGTAATAAAAGATAGCCTGCCTAATGATAGATTTTTAGTGGTGGTGGTAGCCAGTCAATATTTTAATAATTATGACACAGTCTATATAGATACAGATATGGATGGACAAATAAAAGATGAAGTACCCCTGATGAAATATAGCCGTAAGAACCAAATAGCTTCCATTAAGGGAGAAAACGATAAGGTTTTTAATGTAGTAGTAAGTGAGATAGAAAAGGATAATCAATATGTTAAACTGGGATTTGATTCCCTGGGACATGGAACTGAAGTAGCAGGTATTGTAGCAGCTTACGGTAAGGTGGAGGGAGTCGCGCCGGGGGCGCAAATTCTGCCGATAAAGGTAATTAATAATTTAGGTTTAGCCTATTTAAGCAGATTGGAAAATGCTATTTTGCTGGCGGCTGATATGGGGGCTAATATTGCGGTGATGAGTATGGGCCAGTACCAGATTACTCCTGCAGAGTTAAAACAGCTTTCCAATTTAGCTAATAAGATGTGGAATTCTCATGGTATGTTATTATGTATAGCGGCAGGAAATAATGGACCTGGTCTGGGCACTGTCGCTGATACTGCGGCCATTCGTAATGTTATTAGTGTAGGAGCTTATGCTACTACTGAAATGTGGAGAAATGATTATGGCTGGGAAGTGGAAAAACCTACTTTATGGTATTTTAGTTCCAGCGGGCCGGGTATAGACGGGATAACGGCCCCGGTACTGGTAGCTCCGGGAAGTGTAATGTCTACTTATCCTCTGTGGGGTAATTCCATGTACCGTCTGGACGAAGGTACTAGTATGGCTGCTCCTCATGTAGCCGGTGCGGCAGCATTATTAATGGATGTTATGACCCATAAGATGTATCTTACTGATTCTATGGTCATTTCCCAAGGTTTAATTGCCGGGGCCCGGCCTTTAGAAGAATATGAAGCAGTAGAACAGGGATTTGGGACGGTAGATTTGATGCGGGCTTGGCAAGAAATTAAAAGGGTCAAAGACCAATATGTTAATTTTAAGGTTAACCAGTATAGTCCTAACTTTGGCTATGGTAATGGTTATTATTCCAAAGAAATTGTACCGGCCCAGTTATCGGTGAAGATTTTTAATAATTCTAATGAGAATAGGCATTTAGCAGTAGGTGGTCTTTCCACATGGATAAAACCGCAGCAGTTTTCCTTACAAGTACCACAGCAGGGAGAAAGAACTATTACTATTAAGTATGATGAACTAACCGAGCCCGGGTTATATAGTGATTTTTTAGTTGCAGATGATCATGATACTCCCGGCTGGGATGTGGCTGTCCTGCAAACGGTAGTAGTCCCTTATAATTTAGAGACCCTACCCAAACAATCACTGGAAAAGAAGGACCAGATAGGAGCAGGTGAGTTTAGACGTTATTTTGTAAATGTAGCTTCAGGCACGGAAAAGCTGGATATACAGTTGGAGGTAGGTAACCAAGGGCGGGCTAGAATGCATATCATATCACCGCTAGGTTTACAAGATGTTAGTCAATACGCGGGTGTAGGTGAGGCTAACACTACTCCCAGTATACATACTACTTATACTAATCCGGTAGGTGGTACTTGGGAAATCGTAGTTTACAGCTCGGCGACTATAAGTAATTATAATCTTAAAGAATCCCAATATACTTTAAAAGCCAGTATTGCTAATACGGTAAAGGAGCCGGCCCGGGCTCCGGAAAAGAGATATTTAGTAACTGCTTATCCTCCCCAGCAAATGATTGAAGGAGAAAAAACTGAGGTTGTACTACATTTTTGGAATGCTAATACTAAGGCTCCTGGGGAAGGAATAGTAACCATTAATGGCAGGTTATACGAGATAAATAAAGGCTTAGTTAAAGTAGAAGTAATTCCAGACGGAGGCAGCCTAAACTTCAACATCGCTTGGTAGGTGGGGTTAATACACCTTGTTGACAGCTTTCATAGATATACCAAAACCGGGAAAAAACTTTCCCGGTTTTTTTGTATCTATGGGCAGGTATTTAGCGATAAATTTATAAATATATGGAATAAAAGGTTGAATATTACTTGAAATGGGGGAAAAAGATGAGAAGACCTTGTATGTGGTTAGGTATAGTAGTGCTGGTATGCATAAGCTGGGGAAGCGGGGCTTACGCTGCAGAGGAGATTTCAGTCTTCGATTTTCCAGGGAATAAGCGCGTTACTGAACTCAGATTCGATAAAGGGATACAAATAGGTTCTCCTGCTGTGGAGGGGGATTTAATAATTTGGAGTGAGCAGATTGGTAATTATAATTACCCTTGCTACTTTAGAATAGGAGAGAATGTGAGCTATAGACTATCAACTTCTACTAAAAACGGAGAGCCAGTTCAGGTAAGCAATGGGGTAATAGTATACCGGACTAATAATGGATTAGGGCTTACTAATTTAAGCCGAGAAGAACAATTTGGCCTTGGACCGGGGGAGAACCTGGAAATTACGGGGCAAAATGTACAGGATATTTATCAGATTAATAATGGTAAAGTTGTGTATCAGGTAGGAGGGACTAGTGTTAGTACAATTTTTTATCTGCTTACAGACAATAGTTTACAGCCTAAACAGTTGTTTAAAGGGTATGCTAATAGTTTAAGATTAAGTGAACATGAGGGACAGACTTTAATGCTGTGGAGCAAAGAAAACAAGCTATATTATTGCAATTTAGATGAAATAGATGTGGAAGGCAATCATTTCATGAATGAACTTAAAGACTCCCAATGTAAAAATTCTAATATCAGTACTTACGGAAATGAGGTAGTTTATTTCGGTAATGATAATCAGTTATACAGACAAAAGATAGCAGTGAATAGCACCCCGGAGCTAGTGCCTGTTGAAGCGCAATATGGAGCTATTTGTTTAATTAATCAGCAAATATATTTCTTAGATAAAAGTAATAATATTTGTCTATATGATTTTAATAATGGTCAAATTAAACAGATAGAAAACCTGCTTCCTGCCTTAAGTATAGCCAGTAATGGAAACGACATGGTTTGTAAATCTAAGGATTATAAGGTTTGCTGGTATGCGGGGGTATCTGATTTAGCCATAGAGAAAACCCTTGATAAGGTTAAGGCGGGGGAGGAATTCGGATTAGAAGCTTTAGCTACATATAACAATGGCTATCAAGAGGACATTACCTTATTAGGAAAATGGAGCAGTGATAATGAAGGGGTAATTACAGTGGAAAACGGGATATGTCAAGCTTTAGCGCCGGGAGAAGCTAGGATTATGGTGGAGTATGAAGGGCAAAGTGTCTGTGTGGATATACTGGTAAAAGAGGTGTTGGGACTTCAGCTTACACCTGGTAAGACAAAGTTAGACCAAGGAGAGGAGATATGGTTTTCAGCTTATTTACTCTATTCGGATGGGGAAATGATAGAGATAACTGATCAGGTAACTTGGAGCAGTGTAATAAATGAAATTATTAAGGGGCTATATAAAGCTCATCATGCCGGGACTGATACCATTACTATATCCTATGAAGCCTGGACGGCAAGTATTAATATAACAGTTAAAGCATTAGATGAGAATTTACCTGAGGAACCCGGCCCGGTTCCAGAGCCAGAGCCAAATCCAGGTCCTGATCCAGAACCCATCCCAACACCTAACCCTGGGTCAAAGCCTGGTTCTAGTAAGGCTCCTAAGGCTGAAATAAAGGAAAATGAAAAGAGTGAAGATATTCCAGTTTGGACGATGAAGTTTCTGCAAAATAACCAACTAAAAATGAAAAGAGGGTGGCAGGAGCGAGGAATACTATATAGTACCCTGATGATGCCTTACCAACTATGGCCGATTATGGACTTATTTTGGGATAGAATGCCGGCTAGGGTGTAAGGATGAGGTGAGGGTTAAGAGTAAGGGGGTAGACGCTAGATGCAAAATGTGAAATATAAGCCACTAGGAATCGTCTTTAATGGGTTTCTGTCAAGGTAAACGAAACCGTTCTACTGCCTGGTCGGGTTGCACCAATGGGGGGGGTTTAGTGTATAGTATATAGAAGGAGTTTTAGCAAACGAATTGGGGGAATAGTAGTGCATTTAGGAAAAGTTATGGTTGTTTTCGGTACTAGGCCGGAGGCTATTAAAATGGCTCCTGTAGTAAAAGAATTAGAGAGAGTAGCCGATATCGAAACGGTAGTAGTAGTAACAGCCCAACACCGTGAAATGCTGGATCAAGTCTTACACTTATTTGATATTAAACCTAAGTATGATCTTAATTTAATGAAGGATAAGCAGGATTTATATAGTATTACTAGTGGGGTACTAACCGGCTTAAAGGAAGTCCTGGAAAAGGAAAAGCCGGATTTAGTATTAGTACATGGTGATACGACTACCACTTTTACCGCGTCATTAGCGGCTTTTTATCAAAGAATTCCGGTAGGTCATGTGGAGGCCGGGTTAAGGACTAAAAACAAGTATTCTCCTTACCCGGAAGAAATGAACCGGGTCTTAACCGGCCGGTTAACGGAACTTCATTTTGCTCCTACTGATACGGCCCGGGATAATTTGTTAGCCGAAGCTACCGCTTCCTTTAAGATATGGGTAACCGGCAACACGGTAATAGATGCTTTATTAGAAACGGTTAAAGAAAATTATAGTTTTAATGATAGTGTAGCTAATATTGACTTTAATCGCCGGATTATTTTAGTCACTACCCACCGCCGGGAAAACTGGGGTGATAAGATGAGAGAGATATATGCGGCTTTAATAGATTTAGTAAATGAGTTTGAAGATATTGAACTGGTGTTTCCCGTGCATATGAACCCTACCGTTAGAGATATTGCCGTAGAAATGTTAGGAAACCGGGATAGGGTTCATCTCATAGAACCCCTTGATTATGAACCATTTGCTAATTTGATGAGTAAATGTTATCTAGTCTTAACTGATTCAGGGGGCTTGCAGGAAGAAGCGCCTTCCTTAGGTAAGCCGGTTCTGGTTTTAAGGGATACTACCGAACGGCCTGAAGCAGTGAGAGCAGGTACGGTTAAGTTAGTCGGAACAGTTAGAGACAACATTTATAAAGAAGCTAAACTTTTGCTTACCGATGCAACCGAATACCATAAAATGGCACAGGCTATTAACCCTTATGGGGATGGGAAAGCAGCTAAAAGGATAGTAAAGGTAGTTAAGGAATTTTTATATGTACGCATTGGGGCTAATTAGTATAATTATCCCAACTCCAAGTGTATGATATTATGGCCTGTCAGGTAGACTAATAGAGAATGGTAGCATTTTGTGGTATTTTAGTATATGCTCATATATCGGGATATATTTTTATAAGATATTAGTAGTTCAACTGCGCTGAAATTATGCTAGTATATAATTCACAACCATATTAGTGCAAGTTTAACTGTAATACCGGTATTTTATAAGTACGGAAGGTTTCCTTTTAAGGAGGATTAGTAGTGTCGCAAATTAAGTTTGGAACTGATGGCTGGAGAGCTATTATTGCTAGAGACTTTACTTTTGAAAATTGCCGTATAGTTACTCAGGGAATTGCCAGTTATATCAATAGTAAGAATCTAACCAAAAAAGGTATCGTCATAGGTTATGATAATCGTTTTATGTCAGAGGATTTTGCCCGGGAATGTGCTCAGGTAATGGCGGGGAATGGGATAAAAGTGTATTTGCTAAAAAAAGCTACCCCTACTCCGGTAACTGCTTTTGCTATAAGAGAAGTTGATGCTAGTGGTGCTATTATGTTAACTGCCAGCCATAATCCCCCTGAATATAATGGGATTAAGTTTATTCCGGAATACGCCGGGCCAGCATTGCCTGATGTAACTGATGTTATTGAGGAGCAGGTAAATAAGGTTAAAGAACAGGGCAAGATTTATGAATTATGCGTAAATGAGGCGATAAAACTTGAATTATTTAAGGAAATTGAAGTTAACGCGCAATATACTAATCATTTATGGAAAATAATAAAGCCGGAGTTTTTTAAGTTAAGACCCTTAAAGGTTGTAATTGACCCGATGTATGGTGTAGGGATAGGGTATCTGGAGAAAATGTTAAGCGAGCTGGGCTGTGAAGTTCGCACTATAAATAATTATCGAGATCCTTTATTTGGGGGAGCCATGCCGGAGCCTACCGACTATTGGCTGGGTGATCTTAAACGGGCGGTAGTAAGTTATAATGCTGATATTGGCTTAGCTACAGATGGTGATGCCGATAGGTTTGGGATTATTGATAAAAACGGTGAATTTGTAAGTGCTAACCGTTTTATGTACATATTATTAGACCATTTATTAAAAACCAGAGCCTACAAAGGGCCGGTAGCCCGCTCTATTGCTACCACCCATATGTTGGACAAAATAGCTAAAAAGAATGGCTTAGCCATTATTGAAACTCCGGTAGGGTTTAAGTATGTAGGTGAATGCCTGCGGGAAAAAGGTTGCATACTAGGTGGCGAGGAAAGTGGAGGTTTAAGTGTATTTGGCCACATTCCCGAGAAAGACGGCATCTTAGCTTGTTTACTAGCTGTGGAGCTATTAGCTTATACGGGTAAATCTATGGCCGAGCTAACGGCAGAACTAGAAGAAGAATACGGAGCTATAATAAGCGAACGTCTGGATATAAAAGTAGATGTAATGGCGAAAGAAAAAATTACTGCTAAGCTAAACGATTATATTCCCCGCACCATTGCCGGTATAACCGTAGATCATCATAGTACTCTGGAGGGGAATAAGATAGTTTTAGAAGATGGCAGTTGGGTATTAATAAGGTCATCTGGAACTGCGCCCTTATTTAGAATTTATGTGGAAACTAATAGTGAAGCACAATTAAGAGAGATACAATGTGAAGTAATGCAGGCTATAGGGATAGATAACCTTTGAGAAACCAGCCTTAGAGCTTCATTTGACTAATATTTCTCTACATGATAGCATATAATTATTAAAGGAGTTGCCCCCTGCGGGGACTACTAATTTCATTTGCCCTACGGGCACTTAACAAAAAGAGTAGCCGCTTTTGGTATGGCGGCTAGTCCTAACTTGGGTTATACCGCCTTACACAGGCGGTATGTTTTATTTTCTGTACAACATAATGCACAGGGAAATAATTCCTATAATTACCAAGCAAAATTGAAACAATTCGCTATATGTAATCATAGTATCACCCCCCTTCTATGAGATGGGAAGTGACCAACCGCCAAGCGACAACTCTAGGTATTATGTTACAATAACATGAAAAAAGAGGAAACCTCTAATTACGCAAGAGTTGCCCCATCGGCTTATTCAAAGCCGGTATAATTTTTAAAAGCTATCTTCTAAAACTACCTCAGTTCTACCTTAGTCCAGTCACCCTTTCTTTAAAATCTCACCAGTTGACGACAAAATGCTATACTAATTAAGAAGAATCTGAGACAAGGAAGGATTTTTATGAATTATGACGAAAGTTTCATAAATAGTGATAACTCGGGAACTTTTCAATTAGAACAACTTAACTGTTTGCTAAATGGCATAGTAACTAGTTTGGAGCAAGGGCGCAGCGATATTTTTGATATTGGGGAGGAATGTCGCAAGCAAAGTTCTCGTTTTAAATTAGAGTTGCTGGAAGTGCAGATGGAAACCGAGAAATTAATCGGCCAAGTAGATCAATGTGAAAAGCTGGAAAAACAAGCCCGCATCAGACTGATGGATGTAAGCCGCAATTTCAGGGCCTATCCGGAAAAGAGTATAAAAGAGGCTTATGATGTAGCCAAGAAGTTGCAAATTGGGCTGATAGAGTTGCGTAATAAGGAAATATATCTTAGAAAGCGCAGGGATGAAATAGGTCGGCAAATAAAACAGTTCGAGCAAATTGCTGGTCGGGCGGATAATTTTCTTAATACCACCGGATTAGCACTAAAGTTTTTAAAAGGAAATGTCGAAAGTATAAGTGATAGTTTAGAAGATATTTACCGCAAGCAAAATATGGAAATGTGGATAATTGAATCCCAAGAGTCAGAACGTAGAAAAATAGCCCGGGAATTACATGATGGCCCGGCTCAAAGCTTAGCTAGTATGATGATTAGATTAGATTTAATCAACCACTTATGGGATGAAGGGTCAGAACGGATAATAGCGGAACTTAGCTCCATAAAAAGCATGGGACAAGAGAGCCTAGCCGATATTAGACGCTTAATGTTTGATTTAAAACCAACTTTAGTACATGATGAGGGATTAGCCTCAACTTTGCAGGAATATTTTCATGATTATGAAGCTAAATATAATTTTTATATAAAGTACAAGGTTTTCGGTCCCCGCAGGAAATATGATTTATCGCTGGAAATAGCAATTTATCGACTAGTACAAGAAGCGCTTACTAACATTAGAAAACATGCGGGAATTAATGAGGCATTGGTTAAGATTGAAGATAAAGGGAGTCTCCTGACTTTAGTCATAAAAGATGAAGGCCAAGGTTTTGATTTAAACGAGGTAGGGGAAAAGCAGGAAAGTTACGGCATTCTTGGCATGAAAGAACGGGTAGAGCTTTTCGGCGGTGAAATAGATATATTTTCATCTCCCGGTAAGGGTACTCAGGTGATAATAAGGGTGCCTATAAAAGAGGAGGCAAGTAAGCATGGGAAAAATAAGGGTCATAATAGCAGATGACCATGTTTTAGTTAGGGAAGGATTAAGAAAAGTTCTGGAATTAGATGGCAAGATTCAGGTAGTGACCGAAGTAGGTGATGGTCAAGGTGCTATAAATATGGCCCGTAAGGAAAAACCCGATGTAATATTAATGGATGTAAATATGCCAGGTACTGATGGGATAGTGGCGACTCGGGTCATCAAAAGGGAATATCCCAGCATTAAGGTCATAGCATTAACTATTTATGAAGATGAGCAAGTAGTAGAAATGGTAAGGGCAGGTGTTTCTGCTTATGTATTAAAAGATGTAGCCGGGGCAGAACTTATCGACACTATACATAAAGTAATGATAGGAGAAGTAGTTATACATCCGCGGATAGCTAATCGGCTAGTTAGGGAACTCAGTCGAAGTGATAACAAGAATGAGGCAGTTAAGCTAACCAAACGGGAAAAGGATGTATTAGCCTTATTAGTTAGGGGTAATAGCAACAAAGATATGGCTGATGCTATGTTCATCAGTGAGAAAACCGTTAAAAACCATCTCACTAGTATTTTTAGGAAACTGGGAGTAAAAGATCGTACTCAAGCTGCATTGTACGCTTTGAAAAATGGTATTGTCAGTGAAGAGTAATAAATAATATAGTAATCAAGTGACCTCCTCTAGGCATATTATTTACAAAAGAGCCTAAAGGAGGTTTTTTGGTGGTTATTTTGCTTAAAACTATAAGCTTTATTATATGGCTAATAATAATGATTGCTTTAATTATTGGCAGCCGTAAATTATATGGAGTAGTATCCAACGAAGTGACTTTAGTTTTAGAAGAAGATGATGATACAGAGATGAAAATTAGAAAAGCTTTTTAGCCTAAAAAAACAGGCTAGTAATTCGAGACAAAATAACCTATAACCGCTTAAATATGCGCCTCATTATTTATCACCTAATGAAACAAAATTCCTCCATTAGATACCATCACACCGGAGAAAGTCTGGCGGCACGCCCTAATATATCTCACTAATTCCCCAAAAATATGGAAACTTTGATATAATTTAAAATTAATCACTAATGCTTAAGTTTAATTTATAAGTATCTGCTAGTACGGATATTTATAGAGGTATCCTAAATTATTAATTTCGAATATGATATTAATAACGGGGGAATGAGGTGGGGGAATTTGTTTAATTTAATCATGGATATTATATTTCCGCAAAATGTATGCTGTTTATGTCGCAGGCCAGGTATTTATAATACCAGAAACCCATGGTGCGTAGATTGTTGTGATAATATGCTTGATATGCAAAAATGTAAGCCTATTTGTAAAAAATGCGGAAAATATTTGGAGGATGGGGAGAATTACTGTGCTGACTGCCGTAGTACACCACCCCAGTTTCACATTGCCAGGTCGGTAGGACCGTATTCCGAGCCTTACCGGATTGCTATTAAAGCTTTAAAATTTTTAGGTAAAAAGAATTTGGCAGTACGGATGGGTATAATGATGGCGGCCGTAGTGAAAAATGAACCGGATTTTTGGCCTATAGATATTATTGTGCCAGTTCCAGTTTCAGCTGGACATTTGAAACAAAGGGGATTTAACCAGACCGAATTACTAGCTAAGCAAATAGGTAAAGAGTTAAAACTGAAGGTAAGCAATAATGCTTTAATCCGCATTAAAGAGACTCCTTCCCAGCGGGAACTTACCAAGGAAGAACGGGAAAAAAACCTGTTATATGCCTTTAAAATAAAGGATAAAGAGGATATCTATCGAAAAAATATATTATTAGTTGACGATGTATATACAACTGGTTCTACAGGCCGGGAGTGCACAAGAACACTTCTAGAAGCTGGAGCAGCTAGAGTGTCAATTATTACTTGGGCTACTGGTAAAGGCTTCTAGTTAGGGAGGTGTAGTGGATGAGTGAACTAAAAAATTGTCCTAGATGTGGCAGGCTGTTTGGTGCACAAGGTAGAAATGTATGCCGAAAATGCCAAGAGGCAGAAGATAGTGAGTACATGGTAGTTCGAAAATACGTACGAGATTACCCAGGAGCCTCGGTTTTCGAAGTAGCGGAAGCTACCGGGGTAGAAGAGGAGAAAATATTACAGTTCTTGCGTGACGGCAGGCTGCAATCACGGGGGATGACTACAGTTTTGGAATGTACCCGTTGCGGGCGTTTTATAGCGGAGGGAAAATATTGCGATAGTTGTCTAAATGACCTTAATTCCCAGATAAAACAAGTATTACCCGGTAAAAGTTCGCCGGCTGCGGATAAATCAAATCCTAAAGGGAGCCGAGGAGATAGAATGTATACTAAAGAGGATAAATGATTTCTCTGGTATGCAAAGGTAGATAAGAAGAATAAATAAGAGCTATTATTAGCAAATTAAATAAGAATTAAGATAAGAGGTATTAAACCTCTTATCTTTTTATTTCGAAGATAGTAATAAGCATGTAGAACAAGTAAGGTGGGGTAAAGCTATGATTATTTCAAAAAGCCAGATAGAAAACATTCTTAAAACCTATAATAAGCAATCAGGTGGCAATAAAATTAATAAAACCGAAGCCGCCAAGCAAGTAGCTAAGAAGGATGATTTGGTTATTTCCGGCGAAAGCAAAATAAAACAAAAGGTGCTGCAGACGATTAAAAATACTGATGATATAAGATTAGACAAGGTTAATGATCTGAAAGAACGGGTATCAGCAGGTACTTATACCGTATCAGATGAGGAAGTAGCCGAAAAAATGATTGAAAGAGCTATCGTAGATCGGTTGATATAGGAAGCGGTGAAAAAATATGCAAAAGCTCTTGGATTTTATAGCAGCAACGGCCCAAGTTAACCAAGTGTTAGCTGATCTGGCCGATATAGGTTTGGAAAAGCAGCAATTAATAATAGCTAACCAAGTAAAAGAACTGGATAGTTTGATTCGTAAAGAGGGCACCATAGTTTCTAATCTGACTCGGTTGGAGGGTGTCCGTTTTAAGTTACAGGAAGAATTAGCCAGCACATGGGGAATGGCGGCTGCGGATTTATCTGCTCAGGTTTTATTAGAAAAAGTCCAGGCTGAATATAGTGAATCAGCCGAGAAGCTAGAGGAACAGATTAACTACCTAGATTATAACCTTACCCGCCTTAAAGCTATAAATAAGCATAATAACGAACTAATTGAGCAATCACTTGATTATATAGATACTATGCAGTCGCTTTTAGATGGAGACGTAGCCGGCACCTATTCTGCCCAAGGGGAGCGGAGCAACGAAACCCCCAGCCGCCCAAGTCTAAACCTGCTAGATAAAAAAGTCTGATTGTTGAAAATAGACGCAGAATAACGCTGACTTATTATGAAGACCGCAGACTTTTTAAGTAATTTATTAGTGAGAGATACACATGACAGATAATTACTTGTATAGTGATTTAACGGAAAAAATAATAGGTTGTGCATATAAGGTATTTGATAAATTAGGCTCAGGTTTTCTGGAAAAAATTTATGAAAATTCCTTGAAAATTGAACTGGAAAAAGGCGGATTTAAAGTAGTTCAACAATATCCTATTAAGGTTTATTATGAAGGAATTTTGGTAGGAGAATATTTTGCGGATTTGCTTGTCGAAGATAAAGTGATTTTAGAATTAAAAGCAGTTTCAGAATTATCTAAAGCCCATGAAACCCAATTAATAAATTATCTAAGATCGACAGGCTATCAGGTAGGAGTTCTCATAAACTTTGGAGATAAATTAATTGTACGACGTAAAGTCATGACAATGAATTATGAGAAAAAATAATAAAAAGTCAGTGTAAGTCATAAGAAATCTGCGCAAGTCTGCGTGAATTAAAAGAGAGGTAGAGATTATGTCTTTATTCGGATTAGAAATAGGAAAACGTTCGATTATGGCACAGCAAACGGCGCTGGAAGTTACCGGCCATAACTTAGCTAATGCTAATACTCCCGGTTATACCAGGCAAATACCTAATCTGGTTACAACCAGGCCTTATCATACTCCTGCTCTTATTAGTAGTGGCAAAGTAGGGCAACTGGGTACGGGAGTAATGGTGTCTGATATTCAAAGGATTAGAGATGCTTTTTTAGATGAGCAAATTAGAAATGAATCTAAGACCAGCGGTTACTGGAATGCCAGGCAAAATGCGCTGGCTAAGGTAGAAGTTATACTAAACGAACCATCTAATGACGGACTGCGAGCCGTGATGGATATGTATTGGGAATCGTGGCAAGACCTAGTTGCTCACCCCGAATCGGAAGCGGTTAGAACTACGGTAGCTGAGAGGGGCGCAGCCTTAGCCGATGCCTTTAACCATATGCATACTCAATTAAAGGAATTAAGAGACGACCTTAATGCTTCAGTAAAGATTAAGGTAGATGAGATAAATGTTATTTCCGGTCAAATAGCCGATCTTAACCTGCAAATACAATCGATAAAAATAGCCGGTAAACAGCCTAATGACTTGGAAGACCAGAGGGATTTACTCATAGATCAATTAAGCCAGATTGTAGATATCAAAACCTATACTGATAGTAATGGTATGGTAGCCGTGCAGATGGGCGGACGTGCCTTAGTACAAGGAAACCAGAGCTCTAAATTGACTACTAAACAGGATAATCAGGGAATGCACATGGTCATCTGGGCTGATACTAAAACTCGGGCTGTAATCGAAAGCGGGGAATTAAAAGGTTTATTAGATGACAGGGGTAAGACTGATTTAAGTGAGGATAAGGGCCAATATCTGGAGACTGTACCTAATCTGATTGATAACCTGAATAAATTAGCTAAGACTATTGTAATTAAGACCAATGAATTACATAGAGGAGGATATAGCCTGAACAATCCTAACGGAGCACTTCCTGACGGAATCAACTTTTTTAATGCCCCTGCAGACCCTGATAGTATTACGGACTGGGCTCAATTTATTAAAGTTAATAACGATATTCTAAAAGACCCGAAAAATATAGCGGCTGCCGCACAACCAACTTTGGACGCGGTAACTGGTGAAAAAATTAATTTTGGTGATGGTTCTATAGCTATGGCTATTGCTAATCTTAAGCATGATTTGAATAGTGAGATGCGGACAATAAAGTCCGGGGATATGTCCGGGCAATTTACTGGTACCTTGCCGGTTAATATTACTCAAAGCTTTGATATAACCTATGGCGGAACTACACATACCATAAATATTGCGGCTGATGTGTCAAATTTAAATGAACTTGCTCAGGCAGTTCAAGATGCTCTTAATAATGAAGGCCTTGATTTGAAGGTTAGCTTGGACGGTTCTTATATGATGTTAAGTACAAAAAGCAACAGTCCAGTATCGGTTAGCGGCTTTTGGGGAACTACAGGCAATTTATCTGTATCTTCTTACGATCTGGTTTCGAATGCTACCACAGATGATTACTGGCGTTCCATATGTGCCGAAGTAGGAGTGAAGAGCCAGGAAGCAGTAAGAATGGTTAAGAATCAGGAAGTCTTACTAAGCCAGTTGGAAAGTAAAAGACAATCTATATCGGGAGTATCCCTAGATGAAGAAATTACTAACATGATTAAATTTCAACACGCCTATAATGCTGCTTCCCGATTTATAACTACTATGGATGAAGCGATTGATGTAATTGTTAATAGAATGGGATTAGTGGGAAGGTAGGGGCGAGACGTAAAACGTAAACAGACGTAAGGAACGATGTCCTCGTCGTTCCGCATCACTCGAAAACCCTACGAGAGTCATAAATAGCCTGCGTGAATAAAAAAATTAGGGGTGTAAGCTATGATCAGAGTTACCAATAATATGATGATTAATGATTTACGAAGAAATCTTAATAACAATATGCGTAATATGGATATGTATCAAAGACAGTTATATACCGGACGCAAAATTAACCAGCCCTCCGATAATCCGGCCGGTTTAGTAAAATCTCTGCGTCTACGTACTAATCTTACCGAAGGCAAACAATACATTAATAACATAGGCGAAGCGATTAATTTTATGGAAACTACTGACTCGGCTCTCAATAATATGGGCTCAATAATGCATAGAGTAAGAGAGCTTACGGTTAAGGCTGCTAATACAGGAGTTAATGATCCCGGTGCCCTGCAGGCCATTGCTGATGAAATAAAAGAATTAAATGATCAGATGAAAATGATAGCTAATACTACTTATGGGGCGAAACATGTTTTTGCCGGGACTAATGTAACTGAAGCTCCGTATAAAAAAGGGACACCACCTGAAGATCATGCTTGGATAGGAAATAATAACAGTTTAGAGATGGAAATTGCCGTAGGAGTAAAAATGCCTATCAATTTAAATGATCAGGATATGAAGGGATTTTTTACTAGTGAAGTTGTGACTGGTATTGATGAGGTGACTGGTGATGACATAACGATAACAGGGGGAATTTTTGCCCTTTTAGATAAAGTAGTAAATGACATAGAAAATGTAGCTAATGGGGTACCAGGTGCTAATAATATTGACGAGAATATAACTTTATTAGACCAGAAAACGGAGGACTTATTATCTTGCCGTTCTAAAATAGGCGCTAAAGTAAACCGCTTAGAACTGCAAAAAAGTAGACTGGAGTCAACCCAAGTCTCTTATACTGGCTTACTAGCAGAAAATGAAGATGCCGATCTAGCCGAGGTAATAATGAATCTTAAAATGCAGGAAAACGTATATAGGGCTTCCCTATCAGCCGGTGCCCGCATCATTCAGCCTAGCCTAATTGATTTCCTGCGGTAGGAATTAATTCACGCAGACTCCCGCTGATTATTATGACTTTAGCTGGTTTATTTTTTATAATTTTTATTAAAAAGTCAGCGAAAGTCATAAAAGGTCAGCGTTTGTCAGCGTCTATTGAGAAGAGGTGTCGGAGTGCTGCAAATTCACATAGATCAACAATACGCCAAAATTGGGCTGGATATTAAAAAGCCTTTTTTGTCTTTGCAAACAGTTCACCCCCAAATTGAACTGGACATTAAGAAGCCGCAGGTAGAGATTCATTCTCCCAGGCCTAAAGTATATATAGACCAAACCGAGTGCTTTGCTGATGCAGGCAGAAGAACTCCCGCAGCATTTAGCCAGTATTGGGTAGGAATAGCCAGGAACGTAGCCTTTGAAGCTGTAGGGAATATATCATCAGAAGGTGACATGTTAGGACAATTGGAAAAAGGCGTAACTATAGAAGACTTAGCGGCACAGGCCATGGATAATATGGTAGATTTTAATGTAACGGCTATACCTAAACAGCCGCCTAAAATAGAGGCTGATGTAAGACCGGTAGAAGTTACTCTGCACCGGGGGACAGTAGATCTAAAACTAAACCGGGGCCGGGTAGAAAATTATTTAGAATGGGGCAAGATCAATGCCTATATAAGACAGAAAAACTACCTGAACATAACCTGGGAGGAAAGCAAAACTAATAAACTTGCTTAAATATAATCCGTGTATATCTGCGTCTAATTAATTAAAAGAAAATGAGGGATGAGTATCAACACCCGTCCCTGTGAAACGACAGGAGGTTAGTTCATGATATTGCAAACTGCCGGACTAGGCGATCTGGAAATAGATGAAAGCTTGATAATCACTTTTCCCGAAGCCTTACCTGGTTTTCCAGAGGAACATAAATTTGTTTTAATACCTTTAGACAACAACAGTCCTTTTTACTATTTACAATCTGTCCTGACTAAAGAATTATGTTTAATAGTAGCTGACCCTTTTGTCTTTTTTACAGATTATGAAATAGAGCTTGATAAAGAAAGCCTGCAAAAGCTTGAAATAATAGATGAGAAGACTAATTTTATTCTATATTGCATCTTAACTATACCCGAAGATTTTAAGAAGACTACTGCTAACCTATTAGGACCTGTAATTATAAATGGAGATAAAAAAATAGGACTACAGTTTATAGCCCAAAATTACGATTATACTACTAAGCACTTTATTTTCCCGCAAAATGCCGGAAAACTAGAGTCTGCTGCCAGAGAGGGGTTGTAAGCCCGTGCTGGTACTTAGCAGAAAAAAAGGTGAGAGTATTATTATCGGAGATAATATTGAGATTACGGTAGTAGATGTCCAAGGTGATTTAATTAGACTAGGAATTAAAGCTCCTAAAGAGGTGCGCATTTACCGTCAGGAGTTGTGGGAGGATATTAAAAAGGCTAACCAAGAAGCTACCCAAACTGTTACTAACTTAGCAGATAATATAAATTTGCTAAAAAATTATAAGTCGGATAAAAAGTAATTAAACGAGGGGAGGACCTAACAATGACAGGAATTAACAGCATTCGCTTCGGTGGAATTGCCAGCGGCTTAGATACTGAAGGTATTATTAAGCAGCTTATGAATATTGAACAGACTAAGCTGGATCGCTTTAATCAGCAAAAACAGCTTTTGGAATGGAAACGTACTGATTACCGCTCTATTAATAACCAGCTAAGAAGTTTCAGGGAAGGTGCTAACTGGAACCTGAGAATGCAAGGCACTTATTTGACAAAAACAGCTACTACTACTAATAATAGCTTTTTTAATGTTACGGCTACTAATAATGCCGAAGCTGGTAACTATACTTTTGAAGTAAAAGAATTAGCTAAAGGGGTAACCGTGGAAGGATTTCCTACTCAAACAATAGCCGAGTTTTTTGAGGGGCAAACCGAAAATAAGATAACATTTTCCTTCCGTGGCAATGGAGCAGCAGATGCATCTACAGTAACCGTCAATAAAGGTGATACTTTTAATGATGTAGTTAATAAAATTAACGCCCTAACTAAAGATACCGGAGTCAAAGCTGTTTATGATCCAGGTATAAAAGGATTCTTCTTGTATACAGAGAGCACCGGAAAAAATGCCCAGATAGAAATTACTGATGATAAAAGTGGATTCTTAGGAGGAGCTTTGGGTTTAAAGCAACCTGGCTCAGATACACCTTTGGGAGCGGTAGACGGCAGTTCTGTAATTTTAGGAACCGGCACTAATGCTAAGATAAACTTTAACGATATCGACTTGGAATTTGCCTCTAATAAGTTTGAGTTTATTGGTATGAGCTTTGATCTTAAAAAAGCTGCTCCGGGAGAAAAAGTCAATGTGCAAGTTAATAATAATGTAGATAAAATAGTAGATGAAATCAAAGCTTTTGTGGAAGCTTATAATAAAATAATAGATGAGATAGGTACTAAGCTGTCAGAAAAAAGATATCGCGATTTTCCGCCTTTAACTGAAGAACAAAAAGCCGATATGAAAGAAAAGGATATCGAAAAATGGGAAGAAAAGGCCCGCAGCGGTATATTCCGGGCGGATTCCTTATTAAGTAATATAGCTTCCAATATGCGCATGACAGTTACTGATATGGTCAGCGGTTTAGATGGCAAATATAAAACTTTATCTTCTATTGGAATCATGACTTCCCCCGACTGGAAAGATAATGGCAAGCTTTATATTGATGAAGAAAAGCTAAGAGAAGCTCTGAATGAAGACTTAGAAGGTGTAGCCAAAGTATTTAATAATGATTCAGATGATCCTAAGAGCCAAGGCATAGCTCAAAAGCTGGATACTCAAATCAGAGGCTACTATGAACAAATAGCGAGTACGGCGGGCAGATCTACTGCTGCAGTAGATGAAAGTTACCTGGGTAAAGAGATAAGCGGTTTAGATGACCGCATCAAAACTATGCAAGATAGAATGCTAATGCTGGAGGAAAAATATTGGCGCCAGTTTACGGCGATGGAAAAAGCCTTACAGCAAATGCAATCTCAGGGTGATTGGTTAGCCACCCAGTTGGGGATGGGACAATAAAACCAATTATTAATTTTGAAGAATTTAAATCACTAATGGATATGGGGAAAGCTACGGCTTTCCCTTTCTAATTTAAAATTCAGATTACTAAGCTATTTGCTTGCGATAAACTCAGAAAATTTAAGGAAAATGATTATAAATAGTCTAATCTCCCTTTCTTCCATCCTTAACCCTCTTTTTCCTTTTGTCGATAATCTATACTACTAGCACTATCTGACACTAACTCCATAAGCAAAGGGGGGAGAGATGTTTTGGTTTAAAGGTCGATACTAATTGCATTAACTCCAAGTGTCTCGAAGTGCTTTATACCTAGCAAGGATGCCGGGTAATAATTTAAAATTCAAGGAGGAATTTATAATGATAATAAACCATAATTTAATGGCCATGAATACCCACAGACAATTGGGCATGAATAACATGTCCGGACAAAAGTCTATTGAAAAGCTTTCATCCGGTTTCAGAATCAACCGGGCCGGTGATGACGCAGCAGGTCTGGCAATCTCCGAAAAAATGAGAGGCCAGATCAGAGGCTTAAGCCAAGCTTCCAGAAACTCTCAGGATGCTATTTCCTTAATTCAAACTGCTGAAGGTGCCCTAAACGAAACTCATGCTATTCTGCAAAGAATGAGAGAACTAGCCGTACAATCAGCCTCTGACACTAATGTTGAAAAAGATAGATCTGAAATCCAAAAAGAAATCAACCAACTAACTTCCGAAATTAACCGTATCGGTAATACTACCGAGTTTAACACCATGAAGCTGGTTAATGGTGACAGAGCTGCGGCTGGTTCAGTTACTAAAGTTACTCAGGAATTAGCTACGGCAGCAGCAAAAGATTTAGCCTTTGCTGAAGGGGTTAATCATAATGGTTATAAATTCGCCCTTAAAGATGATAAGGTAACTATTACCAATACTCACTCTGGGTGGGCAGGTGTGGCCAGTGGCACAGGTACAGTTTCCATAGAAAAAGTGGCGGGAGATAAGCTGCAGATAACCATTAACTCTCCTAGTTCAGGGCAGACGCCATTGGTTGTTGTTGATACAATTAAACTTGACCAAGTTAGTAACAGCTTCAAGTATGATGCCCATGGTATTAGCTTCGAATTATCTGCTGAGGAATATCAAAAAACGGCAGTAGGAGATAAAGTTGATTTAACTATTACTGCTGCAGAGATAACTGCGGGCGCAAAAACTACCGCAAATGATTTTACGACTAACGTGTTATCCGGTGGCGGCACTAATAGAGCTACCGTTTCAGGTCTGAGCGTGACCCCCATGAGTGGCTGGACAGACGTAAGAAGTATGGATGTTACTTGGGATGGCACGAAATTAACCGTCATCCTAAAGGATGCTGATGGGACTACATTAAACAGTGATGATACAATTACCTGGAGCGGAGCCGCAGCATATACTTATAATGAGCATGGTATCAGCTTTAAGGTTGATAGACAGCATGCAACAGAGTTTTCTTTCAGCACAACTTTTGATACCGAGACAAAGTCAGTAACCGAGGATCGTGCGGATAATTCCTTAAAATTCCAAGTGGGAGCTAATGAAAGCCAGGCTATGATGCTAGATATGGGAGATATGAGAAGTGTAGCTTTAGGAATATCTTCGCAGGAGGCAAGTGCCAATTTTTCTCTTACGAAAGCGGTAACCGATGGTACTAATAATACCGCAGCAGAATATGCGCTGAATGTTTCTACCCATGAAGCGGCAGCTAGATCTATTACTATAGTTAACAACGCTATCGAAACAGTTTCAAGTGAAAGATCTAAACTGGGGGCTGTGCAAAACAGACTGGAGCACACTATTAAGAACTTGGATACATCAGCTGAAAACTTGCAAGCTGCAGAAGCCAGAATCAGAGACGTAGACATGGCCAAAGAAATGATGGAATTCACGAAGAATAACATCCTGCAACAAGCAGCTACTGCTATGCTGGCTCAAGCTAACCAAGCACCACAAGCAGTTCTGCAACTGCTCAGATAATCTAAAATCGACCTTATTTGATAGGAGTAGCGGAGGATTAACCTTCGCTACTTTTTATTTTATTTCTAGTATTTATGGTAAGATTTTAGGATAGAGATAAATGAATTTGCCTGTTGTCTTTCAAGTTTTTTCTTCTTTTTACGATATATATTATATAAATTTTCTTTAACTGGAGGTTTTTTCGTGAGATTATTATTAGATGATGAATATATAGAGTTTGCTAACGATGAAGCAGGAAGGAATGAATTAATTAAGGAAATAGAGGGAAAGGCTTTGGCTACAGGCGATAAGTTTTTTAGCCATTTAGTTATAGATGGAATAGAAGTATATGATGATTATGTGGGATTTATAGAAAATAATCTTAACGATATCAGGGATATTAGTATGGAGTTTTTAACTATTACGGAATATGTGGCAGGGATTTTAAATTCGTATAAAGAGTATTTAGAACGGGCTGTCCCGGCCTTAGAGCCATTAGCGGACGCTTTTTACCGGGAGGCAGATGCGGCGGCTTGGCAGCAGTTAGATGATATGCTGGAAGGAATAGCATGGTTAACTGAGACTTTTATGATGATAGACAGCTTACCGAATTTAGCCGGTATCATGAAGGATTATGAAAGATGGAACTTCTATTCCCAAGCTATAAGAGAATTACAAGCAGCCGTATCGGGCTTAAGGGAGCCTCTGGAGTCTAGTGATTATGTTGCAGCAGCAGATATTATATTATACGAAATTAAACCAGCTTTAGAGAATATGAAGTTTAATATACCTGTAATAGAGTAGCGGAGGAAGCTGATATGATTTTAGTAGATAATATTGTATTTATGAAAGAGCGGTTTCCTTTAATATGGGAAGCTTACCGGGAATATGAAGACCGACAGGAGGAGGCTTTAGCCGTAATAGAGCCTTCTAAGGCTGAAGGATATCCTACTTTAGCAGTTAATAAGAATGACCGTACCTACTACATACATAGCCGCTACAATCCCGGACGGGAAGTCGGGGCGGTTTTAGATAATTTTGATGGACAGGCCTATGAGCATGTAATTTTTTACGGAATAGGCTTAGGGTATCATATTACAGAGTTTCTAAACCGTTTTCCGCATTTATCCTTTTCTATATATGAGCCGGTACCGGAAGTATTTAAAGCTTTTTTAACTAATTTTAAGCTTAAGGATTTACTCCAGCTCGGTCTGCAGGAAATAGTGGTGGAGAACTCTGCCATTGATGCCAAAGCTTTTTTGGAGAGGATAGTAAAAAGGCAAAAGAATATTCTATTTCTGGATTTACCCAGTTATAAGACCATATTTCCTGATGAATATACCCGGTTTGTTAATTTATTTAAAGATATAGTAAGAAACAGGCGCAGCTCACTGGCGACTGATTTTACTTTTGAAAAACGTTGGATTATTAATAGCTTACTTAATTTTAAGGAAGTATTGAATACTCCTAATATTATTGTGGAAAAAGCCGGAGCTTTTAAAAATAAACCAGCTATTCTAGTAGCAGCCGGGCCTTCGCTTGACTATGAAATAGAAAATCTAAGGTATATTAAGGAAAACGGCTTAGCTTATATATTTTCAGTAGGGTCGGCTGTTGATTCATTAATCGGGGCCGGCATATATCCTCATGCCCAATGTACTTATGATCCCGGTGAGGACAACCAGAGCATGGTTTTTGCCCGTATTACAGAAGAAAAAATAGCTGATATTCCTTTGATATTTGGCAGCACTGTAGCTCATGAAGTCTTGGCTAACTACCCTGGTCAACATAAGCTGCATATGATTACCAGCCAAGATACTATTTCATCTTATTTACTAAAGCTGGAAGATGAAAGCCACCAGTTAAACGGAGTTATGGATGCTCCTTCTATAGCTATAGTTACTTTACAGCTCTTATATAAGCTGGGCTTTAATCCGATTATTTTAGTGGGACAAAACTTAGCTTATGAAGGTAAAAAGCTTTATGCGGATAATATACCGTATTGGCAGCATCTTAGTATTGATTCTGAGCCCAGCCAGAAGCTTATTAAAATAAAGGATGTTGAAGGTAATGACGTATATACTAATATTGACCTTAATGGCATGAGAATTAATATGGAGTTTTATATTAACCTGATGTCGGAGACTAAAATTATAAATACTACGCGGGGTGGAGCCAATATAGCAGGGACGGAGTTTAGAGAATTAAGAGATTTAATTGAAAACAAAGTGCTGGACGGAAAGATAGTAGAAGCGGATTGGTATAACATCCCTGCAACAAATTATGACTATGACTATATGCGCAAACAATTTAAAAAACTGAATAAAGATTACGAATTACTGAAAGTTAAATTATATAATCTTTTGGAAGTATTGGGAGAGATTAATAAACTAAAAGAAAGCCGAAATTCTAAAAAATTAGAGAAGATGTGGGGGAGCCTAGATAAGGCTTTAAGTCAGATACAAAATAACCGCTTTTTTGATAAAGTTATTATACCCATGAACCGAATTAGCTATGAAATACTAGTTAATCAAACACCTAATATTAGGTTTGAAACTGATGTATTTAAAAAGGCCGAATTAATCGTAGAAGTACATGGCCGTCTGGCAAGAGCCAGTCTGGCTGATTGGTTACTTATGGAGGAAATTATGGGAGATATGAAGGAACTTGTGGGAAAGGAAAGCTAAGCATTTTTTTAAACGGATAGGAGGTGTGTGTCAGTGAAAAAAGTTCTGGTAACCGGCTCCGATGGATTTATAGGCAGTCACTTAACTGAAGAACTGGTAAAACAGGGATATAGGGTAAAAGCCTTTGTATATTATAATTCTTTCAACTCCTGGGGCTGGCTGGATACTTTGCCTAAAGAAATATTAAATGAAATCGAAGTATTTACCGGAGATATAAGAGATCCGAATGGAGTACGGGAAGTTGTGAAGGGGGTAGGTGAAGTATTTCATTTGGCAGCCCTTATTGCGATTCCTTTTAGTTACCATTCTCCGGATACTTATGTTGATACTAACATAAAAGGAACTTTGAATATCTTACAGGCGGCGCGGGATTTGAATACTTCCAGAGTATTTATCACCTCTACCTCGGAAGTATACGGAACCGCTAAATATATCCCTATTGATGAAAAACATCCATACCAAGGTCAATCTCCCTATTCAGCTACTAAGATAGGAGCAGACAGATTAGCAGAATCCTTTTACAGAAGCTTTGATATGCCGATTACTATAGTTAGACCTTTTAACACTTATGGACCACGTCAATCAGCGAGAGCTGTAATTCCTACCATTATAACCCAGCTATTGAGTGGTAAAGAAGAAATTGAACTGGGAGCCTTAACCCCAACGAGAGATTTTAATTACGTAAAAGATACGGTAAATGGTTTTATCGAAATATCTAAGACGAACAAAACTATCGGGGAAGAAATAAATATTGCTACCCAGCAGGAGATATCCATAGGAGCAATAGCGGAGGAGCTAATTAGACAGATTAACTCTAACGCCAAAATTATTTGTGATGAACAAAGAATGCGCCCGGAAAATAGTGAAGTTAACCGGCTTTTAGGCTCTAACCAAAAAATAAAGCAGTTAACCGGCTGGACACCAAAGTATACCTTAGCAGAAGGTTTAGCTGAAACTATAGACTTTTTTAGAAATAATCTAATTAAATACAAACATGATTTATATAATATTTAATTAGGGGGGAACTTTTTTGAAATACTGTAAAAGGTGTGTAATGCCTGATACCAGACCCGGAATTAAATTTAATTCTGAAGGAATATGTTCTGCTTGCCAATCATTTGAAAAACGCAAGGAAATTAATTGGGAAGATAGATACCAGGAATTCGAAGCTCTCTGCAATAAATACAGAGGAATGAACGGAAATAATTTCGATTGTGCTATAGCTGTAAGCGGCGGAAAAGATAGCCATTATCAAGTTCATATAATGAAAGAAATAATGAATATGAATCCCGTTTTAATTACTGTGGAAGATAACTTTGAGATGACTGAAGCAGGAAAGCATAATCTTAAAAACATATCAGAGGAATTCAGTTGCCCCATAATAAGTTTAAAGCCGGATAGGAAAGTGCAAAAAAAGCTGATGAAATATACTTTTGAACAATATGGAAAACCTACTTGGTTTATTGACCGGTTAATCTATACTTTTCCCATGCATATGGCATTAAAATTCAACACCCCGTTATTGGTGTATGGGGAAAATGTCAGCTATGAATATGGGGGTACAGATTGTGAGGAAACTTATTCTGCGAAAAATCAATTAAGTAATGGTGTAGCTTCCGATATAGATATAAATGAACTTCTGGGAATAGAAGGAATAACAAAACAAGCTCTTGAAATGACTAAAGCCCCAGCTATTGAAGAATTAGAGGGGCTAGAGCCAATATACGTTTCATACTTTATCCCCTGGAACAGTTATTCAAACTACTTGTTTGCTAAAAAAAGAGGGTTTAAAGACCTAACACATGAATGGAGCAGAACTCATCATATAGAAAATTTTGACCAAGTTGACAGCCGTGCTTATTTAGTTCATCCCTGGTTAAAATATCCTAAATTCGGGCATGCCACTGCTACTGATTATGCGGCTAGATTTGTAAGGTATGGACTAATTTCGAGAGAAGAAGCTAAAGAACTGGTAAAAAAACACGATCATGCGTTAGACCCTAAAAGCGTACAGGATTTTATCCAATTTGTCGGATATACTGAGACAAAATTTTGGGAAATTATTGACGAGTTCTATAATAAAGAATTATTCGAAAAAGACATATTTGGTCAATGGAAATTAAAAAATCCAGTATGGCTGTCTGAGTAGGTAGAATATGAACAGTAAATTTATCCCCTTATCAGTCCCTAATCTAAAAGGGCGGGAATTAGAATATGTAACTGAAGCTATTAAAAGTGAATGGGTATCTACGGCCGGTTTCTATGTTAATGAATTTGAACGGCAAATTGCTGCTTATGTGGGAGCTAAGGGAGCTGTAGCTTGCCAAAATGGTACATCTGGTTTACATATTGCACTATTAGTTTGCGGTGCAACAAAAGATGATGAGGTTATAGTACCTACCTTAACCTTTATTGCAGCAGTTAATCCGGTTAAATATATTGGGGCTGAGCCTATTTTCATGGATTGTGATAATTCCCTATGTATGGATGCAGACAAGTTATTAGAGTTTTGTCAAAGTGAGTGTAGTCTCATTGAAGGTAAGCTA
>JAEWZB010000086.1 GCA_023395515.1 Bacillota bacterium
TTTTTAGCTACCCAGGCTGCTTCGACGGTTTTTGTAACGTTTCCTATTTATATTTTATATCCTACTATGGTGTTCATTATGGCCAAACTGAAACATCGGAAAAATTCCCGTAAGGACATAGAAGTTAGGGGTGAAGTGTGAGGAGTTAGGGGTTAGGGTTTTACTCCTCACTCCTCACTCCTCACTAAATATTAGCCAGCACCGTTTCCAAAGTATCCAATGATTTTAGAGCTTCTCCTTGTAATTGCAGGGTATGATCATTGAGGCTAATAATTCGTAAGCCTTTTAGTTCTTCTTGTTGGTTGAGTTTAGCTAGCTGCAGGGGTCTGGTCATTTGTATTTCAATAGATTTACCTTTACGCCTCAAGCTCTTTATTTCTTTATTTTTAGCTATTACTTTTAACTCGGATATACGCAGAAAATTTTCTACCGGATTAGGCAGTTTTCCGAAACGGTCTAGTAGTTCCTCCCTGATAGCATTAATTTCTGCCGGCTCTACCGCCAAAAGTAATCTTCTATAGATACGCATTTTAGTACCGGAATCAGGAATATAAGTATCAGGAATGTAATAATCAACATCTACATCCACCTGAGTTTCAAAGGTGGATTTTTTAACTACTCCTCTTAGGCGGGCCGTCTCTTCTTCTAATAGCCGGCAATACAAATCAAAGCCTACTGCGTATATGTAGCCATGCTGCTCAGGTCCTAAAATATTACCAGCTCCCCTTATCTCTAAATCCCGTTCCGCAATCTTAATGCCGGAGCCTAGTTCACTAAATTCCCGAATAGCATTAAGCCGCTTTTGGGCCGTCTCGTTTAATACCCGTTCCGGGCGATAGGTTAAATAAGCATAAGCTACCCGGTTAGAGCGTCCTACCCTTCCTCTTAGCTGATATAGTTGAGCAAGTCCTAATTTATCGGCTTCATCAACAATAATTGTATTAACATTAGGCATATCCAAGCCTGATTCAATAATGGTAGTACATAAAAAAATGTGCAATTCGCCCTTGATAAAGCTCATCAAAGTAGGAGCTAACTCTTCCTCCTTCATGCGGCCATGACCTATCCCGATTTTCAAACCGGGCACAAGCTTTTCTAAATTCTCTTTGACTTTATAAATATCTTCAATCCGGTTATGGACAAAAAATACTTGCCCGCCCCGTTCAATTTCAGCCATGATAGCTTCATAGATGATCTCGTCATTATATTCCAGCACATAAGTCGTAATAGGATAACGCTCCGGGGGGGGAGTATCAATTACACTTAAGTCTCTTAGCCCGGTTAAGGACATGTGTAAGGTACGGGGAATAGGAGTAGCAGAAAGACTTATAACATCTACCATTTCTTTTAAAGCTTTAATTTTTTCTTTTTGGGCTACCCCGAAACGGTGTTCTTCATCTATGATAAGTAAACCTAAGTCCCTAAATTTAATATCTTTAGATAAAAGCCGATGAGTACCTATAACTAAATCAGTTACCCCTTTTTCTAAATCAGCAATAATACTTTTTTGTTCTTTAGCACTTCTAAAGCGGCTTAAGCACTCTATAACTGCTGGATAATCCTTGAACCTTTCCTTAAAGCCCCCCAAATGTTGCTCCGCTAAAACGGTAGTCGGCACTAAAATAGCTACTTGTTTGCCATCCATTACCGCTTTAAAAGCAGCCCGCATAGCTACTTCGGTTTTGCCGTAGCCTACATCTCCACATACTAAACGGTCCATAGGCCTTTTTTGTTCCATATCCCGCTTTACATCTTCAATAGCTTTTAATTGATCGGGAGTCTCCTGATAGGGAAAAGTTTCTTCAAACTGGCTTTGCCAGGGGGTATCTGGAGAAAAGGTGTACCCTTCCATCGCTTCCCGGCTAGCGTAAAGTTTTAATAAGCCTTCGGCTAATTCTTGAATAGATTCAGATACTTTTTTCTTAGTCCGTTCCCAATCAGTTCCCCCTAATTTGCTTAAGCGCGGCTCTTTATCTTCGGAAGAGCTATATTTATATAAAACATCCAGTTTTTCTAAAGGTAAATAAAGTCGGTCGGTTCCGGCATATTCTAATAAGACATATTCACGGGTTATACCCTCAGTCTCTACCGAAGTAACCCCCCTAAATATCCCGATACCATAATTTTCATGAACGATATAGTCGCCCATTTTCAAATCTTCAACTAGTAACCGTTCTGCTTCATCTTTCTTTTTCTTCTTTTTGGCGGCAGGTTTACGGCCTTGCAGGTCAATTTCCGATATAACTGCCATTTTTAAGGTGGAACTGAAAAAACCTTTTTCCACCGTATGTTCCAAAAACTCTACCGCTGTAATATGCCGGTCACTTAATTCTTTTTTTAGCTGGTCACGAGCTATCTTGCTTTTAAAAGCTAACTTTATGGTATATTTCTTATTCTGCCATTCTTTTAAACGGGCATAAAAAGTCTCATAATTGGCATAAAAAGGCTCCATTTCCTGTTGGGAAATATGTTCCATTAGCTTTATCATAACTTGGGGAATATTGCCGGGGAAAAAAGAATGATAAATAGTAGCCGGTTTATCTATATATGCTTTTAATTGCTCCCTATCCAGTAAAGGCAACTCGGGGATTATCTTGTCCGCCTTTTTAGCTTCTTTAACTGATTCTTTAAACCTTTTTACACTTTTGTCATAGTTTTGATAAAAATCCCGGGGTTCATCAAAAAATAATACCCGTTTTTCTCCTACGTAATCAAAAAGACTGGCCGTTAGCTGGTCGGAAAAAAGTTCATCAGCCGGGGTAATAGTTAGCTCTTTAGTCTTTTTGCCTGACCTTTGGCTATCTATATTAAAATAACGCATGGACTCTATAAAATCGCCAAAAAGCTCAATACGTACGGCCATTTTTTCATTCACCGGGTATATATCCATTATGCCGCCTCTAACCGCAAATTCACCCGGACTGGTTACCGTATCTACCCGGCTATATCCGCATTTTATAAGGCTTTGCAAGAGAAAAGACTGCTGATATTCCTCATCTTGTGCTATCTTAAAGCTATTATTGATTAATTCGGCAGGGGGAATTATTAGATGCATAAAAGCAGAAGGAGTAGCTATAATTACCGCTTTCCTTTGGGGATGCAGAATACATTCTTGTAAAGTTACAATACGATTAACTTCTATGGCTGATAAATTATCTTTTAAAAAGACTAATTCCCGGCCTAAGAACATAAACACTTTATCTGAGCCAATAAATCCCTCTAAATCCCGGGCCAAATCGTGAGCCTTTTCCTCACTGGGAACTAGACATAGCATTTTCCCTGCATTTCGGTGGTAAAACTCAGTAATAATATAACTTTTAGCCGTGCCTGATAAACCGGTTAGAAGTACATTTTCATTACTGGCTAAAATTTCATTAGCCTGATTAAGAATGTTCAAGGAATACCCTCCCATGACTAGTAGTGGACACCTGTTATATAGGCCTCCACATTATTATGTGACACATTATTGCATTATGTGAAACGCAAAATGCACCATAGACGGTCCGGGGCAGCAGGTCGACTGGCTCCCTGCACCCCTATGTTTTGCGTCTCCGGTTAAGAAAGCATACCTAGGGTAGGATAAGCAGCAGGACATTATTATTACTGCACAACATCTCACATTTTGCCCCTTACCCCTAACTCCTAATGTTTCATGTCTAATTGTACCAAAAATGATTGCTTAGCTGGGTAGATTGATTGTCTATTCCTATTTCTGATGAGCAATCTTCACAAGTTCCCTTTAACTCTACAGCTCCTTCGATTCCTTCCGTTCCCTCAATTTCAGTAGTATTAAATATCACATCACAAAATTCACAAATATGATAAATCTTCATTTGCCTGCTCCTTGCTTGATAGTCTAAAACTATTTTTCCGCAAATAAAGGCTAATCATACGTGATAAGGAGTCAATCTCTTACTTATAAAATGCTTTAAGCATTTATTCTTGCCTAATTATACTCATTCATGGCTTTATCTATGCCATATTTAACCCAACATTCCACCGCATCAGCCGCTTTAGTTATCATGGCATCTATCAGAGGCTTTTCATCAGGGCTGAATCTGCCTAAAACCCATTCTATAGTTTCATCGGCAGGTCGGCCTATACCACCTCTAATACGGGGAAACTCTTTACTGGACAGCCGTTCTACTATAGAAGTCATACCCTTATGACCACCAGTTCCGCCGTTAGTTCTTATACGCAATTTACCCGTCTCAATATCCATATCATCATAAATAACCAGCAAATCTTGTAAATCTAATTTATAAAAATGCACCAAAGGCTGTACGGTCTTGCCGCTTAAGTTCATATAAGTTAAAGGCTTTACTAATAAGACTTTTTCGGAGCCTATGCGAATATGCCCTATTATAGCATCACATTTACTTTCTTCCTTTTCCACCCGGTATCGGCCCGCTAATTCCTCCACCGCCATAAAGCCTATATTATGCCTGGTTCCGCTATACTTTCGCCCCGGGTTGCCTAACCCTACTACTATTTTCATAACATCCTCACTTTTAAAGGCCAAGACCGCCTTTTTATTTTTAATTTTGCCTAAAGGGGGCAAAACTCCAAACTTTCTCGGTTATGATGCCAAACTTATAATTAAAAATTAGAGAAAGGGAAACTTTAGTTTCCCTTTCTGATTCATTATATACTATTTTACCTATTTAGAATGTAATTAAAAGCTATTCTTGCTCCGGTGTTTCTCCTTCGCCGGCTTCAGGAGCTCCCTCTGCTTCCTCCTCATCGGAAGTAGCCTTATTAGGAGCTAGAATAGTTACTACCACCGCATCAGGATCACTTAAAAACAGAACTCCCGCGGGAGCTATTATATCACTTACGGTTATATTACTGCCTATTTCCAGGTTAGAAATATCGCAAGTAATACTTTCCGGTAAATCCTGAGGTAAGCATTCTACCTCTATTTCTTTTAATCCTGACTGTACTATGCCGCCTTCTTTAGCAGCCTCTTCTTCGCCGACAATATGAACCGGTACAGAACTGGTGAATTTCTCCATCATATTAATGGTCATAAAATCGATGTGAATTATTTTGCCCGTTAAAGGATGTTTTTGCAGATCCCGGACTACTGACATAAATGGTTTAGATTCACCTGCTACATCTAAAGAAAAAATCCCCCGGGCCCCATGGCTGCTGAAGACCTTATACACCTCCCGGGCTCCTAAGGTTATGGGCATGGGGTTTTGCTCTCTTCCATATACTATCCCTGGAATGTTCTCATTCCGTTTCAAATTGTTCAAATGTGATTTAGTTGCTAATTCTCTTTTTTGGCAGGACAGTGTTGGTGCCGCTAATGCCATAATAATCACTCCTTTATGTATTAATCAGCATTACCACTATTTTGTTTCCCATTCTAAATAATTATACTACAAAACCAACAAATGTCCAAAATAGAGGCGAGCACAAATGTGCTCGCCATTCTTTCTCTTAAATATATAAATTTTTTAATATAAGTCCTAGTCTTCAAAAAGCTTGCTGACCGATAAGTCTTCATGGATGCGAAGTATAGCTTCACCTATTAGAGGGGCTACAGATAAAGTTTTCATATTAGGTAACTTTTTACTTTCAGGTAAGGGAATAGTATTAGTTATAATAATTTCTTTAAACGGGGCTTTGGCTAATCTTTCGATGGCCGGCCCTGAAAATACCGGGTGGGTACAGCAGCCATAAACTGCCAAGGCACCCTTGTCCATCATAACTTCAGCCGCGGCACATAAAGTACCGGCAGTATCAATAATATCATCTATGATGACAACTGATTTGTCCTTAACATCTCCTATAACATTCATAACTTCTGATACATTAGGAGCAGGTCTTCTTTTATCAACTATAGCCAGGGGAGCGACTAATTTGGCCGCTAAATCTCGGGCCCGGGTAACCCCCCCTACATCAGGTGATAAAACCACGGCATTATCAAGTTTTTTAGTTTTAAAATACTCTGCAATAGTGGGCACCCCGGGAAGATGATCTACCGGTATATCAAAAAAACCTTGAATCTGATGAGCATGCAGGTCTACTGCTACTACCCGCTGGGCTCCGGCCTGATAAATAAGGTTAGATACCAGCTTAGCCGTAATAGGATCACGAGCCCGACTTTTCCGATCTTGCCTGGCATATCCATAATACGGTATAACTGCATTAATCCGTGCTGCCGAAGCTCTACGGAAAGCATCAATCATAACTAATAATTCCATTAAGTTTTCATTTACTGGAGTACAAGTAGGCTGCATGACAAAAACATCTACACCCCGCACACTTTCATCAATGGCACAATTAATCTCTCCATCAGAAAAACGGGTTACCTTGGCATTACCAATTGGTAAACCTAAGTATCCTGCAATTTCTTCTGCTAAACAAGGATTAGCATTACCGGTAAAAAGTTTCATCCTCCATCTGGATGCTTTCATTGCGTTACTACCTCCCACTTACTTGTGTTTTTCTCTATTATCTGACCAATTATCAACAACTTTTTGTGTGGCGCGCTCTACAGCTAAAGCACGGGGAGGTACATCTTTAGTTATAGTTGAACCTGCACCGGTAAATGCTTTTTCACCAATTCTTACTGGAGCTACTAAATTAGTATTGCTGCCTATAAATACGCCATCTTCTAGTATCGTTTCAGCTTTATTATGCCCATCGTAATTGCAGGTAATAGTACCCGCACCAATATTGACATTTTTGCCGACTAAAGCATCTCCTACATAACTAAGGTGAGGAATTTTACTTCCCGCACCAATAACAGATTTTTTCACTTCTACAAAGTCTCCTATTTTGACCTTTTCCTGTAATACGGCATCGGGCCTTAAATAAGCAAAGGGACCTATAGTACATTGGTTACCCAAGGTAGCCTCTTTAATTCTGCTGCTTTCTATAATTACATCATTACCAATAATAGAATCATTAATGTGGCTGTAAGGCCCTATTTCACAATTGCTGCCAATAATAGTTTTACCTTTTATGATAGTAAAAGGCAAAATTACTGTATCCTGATCTATTTCCACCTCATTATCTATAAAAGTAGAGGCCGGAGCTACAATAGTAACGCCGTTTTTCATCAATTCCTGATTTTTACGGCGGTACATGATAGCTTGAGCTTCTGCTAACTGGATGCGGTCATTAATGCCATGTATATCATCACTGGCATTAGTTAATAATACCTCTACCTTAGCCTGGTCTTGGGTTAAGACTTCTAATACATCAGTTAAATAATATTCCCCTTGGGCATTCTTAGTATCAACTTGGGCTAAGGCGGTAAAAGCACTGACCGCTTGGAAGCAATAAATACCGGAATTAATTTCTCTGATTTTTTGCTCTTCACCGGTAGCATCTTTTTCCTCCACTATTTTGGCAAAGGTATTATCGGGATTCCTGATAATACGGCCATAACCATGAGGATTGCTAATTTCGGTAGATAAAATAGTGGCTAAGGCTTGTTTTTGTTTATGAAAGTCGAGAAGATTTTGGATAGTTTCCACTTGAAGTAAAGGAATATCTCCAGCTAATACTAATAAGGTATGGTTAGGGTCAACCTGGTCTTTAGCTTGCATAAGAGCATGACCAGTTCCTAGCTGCTGTTCCTGCACTACAAATTTAACGCCTTGGTCTCTTAATATTTCCATTACTTTTTCGCGTCCATGTCCCACTACGATAGTTATATCTTGGATTCCGGCTTGTTTAACTGCATTTACTACATGAAGTATAATAGGCTTCCCACTAATATGATGTACAACCTTGGGTACATCTGAACCCATTCTAACTCCCTTACCTGCAGCTAGTATAACGGCTGAGTAATTCACCTATCTAACTCACCTCTTCTTAAAAATTAGTTATATTTTTAATATATGTAATTAGCTGATTAAGGTTATTCTTATCATCGTAATTATACCCTTAAATTCACCAAGAATGAAAAACTTTTCTCAAAGTTTTTCAGCATTCTACAAACTTTTTCATAAATAAACAACTTTATGGTCAAAATTTTATTAAAAAGCTATACATTAATTTTTACCATTCTAAATAAACGTATACCCTTGGAAGGCTAGAAGTGAGAGGTGAAAAGCTGCGATCCTATTGAGGAAAAAAGGCGCCCTTGCAAATAGCACTAATACAAGAAATAAGGAACGGTAGAAACACCGTTCCTTACATTTTATGTCATTTATCAAAAGTTAATCTCGGTCAAAAACTTTTGCGCCAGTTCCAGATCACTAGGTTTATCTACATCTACGCCTACTTCCGCGTAAGGAGATATAATCGCTTTGCCTTTAATGTTAGTTACCGTATAAAATCTTTTTTCAGCATTATGTATAGTAAGCCGGCGGGTTAGGTATTGCCAGACTAGCTTAAAGCCAAATAAGCGGGCAATAGCTAAAGGATTTTTACGCCGTTCTACTAATTGCTTAGCTATGTCTACCATTTCATTAATGCAGGAGGTTCTAACTAAAAAAAGATTGCCCCCCGTAAAAGTTCCTTCTTTTAATTTTACATAAGTCCGGGATACATGGGGAAATTTTAGTTCATTAACTTCTTTGGAGGTAACCGGATAATAAAAATCTGCTTCATCTGTACTGGAACGCGCAATAAAATCTTCTATAGCCTCAGTGGTAATAAAGGGAATATCAGTAGGCAGTATTATGACTTTTTCAGTTATAGATTTTTCTTTTAAAGGATCTACCGCATTAAGAAAACTGTCAACGGCATTATCCCCTCCCTCCACAAAATAGAGGTTTTCTTCTTTACAAAATAAATTGCGTAATGCTTCAACCGGTCCGCTAATAACAATATTTCTAATCAATGGAGATTGCCGTAATGCTTTATAAACATAAAAAATCATAGGATATTGTCCAATTAGTATTAAGGCTTCGTTATCGTACGGCGCAAGTTTTTTTAGCTCACTACTACTTTCCCCACCAGCTAAAATTATGGCATCATATTGCATTTTTTTCCCTCCATTAATCATTAATGGGCAGACCTTCCATCTTAATTGATTCGATCATACTGTTTTCAGCATTTTCAATATGCTCTCCCGCTAACTGGCTAGAAAGTTGTATATCCCTAGCCTGAAGAGCTTCTACAATTCCCCGGTGCTCATCTAAAGATGTTTTCATTCTTCCGGGATAAGCTAAGGTAGTAGCACGGAAACGTTGTATTTGCTCCCTAAGGTTATTTATGATATTACTTAAACGTTCATTACGACTAGCTTTATAAATAGCTTCATGGAATTTAGTATCTACGTCAATTAATTTGTCTATATTATTAGCAGCTATAGCTTCAGCCTTTTCCACTAAAAGCCGTTCCATCTCCTCTAGTTCCTCATCAGTAATTCGTTCTGCAGCCAACCCCGCAGCTAAACTTTCCAGAGCAGAGCGGATTTCAAATACATCAGCAATATCCTTAAAGGAAAGATCGGCTACATATGCTCCTTTACGGGGCACCATAACGATAAAGCCTTCCATCTCTAATTTACGCAAAGCTTCCCGTATGGGAGTTCGGGAAACACCTAATTCTTCCGCTAATTGAATTTCCATAAGACGTTCTCTAGGTTTAAGGTCTCCATTAATAATAGCTTCTCTAATAGCTTCTAATACTAATTCACGCAGTGGCTTGTATGAATCAAGGTTTACCGGCGTCAATCTTCTGTTTTCCTGCATCTATTCACCCCTTGCATATGATGAGACTTTAAATACTTCTTGGTAACTACTGGCCAAGTATTCATAGGCACTTTGCCAGCTATGGGGGTCATTAAACCATCCCCATACGGTCGGGCCGCTTCCTGACATTACGGCACTTAAGGCTCCCTTATCCTTTAAAGTTTGTTTAATTTGAGCAATCTCTGGATATCTGCTTAAACTAACTGTTTCTAATACATTAACCATGTGTTTATTCAAGTTAATAATATCATATTCCTGCCATGCTTGGACAAACGCATCTAAGTCAGGAGTTTCTTTAACCTGCCCTAATTCAAAATCAGCAAATATTTCTCGGGTTGCTACTTGAAAATCAGGCTTAACTAGTAAAAAATGTAGTTTTCTTATATCCGGCAGAGGGGTCAGCAATTCCCCCCGCCCCCTGGCAATAGCACTAGGGCTGGTTGATAAGCAAAAAGGTACATCTGACCCTAACTCCAAAGCCATTTCTCCTAAAGTCTGGTAATCTAAATTATAATTATAAAGACGGTTAATACCTAGCAGAACCGCCGCAGCATTAGTACTGCCTCCGGCTAAACCTGCTCCTACAGGTATATTTTTCTCTATAAATATTTTTACTCCTTCTCCCGAGCCTAACCTTTGCAAAATCAATTGCGCCGCTTGGTAAGCTAAGTTGGTTTTATCATGGGGAATTAAATTACTATCCGAATTTAAGCTAATAGAATCAGCTTTTTCCAGCGTAATTTTATCGACTAAAGATACCTGATGCATTACCGTCTCCAGTTCATGGTAACCATCGTGGCGCTTGCCCTTAACATCTAAGGTTAAATTTATTTTGGCCGGAGCTGCAACTATAATTTTGGTCATAAGGCTCCCCCTGTTATCTTTTATCTTTATAGTTTATACCTTTTTAAGATAATAGAAAACCTGCTTAATGAAGTATAAAAAAAGGGAACGGCAAAACCGTTCCAATCATGGGGGGAATGGGGAAATATGATAGCTTCATAATTAATCTTATTCCTTATTAAGCTGGCCAAATTTAACTCCTTTAGGTAATAACTCTAAGCACTTGAGGCTAACCTTGGCTTCCTGGGGGTTTTCCATACTTAATCCTTTATCAGAGGAAGAAACCATACAAAGAGGCGGAAATAGTACACACCACCAGTTCTTGCCTGCACCTTCCCCAATAATAATTCTTACCGCTTGGTATTCCCCGGAAGGAAAAACTAAATTGCCATATGATTTAGTAGGAAAAGCATATTCGCCGACTCGAACTTCCACCGGGTAATCATATCCATAAGCCGCTATTATTTCTTGGGCCACCTTTTTTATTTCAGGCACAGCCTTTTCTGCTTTTAAACGTGCTTCTTCAATATCTTCCGTATTACTGAATTCATTTTTCATATACTTAACTACATGATCTTTTACTTCCAATTTCAAAGCTTGATCAGTCGGACTATCACTATTAGCTAATACATGCAGTCTTAATACACTATCTTGTAAAGGAATACTTTGCTCTCCTTTTACTTGAGTCCCTATAAAAGTAATACCTATAATTAAAATGATGACAAACAACTTTTTCATAATTAATCTCCCTCCTAATACTATGGATTATTTCCTAAAAAACACTTTTTATACTATTAGCGAGTAAAGAATTCTATTTTTTATATCTACTGGTTGTTTGTTTATGAGCTAAAGCTATGACCTTTTATGTTGTGACCTTAGGATATTTTTAGAGCTTAGCTTAACCTAAGCCCTTTTAACCGGTAGTTAATTATTTTCTTAGGTGTATTTGGGAGTGGTATAAGAAAAAACAATGAGGGCAAGAAGTATGTTTTATGTCAAAAAGGCTGAAAAATGGCTTTTCTAACGTTGACATTGTTTGTGAAAGTGATTACAATTACATCATAGGAATTTGCAAGTGGCTTTTCCCCACATGCGGATTCAAAAAACCACATACATTTTCTAATTCCCCCCCCCGGGAATTATTAGACATCACCAAGCCATGATGGTGATGTCTAATCCTTTTCTGAGGTTTTTATATTGCATATCTCCTTTTATTCTTGGCATTACTACTTCCACATTATCACCTTTAAACGTTCTGTTACCTTTTATATTATTTAGCATTAGGGAAAAACAAAGGCCGTTCGTATGCCTTTTTCCCAAATTCTCCTATTATTTCTTGTCCCTTTTTGGAAGTAAGCCATTCGGCAAATTTGGTAGCTCCCTCATAATTAATGCCGGAGAATTTATCTGGATTTACGCAAATAACACTATAAGGATTAAACAATCTTTCATCTCCCTCAATTATAGGGATTAAGCTATTCTTATCTTGATGAGTTAAATAGGTGGCTCTATCTATTAAGGTATAACCTTTCTTTTCATCGGCAATACGGTAAGTATCTGCCATGCCTTGCCCAGTCTCTATATACCATTCTTCGTCAAGATCTACTATGAAACCAGCCTCTTTCCATAAGTTAAGTTCTTTAGAATGAGTTCCTGATTTATCGCCTCGGGATATAAAAACCTCTTCTTTTTCGGCAATGGCTTTTAATGCCTTAGTAATATCCCTTCCATCTCTAATCCCCACCGGGTCTTCCTCGGGACCGATTAGCAAGAAATCATTGTACATTACTCCCTTACGATCTACCCCGAATCCATCTTCCATAAACTTATTTTCCGCTAGCCAAGAATGGCCTAATATTACATCAACCTCTCCCGCTTCGCCCATAGATATAGCTTGGCCAGTTCCTACCACAATAACATCTAATTTATAATTAAGGTCTTTTTCTATAATGGGTAATATATGGTCTAGCAGTCCTGAATCTTTAATACTGCTCGCCGTAGCTAAAGTTATCTTTTTCTTGGGGGGCGGGGAATCAGAGGATTTATCAGCCTTTTTTCCGCAACCCGGCATTAATATTAATATCACTGCTAAAATAAGTAATACAGATAACCTTTTTTTCATTACTTTCCTCCAAGTTTTATGTTGCGACGGAGAATGAACTATAGTATTCTTTAATATTTGTATCCATATTATTATTTATGCTATTTTATATCTCCAGTCATGCCTAAACAGACTAAGACAGGCATAAAGCCTGTCTTAGTTTTTTAATATATGCGCCTATAATAGGGGGATGATACAATATTTCTATTATGCTATTGAATCAACCAGCTTACTGCCTTGTTCGGTAATTTCCATAGTGATACGACCTTGCCCGCCTAATTTAATAAGCTTAGCATCCCCTAGACGATTTACAATAGCATTAAGCTCGATAGTATAAATCTGTAATTTTTCCGCTAGTTTATTAACAGCATCAGGACCAGTTCTGAGAGCTTGTAGAACTTTTAGCTCTACACTATCAATATTTTTGCTCCCCAGTAATTTAGCATCTTCTTCATTTAGAAGGCTAATCGCTATTTTTTCACCTTTCGGAGTAATTCTAAAGTAAAGTTGTTTAATAAGTCTTTCAGCTTCTCTTTCAATAAGCCCGCTCTTTTCCAATACATCTAATTCATTATGAATATCAGCAGCTTGTAAGTCATTAACCGAACAATAATGTCCGATTCTGTCAATTATGCTGGCTGAATCTACATATCCTTTTCTAATAGCAATAAGGATCTGTTGTCCTAATTCACTAGGCATACTACCTTCGGGAATAGCCTTAACTTCATCTTTCTTAGTCAGCATACTTACTACAACTAAGGTTATTAAAGTTATCGGGAATACTAACCACAGGGTATGAACTGATTGATAATTGGTAGTAAGTATTTCCCAATATAATACTGTAGTTAATGAAGCTACAACGGCGGCTACTGCTCCCTTGCCATTACCTATCTTGAGTAACCACGAGTCCAGATAGAAGATAAATAATGGTGCTCCTACACCTGTACCAAAGGCAAAAAGTAAGCTTAATCCTCTGGCCCAATACATGGCAAATATAACCGTAATTATTCCAAAAACAATAGTTCCCCATTTTGCCCAGAGTAAAAGTCTTGCGGTATCTCTGATTTTTAATAAATTTTGAGCTATATCACGGACTAATTGGTTAACACTAGATACCAGATAAATATCGCAAGTAGACATGGTAGCTGCCATTAAGCCTGCCATAACTATTGCCGCCAGGGGAATAGGAATAATACCTAATAATGATCCTAGAGCTAATGACGGGGCTTCTAAATTAGGAACTAGTTGTCTTACATAGCAGCCAATGAAAGCTCCGATAACACCAGTTGTATAAGCTATAATTACTGTCCAAGTCCAGCCTTTTTTAACTACTGCCAGATTTCTGGTACCTGCTGATCTGGCCCAGTAGGGAGCTTGGTTAAGCAAGGATTGATGCATTAAGAGGAAAGTCAGTACTGATGGAACTATGAATTGCACTATGGGAATACTGCCAAAAGGCACTGACATGAAGTTAGCTGGAAGCTGTGCTGCATCAGGCATACCATAAGTAGCTAGCAAATAAAGCGGCAGAATTATAAAGGTTGCTAAGGCTACCCAAGAAAATTGAATAACATCAGTAATAGTAGCAGCCCATATACCACCTAAGGCTACATAGAGGGTCACGACTATACCGACTAGGGCTATAGCCGCTTTAGGGCTAATGCCTAAGGCCCCGGCTATAATAGCACCACAACCAACATATTGCCAACCGATAATAGCTAATGAAGCTAATAATACTACAAAGGTAATAGCAATACGGCCATTTTTACCGTAACGGTATTCAAACCACTCGGTAGGAGTAACGGCTCCCGTGGTTCTCCAGAAACCGGCCCAGAATAACAGAGCAACTAAAGCTCCTGTACCCCAGCCTAGGTAGAACCACATACCACCCATACCAAACATATATCCATACATTACAATACCCGGAAGATAACCTCCGGAAATTAATATCGAGGAGTTACCAACCGCCGTCATGAAAGGAGTAAACTCGCGGCCTCCTATCATAAATTCAGTTTCATTGTTAGTCATTTTCTTCCCAACATACCAACTAAGAACAACCATGGCTAGAATATAAACAACTGTAACTCCTACCATCCATGAACTTCCTGCCATATCTTTCCCTCCTTAAAATATATGAGGCTTTACCAAGCTGTCCAGCCTCCATCAACCATAACCATCGAACCGGTTACAAAATCAGCAGCACTGGAAGCTAAATACAACACGGTACCAGTAACATCACGTACCTCACCGATACGATTTAGCAAAATCCGGCGTTCAACATCAGCCTTAAATTCGGCATCTCTAAACATAGGCTCTGTAAAAGGGGTATTGATAAAAGTAGGAGCCACGGTATTAACCGTTATATTATATGGCGCCCATTCCCCCGCTAATACTTTGGAAAATTGGGCAACGGCCCCTTTACTGGCACAATAAGCTGCCCGTTTTACATATCCCACTACCGACATGGCCGAGCCAACATTGATTATTTTACCTTGTCCCTGTTCCATCATTTTTTTGCCGGCGGCCTGACAGCAAAAGAACGTACCCTTAACATTAACAGCCATAACTTTGTCCCATGCTTCTTCCGTAACTTCATGGGCTACTTGCTGAATATTGATTCCGGCTGAATTAAGCAGGATGTCAATATGTCCCTGGGTATCATAAATGTGCTCCATCATTGCATCAATCTGCTTTTTGTAAGTTACGTCACAAACATAGGTTACACATTTACCACCTAAAGTTTCAATTTCTTGTTTAGCCGAAGCTAAAGCTTCTCCAGATAGATCAGCAAGGGCAACCGTTGCACCAGACTGGGCAAATGCAATGGCACAGGCCCGGCCTATACCATTACCTCCACCAGTTACAACTGCTACCTTACCGGTTAAATCAACCTTAAGGTCAGACATCTTCATTCCTCCCTAGTCTTCCCAGATAGCAAACGCTCTGACCGGACTACCGGTAAGCCCTACAAATTTAAGCGGGAATAATGCAAAATAGAAATCTTTATTTTTAGGTATCTTAGTGATGTTTACTAAGCTTTCCGTATGAATAATTTCTCTTTCCGCATGAACAGTATGGTTAGGATAATCAAGGTCTGCCGGGGTATCTAAGCTGGCTGCATCAGTGCCAATGTTTACTAAACCTTGATCTAGGAGCCAAGTAGTTGCTTCTTTATTTAATCCGGGATATTGGCTTAAATAATACTGGGCATCGGTTTCTCCATATGGTTCAATTCCAGTCCAGTAAAGTAAGCTCATGCCTGGTTTTAATGTTACTTCAGCCGCATCTAACCCTTTTTTTACTGCATCTAAGGTTATATGAGTACGTCCGGTTATAAAAGATAAATCAATCCATGCGGACGGGGTTATTAATTCTGGTAAAGTAATTTTATCTACGGATAGATGCGATTTGCTAGGATCAAAATGGTAAACTGCATCAACATGGGTAGAAGTATGGTCACAAGTAACTATACCCTTTACCCCAAAACCATAGGGATAATTGCTAGATTCGCCTAAGCTAAATTTAGTTTCTTCATGGGTCTTATGCCACCAGAATGAAGTTTTCATATGACCTGGATAGACAGGTACATCAGGGCCAACATCCTTACCCAAATCTAAGAAATTTAATTTTTTCCCAAACATTTCAATAACACTAATTGGCAAATTGTTGTTCGACATTTGAAATTCCTCCCTAAAAAAATTTTTAGTGTATTAGGTATGTCCTCTCCTTTCCTTTCCTTTAAAGTATGGGGATTACTTTGTACTTAAATACTAATAGCAATAATCATGCCAACTTTTAAGCAAGGAGAAACTACCGACATATTGGGAAATTACCGTTTATCCTGTCGCAGATATTTAAATTAGTGACACATATTTGTTACACTTTGCCAGGGTTTAGGAAAAATTTCACGAAATCAAGGCAGGAAACGCCCGACTCTTTTTTGTGACGGTCGTTTCGTTTTGGTGACAATTTATTCTTCTTGCAGGTTTATTCCATACTGAAGGGCTTTACGCCAAATCGTGGTTTGGCTAACCCCTAAGGCAGCCGCAGTTTTTCTAGTAGATTTATAGCGAGCTATATATTGGATTAAGAGCTCTTTTTCATAAGCTTCTATAGCTTCTTTTAAGGTAATTTGAGTATTATTATCTAAGCTTAGTTTTTCTAAATTTTCTTCCGTTATTAATAAGCCGGGTATTTCCATTTCACTTATTATAGATTCACTGGAAGTAACTACGGCTCTTTCAATATGGTTTTTTAATTCTCTGACATTACCGGGCCAACTATATTCCATCATATGCTTTATCAGATTATGGTCTAAAGATTTATCCAGATTATATTTTTTGTTAAACAGATCGACAAAATAATTTATTAATTCAGGAATTTCTTCCTTCCGCTCCCTTAAGGGAGGAACATAAAGGGGCACCACATTTAATCTATAATATAAATCGTTTCTAAATACATTCTTTTCTACCATCTCATATAAGTTGCGGTTAGTTGCGGCGATTATCCGCACATCAACTTTAATCGGGTGACTTCCCCCAATTCTGGTAATTTCACCTTCCTGCAAAACGCGTAAAAGCTTACCCTGAAGGTTCAGAGGAAATTCCCCAATCTCATCTAAAAATAGAGTACCCTTATTAGCCAGTTCAAAAATTCCTACTTTTCCATTTTTTGAAGCCCCGGTAAAAGCACCGGGTTCATAACCAAAAAGTTCGGATTCTAAGAGTGATTCGGGTAAAGCCGCACAGTTAATCTTAATGTACGGGCCTTCACTACGCAGACTATAATTATGAAGTTCTTGCGCTACAATCTCTTTACCTACCCCAGATTCCCCTTGAATTAAGACCGTGGAGTCAACTTGACCTAATCTTCTCACCAACTCCATTAACTCTTTAGATTTCCGGGATCTAGCTATATAAGTGGCCGAACCATCCAGAAGCACTCTTTTCAGTTCTTCCTGATAATGGCGGTTAAGTCTCTGGGCTTGTTCTATTTCTAGTTTAAGTTTATTTAATTCCGTTAAATCACGGCAATTGACTAATACTCTGACTATGTTCCCCTCTTCATCATAAATGGGATTTCCGGTAGCCAATATAGTTTTTCCGGTTTTCATCACCTTTTGAGTTAAGGTAACCGGTTCTTTATTCTCAATAACGGCTACCGAAGCAGCTTGGTCATAATAGCCTTTAGCTATAAGTTCATACATGTTTTGACCTTCAAGTTCCTCTAAGGTAAATCCTGTAATTCTAAGATAGGCTTCATTTACCCTTAAAACATTAGCCTTATGGTCCGTAATAAAAATCCCGTCAAAGGAAGCTTCTATAACTGCATCCAGTTCTTCTTTAAGCTGTTGGGTGTATTGTAATTCCGTAGAGACCGTTTCCAGTTCCGTTATATCATGAATGTTAACTAAAACATTAACTATTTCTCCTTGTTGGTCAAAAATCGGAGTTCCTATAAATAAAGCGGTTTTCCCGGTGGAAGTCCGTTCCGTATAGGCAACCGGCTGCTTTTCTTCTAATACCATTATAGACGCAGCTCGATTATAATAGCCGTTTTCCATAAGTTCATACATATTTTTCCCTAATATATCTTCCGCTTGAATACCGGTAATATGAGTATAAGCTTGATTAACACTTACTACCTTGGCATCGGCATCAACTACAAATATACTATCTAAGGAAGCGGCAATAATAGCTTCCATGTCTTCCTTAGACTGCTTGGCATTACGTAATTCATTGGTAATACTCTCCAAATCAGATATATCTTGTACAACCGCAACAGCTCCGGTGACTTTTCCATCTACCCGTATAGGAGTACGGTTAGCGATTAAAACCTTATCCTGATATTCGAACTTCTGACTAGTCTCTACCGAACCGGAATGAATAATATCTGCTAATGGCCCATGGGGAAAAATCTCATCATATGGTTTACCTAGAGCAATTTCTTTAGGAATACCAAAAATTTTCTCCGCCGCCCGGTTAAAAGTTCTTATATGGTAACTATCATCTATACTCAAGATACCATTGTACACCGAATCTAAAACGGTATTTAACTCGGTAGAAACGTCCTTAATCTGATTAAGATAGGCCGCCGCAATATCAGATTTAGTTATCATACCGACTACCTTATCACCGTCAACTACCGGTAGTCTTCTAAAATCATTCCCATAAAAACATTCGGCATCATGGTCCTGATTAATGGTAATAACATTTTTAGTCATAATTGATTCGACTAATATCTGGGAATCCAAGTTATTCTCTATGGCTTTATAAAAGTGAGTTTTAGTTACAATGCCAACCAGCTTATTTTCATCATCTACTACTGGGGCCCCGTCAATACGGTGTTCAAGGAAAAGGCGGGCAACATCCTTTAAGGTATGGGCGGGATTTAAAACTACTGGATTAGAAGTCATGACTTCAGCTACGAGCATGTTTCTCCCTCCTGAATAGCTAGTATTGTTGCGAACGGTTACATCAATGTTATTTTACCATACAAACCAGAAGCATACGACTTACTTATTTTACAGTAGTTAGGGAGAATTTCCTATGCATGAAGAAGGGAAAGCAAGAGGGTGGGAACCAAGCGTAAAAGGCTTAATTCCTCACCCCCGTGCAAGTTACAATTCAATGCGCCAGTTATAAATTAATACTGCGGCGATAAAAATGGCTAAAGCTATTCCCACATATAAAAGCGAAGCATAGAGAAAAGGTTCTACGGGAGGAATCAGCATGCTTACATTTTCCTCATGATACCCAATCATGGCACCCATGAATTTATGGGTTATCCAAAATGTCCCCACCAAGGTAAAAGCAGTTATAAATCCTTGAAATTTAGCGACTAGTTTACCAACTATTTGGCTAAAAAAGATTAATGTTACCAGATAGGTGCCGAAGGCCACAGATAAGAAGTAAACGACACTAAAAAGACCCCAGGGTATACTGCCGATTTCTTCAATTATTATATTTATTTCTACCGGTAATAAATTTAAAATTAAAGCTGCGGTACAAACCATAAAGACTATGGTTCCTGCCAGGTATTGAGATACTACGGCCGCTAATTTAGAGCCTAGAATCATACTGCCTCTGACCGGTAATGACATAACTAAATAAATAGTATTATGGTCAAATTCCTTGCTGAATATTTTACCGGCTGTAATTACGGGAAGTAAGGCTGCCAAACCGCCAGTTGCCACCAGCAATCCGTTAGTCCAGTTTAACCTTGCTCCCACTGTATAACTTAAAATTGCCGCTCCTATAACACCTAAGACCGTTAATAATATTTCCGTTTTTAATCCCAGCATTTCCTTTTGATATAGCTTTAAAAACATCTTAAATCTATTAACCTTCATGCCTAAACAACTCCTTCATCAGTTCTACCAGCGATTTACCCTGCTGGGCGCGTAAATCTTCCGCCGCACCGGCCAGCTTAATTTGCCCGGCAGAGAGAAATGCCACCTCATCTACCAAAGCTTCAATTTCATTAATCTCATGAGTAGAAATGATAATAGTTTGTTCACCTTCCCGGTAATCACTAACCAAAGTATTAATAATTTCTTCTCTAGTTAGAATATCAATGCCGGATAAAGGCTCATCCATCAATAAATAAGGAGCCCGGCGCGAAACCGTTAATAAAAGCTTGGCTTTAGCCCTTTGGCCTTTAGAAATTTTGCCTATTTTCATATCTTCTTCCAGTCTTAAAAACCCTAGTAACCCTTGATATTTATTAATATCCCAATCTCCATAAAAAGTTTTAACAAACTCTGCGGCTTGCCTAATAGTCATCCATGAATACAAATAATCTATTTCCGGTAAATAAGCTATCTTATGTTTCGTATGCTGAGGGTTTTGTCCATCAATTAATACTTCTCCCTTATCCGGACGGCTAAGACCGGCCATCATTTTCATACTAGTTGACTTGCCTGCCCCATTGGGGCCAAATAAACCTATTATTTGGCCATTACCCCAACTAATAGAAATATTATCTAAAGCGGTGGTACGCCCAAACTGCTTACTTACACCTTTAAACTCTATCACTATCTTTTCCCTCCTTCATTTCCTCTTTTAACATTTTTAACATTTCTTCATCAGAATAACTAAGGGATCTCATTTCGGTAATAAATAAATTAAGTAAATGTTTGGCCATCTCATCTTTGATTTCTTTTAACATAGCATCCGATATACTAACAAAGGTTCCTTGCCCCCGTAATGTTTCTACTAAATTCATGCTTTCCATCTCCCTGTAAGCTCTTTGTACCGTATTAGGGTTTATAGTAGCGGCCCCCGCATACTCCCTCTGGGATAATATCTTATCCCCATATTTTAGCTCCCCTCGAATCATCTTCTTTTTAAAGTCATCAATAATTTGTTTATAAATGGGCTGGCTAACATCGAATTCCACTCGTCTCACCTCCGCGTTATAATGCATTAGTTAACTAGTACACTAATAATATAACTCCTCTTTGTACTTTTTGTCAAACTTTTTTTGCAGTTTTTATATTTTTATAGAACGGAAAGCACCAGACGGGAAAGTTTTACCGAGATATGATTATTAAAATGAAAGCCAGCCTGAGCAGGCTGGCTTTCAGCTATATACCGTAATGGTAAACTTTACATGATTACCATCACCTCATTAGATTCCTATAGCATATGGTTAGTTAATTAATTATTTAGCTTATCCATACCGAAAGTTTACCCCAAAAGTTCCTCGGGGGTATATCCATTTAACTATGCCTTGATTTTGGCACATAACTCTACAAGTACCACATTCCAAACATCCTGCATAATCAAAAGTCATTTCTCCATTTTTATCTAATTTATAAAGAACGGCCGGGCACACATAAAGGCAAGGTTTGTCACTGCATTTAGCACAAATCTTTTTATCAATGACAATGTGAGCTTCTTCTTCATCTACATTAAACCGGTTTATACCCAGGAGTTCTGCAATTGATAAATTTCTTATACTCATAATGCTTTCATCCCCTTATACCCTAATTTAATGAATTCCCACAGGGAAAGTCCTTGTGCTTTTATTAGGCTCATAATATCTTTTCTGAGTTTGCCCGGAACTTCACCAGTTACGGTAAAGATATGACCGAAAACGCCTGCCGCTAAGTTAGGTGCTTTATCATATATCCATGGGGTATCCAGGACATCTGTATAACCATCAACTGCTTTCATAGTAGGTAAAAGCTTAATTTTATTCAGCTCTTTCATATAGTTTTTTCCTACTGCCGCTATGTTTTCAGCACTTATAATAGCTTGGGCAGCCGCAATTCCGCTTAGTATAGCTAAATCTAACCCCCGGATGGAATAACCTGTATTGATAACAAACCCGGCCGCATCCCCAATCATCAGGAAGCCTTCCCGGTATAATTGCTTATGAATCCCGCGATAGCCTGCCTCACTGACTAGATGAGCCCCATATTCAACCGTTTCTCCGCCTTCTAATAAAGGATAAATCGAAGGGTGCATTTTAAATTCCTGGAAGATCTCATGCACATTTTTCTTATGCTTAGCAACTTCTTCCGGCATAAATACACAGCCCAAGGATATGCTATCTTGGTTAGTATAAAGAAATCCCCCCCCATGAATCCCTTGGGTACAGCCTAAAATCATGCGGGCTACGCCTTCGCCTGCTGGCAAATTAAACCGCTCTTCGATTATTTGCGGGGATAATTCTATGACTTCTTTGACTCCCACACCTACGGTATGAGGCTCTATATCCTTAATTAGCCCGGCTTTTTGCGCCATAAAACTATTTACCCCATCGGCTGCAATTACAATATCGGCATACATTTCATCCTCCCCGGCCATAACTCCTACAATCCTGCCATTTTCCTCTATGAGTTCATCTACTTTTATGCCACAGGCTAACATAGCTCCCATTTCTTCTGCTTTAGCCGCTAACCACTCATCAAATTGCCCCCGCACAATCGTATAGGACATGGGGGCTTGGTCTTCCGTATTAAAAGCCGGATTATGGTAGTCAATATTGATTGCTTTATCCCCGCTGAGTAACATTATTTGCTCATGGGTTACTTTTCGTTCTAAAAGAGCTTCTTTATACAAACCTTCATCCAGCAATTCCAAAGCATAAGTATAAAATCTGCCCCCAGTCACATTTTTACTGCCCGGCGAGTCTCCTCTTTCTATAATGAGGACTGACTTGCCTTGTTTGGCCAGGACGTAGGCACACGCACTGCCCGCTGGTCCAGCCCCAACTATTATGGCATCAAATCTATCTTCATTATTACTCAATTTCAAATCACCTCTTATTAGTTGATTTATATTTTAATTACTAAACCTTGCTCGGATCATAAGCTTTTTCTTTGATAAATAAGCCCGGAATTACGGCGCAGATAGCATAAGCTATGCCTAAAGTTGCTATTCCATAGCCAATAGAATGCCAGGTTGCTATAAATCCTATAAATAAAGGAGCCGTTACCGAGCCTATTCTTCCTATAGCATAAGTAGTAGCAACACAAGTTCCTCGCACGCCTCCCGGGAAGCTTTCGCTCATAAAAGCTGAAAGCAAAGCATAAGGTATGGCATATAAAATACCAAAGATAAACATTAGAAAAATGACATTACTAGTATTAACAAAAGCCACAATCAAGGGCATAACTACTGCGGTTGCTAATCCACCCGTCACCCATACACTCTTTCTGCCAAATTTATCGGCTAGGAAACCGGCCATCACTTTCCCGGCTACCATGGCGGTATAGGTTGCGGCTATGTTTAAGCTCATACTTTTAAGATTCATTCCCAAATCAGTGGAAAGATAACTGGGAAGCCAGGTATTGGCGCCAAAGTAACCAAATTGCAGGGCGGTATTGGCAACCACCCATACTAAAAATGTGTACCGAACCGTCTTATTTTGCCATATTAAAGCATATTGATTACCTTTTTTCTTGTCTGCATTAACTTGGGAGGCCAATTGAAAACTTTCCGGTTCTTTGGTTTTTCTAAGCAGTAAGAAAGAAGCTATCGCTGGTATAACTGCTAAAACAAAAATCGGCCGCCATCCATGGGTGGGCAAAATAGCAGCCGCAATAAGAGCTGCACAAATATAACCTACTGAATAACCAGCTTGCAATGAACCCAAAATTAACCCTCTTCTAGCCGTCGGCACGTATTCAGCCACTAGCAAAGTACCAATAGAATAGACTCCTGCCATTCCTAAACCTGATAAACACCTAATCACCGCAAACTGCTCATAAGTTTGCGTAAAACCTAAAAATAAGGTAAAAGAGGAAAACATGGCTAAGGATATCATTGTAACCTTGACCCGGCCAATTTTATCCGCTAATAAGCCGGCCAGAAGACCACCTATGGCCATTCCCAATAAAGTATAACTACTTAAAGCCCCTGCTTGGATTTGGTTTAGGGCAAACTCATTTTTCAAAACCGGAAGACATAAATTTAATATTTGCAGATCCATACCATCAACTATTAAAGCAATAAAAACCGCAATAAATAACGGAACCCAATTCCGATTTTTTTCATACGACACAGTATCATTATTCGACCCAGGATTAAGCATTTTTAACGCCTCCTTGCTGCACTACCACTTAGCACCTTATCCCTTCGGATAAACAGTGTGAAAAAAGTACTACCAGGCTGGGTTTCGGTAAAAGAGGGATACGTAATTAATAAGCCACGTATCCCCCCATTATTTTTAAGATTTTTTAATCGGTAATTTTGTAATAACCATGAAAAGGGTTTATATATACCAGATTCCTAACATCTGCCAAATAGGAACTGTTGCGCAAAGTGCGATGATAGTTATTAAGCAATAGACATAACAATACTTAGTTGTATCTTTGAAAGTTACCCATCCATCACCACCGGAGTATACGGCAGTCAGATAAACCGAACTCTGGTAAGGGATCATCCAGGTACAAACAAAAGAGTACATAATAAAACCTACTACCCAAGGGTTTACTCCGGCCGAACTGGCTAAAGGCATTAAAAAGACCAAGAATACAGTAAGATAGCCAATTTCGGACAGGATAAGAAATCTGGCCAAGAGGGTCAATACCGCTAAACCAACCACCATTAGATAAGGATTGGCAAAAAACGGTGCCGTATAACCGCCAATAGCACCAACTAACCAGTCTGTAATCCCTACGGCCGGTAATACTGTAGCTAAGCTGACTGCACAGGCAATAAAAATTAAGGATTCCCATGCCACTGAAGTACGCCATTTATTAACCGGCAATACCCCGCTGATAACTGATGCGCACAAAGCCAGCACCGCCACGGCCCATTCCGAGATATCAAATGGTTTAAGTACCCATAATAATATAGTGACTAGCATGATCACTCCCATGATTTTTTCGCCTTGGCTCCAAACACCCAGTTGCGCGATTTTGTCTTGCAAAAAGGACATATCCAGTTTTTGGCCGCCAGCCGGTTTATATCGGTAACTAATATATAAATAATTGCCTAAAAATAATAAACCTACGGGAAATAAAGCGTAAAGAGCCCATTTAACCATGGCAAATTCTGCTTGTATTTCCGGGGAATAAAGTCCATACAAAGCATAGCTGGTTACAGAGGCACTAATAAACAAAGTAGCCGAAAAACAAATTGCACTAAAATAAGCTAAGAATAATCCGGTTGTTTCTTTGCCTTCATTTTCATAGCCCATAGCTTCACCAATAGATCGGGTCAAAGGGGATAGAATTGTACATTTAGCAGCTTTACTAGGCACAAAAGGGGCGGTAACGGTCGTTACCGATAATAACCCTAGCACTTGACCTTTATATGTACCTGGAAATAGTTTTAATAACAACATGGCCACACGTTCCAACAAGCCACAATTTTTTATAGCTGCTCCTAAACCAAACGCAGCTACCAGTAACCAAAAGGTAGTGCCAGAGAAAGCAGCAAAGGAAGTTGAAATTCCAATTCCGCCAAAAACTACAAATAAAGTAGACATGATTAAAGCAGTAATAGCTTCTGGAAATACTTCCCCAGCCCACCAGCAAATAGCCATTAACATAATACCTAGAATTCGCATGGAGTTGGTTTCCAGCCCTTCCGGAGCCTGAACCCCCACGGCCAGAAAAAGACCTGCTACCATTCCTATAATCAGAAACGCTATTTTTTTCCCGTTCATTTTAAATCCCCTTTCAAAATGTATTCCCTTCACATAATGGTAATTTTTATCACCATTATGTGAGAGCTCAATATGTCATCCGCACCTTCTAATAACCGTTTAATAGATCTTTAAAAATAATATTTTTTTGAATTTCGGTAGTACCTTCACCAATAGTAAGAACCCGGGCGTCTCTGTAGTACCGGGCCAGACCGAAATCTTCCAGCAAACCCATGCCCCCGCATATCTGCATAGCCCGTTCGCAGATTTTCTGGGTTTCTTCCGTACAGAATAATTTAGCAATCGAGGCACTCTTACCGATAGATTCGCCATTTTCGATTTTTTGAGCTAAATATAAGCAGTAGGATTTTCCAATATCAATGCTGGAATACATCTCCGCCAAATAATGCTGAATTGCTTGGAAATTGTTAATAGTCTTACCAAACGCTATTCTCTGCGAGGCATATTCAAAAGCTTTATCAAAAGCCCCTTGGGCATAACCTAACGAACGGGCGGCAATAACTAATCTAGCCCCATCCAAAGTAGATAAAGAAATTCTCAAACCTTTATTTACCTCGCCAACTAAGGACCAGGAGGGAATACGGCAATTTTTAAAATAAACATCACCGGTATCTGAGCCACACCAGCCAAATTTATTATAATGAGCACCATACGATACTCCCGGAGCATCAGCATCAACTAAAAATGCACTAATGCCTTCTTTTCCGTTTTCGTCGACAGTTTTAGCTATCACTTGCCACAAACCTACTGCACAACGGTAAGAAATAAAGGTTTTAGTACCATTAAGCACCCATTCGTCACCATCTAAAACTGCCGTTGCTTGAATAGCTCTGGAATCAGACCCACTGGAAGCTTCGCTGTAAGCCATGCCCATAAATTTACCTTCTTCCAAAATACGCGGCAAGAAAGTATCAATTAGCTTTTGATTACCGAAGCTAAGCAGTTTATTAGCAGTATTGGAAGCGTTGATAATAGAGGCCAGGCTATTGTTGACTTTGGCTGCTTCCATAATCAAAAGCAGCATGGTCGTCAAAGATTCACCCAAACCTCCAACTTCCTCAGGAGCAACTAGTCTGGTAAAGCCTAATTCAGCTAACCGGTCACGCATCCACAACGGATACTCATCAACCTCATCAAGCTCCCTTTGTCTGGGCAATACTTCCTGTTCAATGAATTCCTTAAGAATCTTGAGAAACATTTCTTGGTTTTCAGTTAAGTTCATAATTACACTCCTTCTAGCCTATTTTAAATTCATTTCTTAGCCGTAAAATCTATTTTTATTTGGTTATTAAAGAAGCCGCAACCGCACCTGTTTCTTTTAAATTCGCTATTTGTTCTGGTGAATAACCTAATATTTTGGCTAAAATATCATCAGTTTGTCCCCCTAATAAAGGAGCGCCCTTTACCACATTACAAGGAGTTCCGTTAAATTTTGGTACCGGGGCCAAATCGGTAAAATAATCGCCGGTAGTAGCATCTTGGACTTGAACAAAATCATTACGGGCCAGCCAGTGCGGATTCTTAATGGCATCACTAGCTCTTTGAATGGTTGATACAGGAATGCCGATTTCTATAAACAAGTCTTCTACTTCATCAGCCGTATGTTCGGATAGCCATTGTAACCATAATTTATCCATTTTAGCTACCAGTTCAGGATTGCCCTGGCCACAGGTATCCATATAGGGGAATTCCTCTTCCGTTACATTCATTAAATTACAGAATTTCCCCCAAATACCTAAACCCCAAACTCCAACGCCAACCCATCTGCCATCTTTACATTGGTAATAGCCGAAAGGTCTCCACAGTTGGTTCAAGGGACCGGAGCGTTCATAATCACCTTCCCCATTAAGTTGGGTACACCAGGTATAACTCAAAGCATATGCTGCGCTTTCATACATGGAAGCATCAACAACCTGGCCCTGACCGGTTTTTTGGGCATTGGTATAGGCGGCTAATCCTGCACATGCGGCTACCATTCCGGTTATAATGTCACACAACATGGGATTAGCAGGAAGATATGGCCCGTCCGGCATCCCCTGCATAGAGGCTAAAGTGCTAAAAGCTTGCCCAATGGGGTCAACGCAAGGTTTGCCCAAATAACGCGCAATACCGCCATTTTCCGGTAAACCATAGCCAGTTATATGAACAATTGATATTTTGGGATTAGCTTCACAAGCCAATTCATCTGAAGGTCCATGTTTGCCAATATTCGGCACGCTATTAATCCAAATATCACATTGCTTTACCAAGTCTATAAATACTTGTTTTGAGGCGGGGCTTTTGGTAAAATTCATACTAAATTCTATACTGTTCATATTGCGCCCCATGCTAATCCACTTAGGAACCACTCCGGTTTCAGTACGGCGCCCAATGCGAGTATTATCACCTACCTTTGGTACTTCAATTTTGATAACTTCTGCGCCCATGTCACCCAGCCAGCGACAGGCGAAAGGACCTGCAAAGGCCACTCCCGTCAACATCACCCGTACTCCTTGCAAGGGGCCATACGTTTCAATAATTGGTTCACTTCTCATTTTTCTGCCACCATCCTTAGTCAAAATTTTTTAAACCGCGATCAATAATAAATATCTAAAGGGTTTGCACACAGGAATTTTTATCTTAAAGCAGCCGTAAGCATGGGCACGATCTCAAACATATCCCCCACCATGCCATAATCACAATCGTTGAAAATAACTGCTTTACTATCCTGGTTAATTGCCACAATAATATGAGAATCCCGAATCCCAACGGTGTGCTGTATTTGACCGGAAACAGCTAAGCCTAAATATAGACGAGGCTTTACCCGCACTCCCGATAAGCCGATATAGGAAGGAAACCAATGATGATCTTCGGCCAAACCCCTGGTACAACCCACTTCTCCCCCTAGAGCTTCAGCTAAGTCATATGCAATCTTTAAATCCTCTTTTTTCTCAAAGCCCATGCCCACACATACTATTTTCTCAGCCAGAGTCAGGTCCACCCCTTCTTTAGTAATGGGTGCGACTGATTCCACCGTAACCCTGCAATCCGCCTCCACATCAATAACTACTATTTCACATTTATCTCCCCCCGGACTTGGAACGCTCATTCCGGCCGGAACAGTTACAACCCCCAAACCATGCCAGGCTTCTTGGCGGGTTACAGCTCCGCCATACATCATTCTTTGAGTAATGAATCGATTATCCTGGCTAGTTACCGAGAAAGCATCACTGACCATAATACAATCCAAGTATCCTGCCACTCGAGCAGCTAGGTCACGGCCACTGGGCGTAGCTCCCACCACCAAAAGCTCGGCTTCATTCTCTTTTAATAGGCCGGCAATAGATTTAGCGTAGTTTTCCGGCATGTCACTATTACCATGCAAACACATAACCTGATGAGCACCTAGTTCACTACATTTTTCAGCAGTATCCATACCTACGGCTACAACCGTACAGGATTTACCCATTTCGGCAGTTAATGTTACTAACTCCGAAATAAGACTGGCCTGTTCACTAAAAACATAAATTCCGCCCATTATAAAACACCCTCCCTTCGCAATGAGTCTATAAGACTGGCTACCATTTCCTCATTGCTATCACCCGACAAAATAATGTTTTTCCGGTTAGGCACATAGCCTTTCGTTTCAATTACTTCTAAATTAGAATCCATATTAATTCCCATATTGCCGACAGTACATTCTGTTACCGGCTTCTTTTTAGCCGCCATCACCGCTTTTAATCCCGGAATGGGGGCCGGGTTTATTTCCGGTAAAACTGCAATAACAGCAGGCATCTGAGTCTTTACGGTTTGTAAACAATCATTTAATTGGCGGGTAGCTGTAATCATATTGCCTTCAATATCTAATTTGCAGACCGAAGTAATAACGGGCCAATCTAATTGGGCTCCAATGCGGGGAGCGGTTTGTCTGGCATAATCATCACTGGACCCTTCAGCACAAATTACTAGTGATACATCTTCTTGTGCTTTGATGGCACCTGCTAAAGCTCGGGCAGTTACTAAGCTGTCAAGCCCTTCTAGCCCTTCGGTACTAACCCAAATTCCTTCATCTAATCCCCGGGCTAAGGCATCATTAAATGATTTTTTAGTATCACTTCCTCCACATGACAGCCCAATTACTTGGCCAGAAAGCTTTTCGGCAGCTATACAACCAGCTTCTATGGCATTTTTATCGTAATCGCTGATTTTTTTGCTGGCTTTGCTAAAATCCACCGCTAAATCAGATCCAACTTTTAGGTCAGTTTCGTTAAATACCCACTTATAGCACACCAGTACTTTTGTCACCTGATTACCTCCTTTAGAAAAATATAAAATAATAACTAGCAATAACTGCTTCTTAACTAGAGCAAGTTTTGTGCCAAAAACGAAGTATCTTGTAATGCCCCCCTCGTTTTCCACATCAGGTTTGGCTTTTTTTACTCTGGAGACTGGATTTATCCGATTTCTCTTGAAAAAACAAAATAAAAAAGCGGGAAATAAAATTAAATTTATTTCCCGCTTCTTTAACGTTAAATTAAGCTAATAGCTTTTTCACCGATTTATTTGTTGCATTTTGCACACAAAACTTGTGCTACTGTCGAATTTTGCAATAGCTAACCTTTTACATCTTTTTCAACCTTCTATATAAAGTAGTTCTATGAATACCTAATATATCTGCCGCTTTAGTAATATTTCCTCCGCATCGTTCCATAGTTTCGATAATGAGCTGCGTTTGCAGCCTATCCATTTTATTTTCTTCGTTATCTTTATCAAAACTAAGATCATATATTTCATTATTTAAGGCTATCCTGTTTTTTAATACTTCCGGCAGCATCTCTGCGGTCACATAAGCATCATCCTTATTAGCAAATAACACTATTCTTTCCACCATGTTTTTTAATTCTCTGATATTGCCAGGCCAGCTATAACTGCATAGTATTAAAGATGATTCCTGATCAAAACCCTTTAAATTATAATTTAATTTAGAGGCAAACCTTTCCAGATAATATTCAGCAATTGGTATAATATCTTCTTTACGGTTAACTAGCGGGGGGATATCAATTTTAATTACATTTAAACGGTAGTATAAATCCTCCCTAAAGTTCCCCATACGAACTTCATGTTCTAAAATTCTATTGGTCGCCGCAATTATACGGGTATTAATTTTTTTGCCTACATTGGCTCCCAAGGGGATTACTATATAGTCCTGCAGAAAACGCAATAAAGATACCTGCATATCCAGAGGCATCTCTCCAATTTCATCAAGAAATATGGTGCCATTATCGGCCGCTTCTAATTTTCCTATGCGCCCTTTTTTATCGGCACCGGAAAAGGCTCCCGATACATAACCAAAGAGCTCACTTTGTAACAACTCCGCCGGAATTGCGCCACAATTAACGATGATAAATTCACCATTTACACCACTACGTTCGTGAATGGCTTGAGCAACTAATTCTTTACCAGTACCTGTAGCTCCCTCTATTAAAACCGTAGCAGGCATAGGAGCTATTTTATTTATAATTTTTCTAATATTATTTATGCCTAAGGAACTTCCGATCATTCCCATAGAGTGGCTGCCCATACCATGCGCATCATACTCGGAATTATTATCTAAAACCGTAATCTTCTCATAGGCAGCCCAACCCTTTTCTTGAATGGACATCGCCCTTTGGGAAAAACGTATTAAAAAAGTTTCGGTTTCCCGGGGACGATATATGGTAGAAATACTTATTCTCTGCATATTTCCAGTAGTGACATCAACCGCATCCATAACCCGAATACTCTTGGGATACATTTTCAGCATATTGAAGTTTATATCCAGAAAATTATTAATGGAGGCACCTATAGCATCAGAACGCTCTTTAATCCCCCATTCTTTCATCATGTTTTGATTTATATTTAAAATATCCCCATTATTATCCATGCAACATATAGCATCATGGGAAAAATCAATAATGTCGCAGAATTCCGGGGTTTTTTCAAAGTTATATTCCTCTTTTATTACACACTTCTCAATAATTTGGGCCGCAATTTTCATGCAGTTGCGTGCTATTTCCGTGTTAGTAGAATAATGATTGGCAAATAACTCCAAGATGCCGCCAATTTCTCCATCAATGCTTCGAATGGGGAAGGCGGAGCGGAAAAATTTATGATAACAAACAAAAAAATGTTCAAAGCCATTTACATCTACATACATTTGATGCCTCATAGCCAAATCGCTGGCTATGGTTCCTTGTTTAGATTCATTAAGGATCAACCCTACCCCATGCAGCCATAATTTACTGCTATCCACACTATCCTGCACATATAAAACATAACCATCTGTATCTTTTAACTTAAAACAAACCTCATCAATAGTTCCGGCAATGTATTGCATTATGGCCATACATGCATCTAAGAGCCATCTTCTCTTCTGCAACCGCTTACCTAATTCTCCGGTAGTGTTCCTCATTTCCAGATAGGGACTTCCCCAGCCATTCAAGCCATTTTCCTTACATCTAATCCAGGATTCGATAATTATCGGTCGGATATTTTCTGGTATAGTTCCTCTGCTGACAAAATCCACCCAGGCTCTTGCGATTTGGGCTTGCTCATTGTAAACTGCATTGATATCCACAAAATATCCTCCCCTTCAATATCCTCTTAAAACAAAACCGCTTTTTTTAATCTGATAATAAAATCACTCCTAAATACATTCTAATGCAAAATTTACGTTTTGCACAATTTTGTAATTAGCTGGACTAACATCCTAAGCTCTCTTCCAGGAGAATTACATTGATTTGATCTTTAGCTAAATTCCGCTTTGCTATAATTAAATTAGGGGGGAAATACTTCCCCCCTTAGCTTATAATTTTTCAATTGTTTTTATTATTCCCCAAAATTTTATCTCGCACTTTTTATTATACCCTACTTAGGATGCATAAGCCCTGACTTTATGTATTGCACAAGCCTTATAAAAGCTATTAGGTGACTGCCACCAATTTTTACAGTCACCTAATTTCTTTATTTGTTTTTTTCTTCCTCCTCACGAGCTAGGTACTCCCTTATTATCATTCTGACTAATGCACTGCGGGAGATTTGCTGCTCCCTAGCCAGCCTTTTTATTTCCTCAACTTGTTTTCGGGTCAAGTAAAATGTGGCGTGTTCAAATTTGTCGGTAGCCATTCTTACCCCCTCCCCGCCACAAATGGATTACGGCGATGTAGTGCTTTGTGGATATTATATGTAATTTACTATATTTCTGTTACATTCTAACTACCTAAGGCCTCTTTTAGTTTTTCAATATTTTGCTTCATAGCCCGCCTTCCATAACGGATTATTTCGGCCGCTTTATCCACATCAGTCAAGTCAACACCTGTAATCCCCGGGAATACAATCATATCGGCCAATATTTCCTGAATCTCTTTGGAGGTTTCAAAAATTAAAATACTTAGGGTGCGGTTTATTATTTGAGGTATACCTTGAACCGGTTCATCATATAGCTCTTGCCCCAGATTAATGGCTAATATATATTCAGCTCCCATTAGACATTGTACTTGCACCGGCACTATTTCTTTAATTCCCCCATCTACTAATTGCATATCGTTAAAATTATAGGGTACGAAGGTTACGGGAATAGAAGTACTGGCTCTTATAGCCTGGCTTAACTCCGCCTCTTGAATTAACAGCTGGGTATCATTAAGACTTAAGGTTCGGTTAGAAAATATTACTTCCCGTCCGGTATCAATGTCACAAGCAACTATGGATAAAGGCATATTTATGTCGGCTAGAGTTTTCCCTTTAGTTAATTTACTCATTAATCTTTCCAGCTTATTGCCTTTAATAAGACCATCTAAAGGCACTTTAACCCCGGGCACGTATAAGGAGTATATATATTTTATTAAGCCGCATAAATTATAGTCAATATAATCGGAGGGTTTAAGGTTTAAGGCGATTTTCTCCATTTCATAAGGAGACATTCCGCAAGCATGGAGGCTGGCAATAATGCTGCCGGCACTAGTCCCGGATATTTCAGCAATAGGTATCCGATTTTCATACAATACCTGTAATACCCCTATATGAGCTAATCCCTTTAAACCCCCACCGCCAAGTGCTAACCCCAACTTTTTCATATTTTCCCCTCTTGTATTTAACATCTCTACCCTTAACTTATTAAAGTCGGAGCTTTTTCGTGATTAGAAAAACTTGGCTTACGCCAAGTCGTTAGACGTACCCTACGGGCACTACCGATGCTCCCTGCGGTCGCTATTAAGGTTGCAGGCGGATGGTTAGTTTTTCTTATACTATCATCCATAAAAATTATTATAATTTATGATAGTGCTAGAAAAAACTTGGCTGGCGCCAAGTTATTAGATGCAGTAAAAGCTAATTTTTCTTATAGTATCATCTATCAGCATAAGCAAAATCCTTTTACAGTATAAAAAGTAACTAGGGAGAACCCTCCCTAGAAGCTTTTATATTCAACGATTACATTTGGCAATCATATAGCGCGAGACTTTTTGAATAGTTTCCTGATTTCTATTTTGCCAATCCTGCCAAAATTTCTGATATTCTGGTGGTTCAGTAGTGGCAGCATAATCTTCGATCTTTTTGCCTATATCTTTTTGCAGTTGCAATACATCCTCTATCTGGGCACGCATAATGTTTTTTTGTTTGCGGTCAATTTTTACTATAGCCAAATGTAAATCCACCTCCCTTAAGTTAGTTAAGTTTACGCTAAGCTTCCTAAGCCGGCGCAAGTTTAGTTTTTCTTAGGCTCTCCCATTATTATAGCAATCTGCTAGTATAAGAAATGCCCGGTACTAAACCGGGCATTATGGGAATTCAAATTACCGCCTATTTTATCATAAAGTCTTCGGGTTCTATTTCTCCGTATACTAAGACATCATGCATTTTGCCTAGTTTGTCGGTTATGTCGACAAATACTCTTAAACCTATGCAGGTACCGGTAATAGGACTAGTTAAGTTACAAGGGTTACTGGGGTCTTCACAGTTTCCTCTGATTTCGAAATCAAAAGCCCAATTTTTTAGGATTATTTCGGATTGCTCAATTTCATCCCTAAATTCTTCTACGGTTAAAGGTGGATCAAATTCATCTAGTTCAATATTTTGCTCATAACGGTCGGTAACAGTAATAATCTGGAATTCCCCATCTACTATAACGAACAGTATTACTTCAAAGTCGATAAATATTTTTACTTTGTTAAAGCATAGGTCTTCGTACGATTGAATAACTTTAACTTTAATATCTTCAACACAAGCAACTTTGCCTCCGACCTGTTCATCTGGTACGCAAAATACCGTGTCTAAGACTTTAACCTGTTTGGCAATAAATTTTGCTTTTATAACCTTTGCCCACAGATCCAACATGCAACCTTCTGGAAACTCACATTTTAAACCGGTCTGATTCACGCACTTTCCCTCCTTTTTTTTCTCTATTATTTCACCTGCCGCTTAACAGGTTTTGTAGAAACTTGTTAGGCAAATTTCTAGGATATACTATGAGAGGCGTTACTAAAATGTGATTACATTGCAAACATTTTTTGAAATACTAAGAAGTAAAATACAAAACGCAAGACTATCACGGCCCCAGGGAACAATCCCCAGCCGGCATAGGTTTAATACCATTCACGTCGAAAGGAAGGCTTTTCAGCCTTCCTCTCTCATCACATGGTAGGTTTCTACTTGGGGGTTACAAAATATTTTTCGGCCTTTAGCTTTGGCATTTTCGCAAAAGCCTATATCCTCAGAGCCCCGCGAGGCAGAATATCTTACCTGGTATTTTTCAATTATCTCCCGCTTAACCAGATATGCAGCTCCGGTACAATCTACCTCAAATACTTCATTAAGAGGAAAATTGCGGATATGCTCATATCTGCCATTAGGTTTACGATTTAAAATATTATAGACGCTAAGGTCTCCAATTTCGTGACCGTTACAGACTAAGGCTGATACTATTTCGCAGTTAGTATTTTTCAGGCATTTTAAAGTATGCTCTGGTATTATAATGTCACTATCTACTGATAACAGGTAGGCACACTCCGTCTTCAGAAATTCTTCTAACAAGATGTTTCTTAATACGGCCAGATGAAAAAAGCTGTAGTATCCCCGCTGATGTCCGGTATTATCTTGTAAATTACATATAATTATCCTAACTCGGCTGGGGACTTCCCGTCGAAAATCTTTGAGAATTTCTAAAGTGTTATCTGTACAATCATTTACAACAAAGCAGTATTCTAAATTAAAGTGGTTGTAGTCTAAATTCTTTAGAGCTTGCAAATAACGAGGCAATATCCAGGCTCGATTTCTCACCGGGCAGCCTATTAAAACCTTATCCGCCGTTATCATTATCTAATACATCGTGCCGTATGGAATCTAACCGAGCAGCATTCTGACACTTTTACCTGGGTGCGGCAACAGCCAGAAGTTGTGGTGTGGGGTTTTTTACAATCCCTTTCTTTTTTACAATCCAAAAGCCTTCTGCCGGCCGGGGTAGCTGCTATCTTAACCGAGAATCTCCGGCCGATTTTAATTGACTGGGTGCCGCTAGTTCTAAAAGATGCTGCTGCACTTACCACCGGAGGATGAGCAGGAAGACTTTCTGCTACCGCTGCCATATCCGGCAACTCCACCCTGCTACTTACTCCGCGTGTAGCCAGCCCTTCTTGTATCAGGCGCAAGATATGTCCAGCTCTAACCTTCCAGGAGTTTTGCTCGGCTAAAAGTATGCGCTGATGCCGCCTTTCGGGCGATTTCTCCGCAATAGCCCGCCCTACACTTACAATAAATTCCTCATCTGTTTCGCAGACAAAAACTAAATCTCCATATTTTCTGGCCTCCGGCAAAGCGGTAGTAACTATGGGAGCCCCGGTCGCCATATATTCCCACATTTTAATGGGGTTAACCGCATCTGTCATGCTGGACACCCTAAACGGCACTAAACCTACATCAAAGCTTTGGGCAAATGCCGGCAGCTGTTCATAAGTTTTAAAGCCTAACCAGTGGACATTAGGCCGATGAGGTACCTCATTGACATTATAAAGGGGGCCTACTACTACCACATTACTTTCAGGATAGCGGTCGGCTACACTTATGATTAAATCCACATCTACCCAAGTAGCCACTACCCCGATATAGCCTATTATGGGGCCCTTCAAATTGGCAATCTCAGCCGGGCGGGCATGAATACGGTTGGAAAAGTGCTCAAAATCACAGCCGTTAGTGACTAAATGGCAATTAGGGTTAATGGCGGAAGCTAAGTTAAAGAGCTTATCCGAGGTAGTCAATACAATATCAGCACTTCTTACTGCCTTGTCATAAAAGGGGCGCCAGGATTCAAATTCTTCACTCGGCTCATCTACGCTATCAAAAACAACTAAAGCAGGATTATATTGGCCTATCATGTCGACTTGAGCAGCAGAGGTGTAATAGACTACCGGCCTAAGATTTTGCAGATATGGGGCCGGATCAACATAGTTAAACAGGTAAAAGTTTTCGTTTAATTTCTCTATACCTTGACCCACATTATTTTGAGGACTAGGGTTATTTAGATAGTATGATGGAACATCTAATTCGGAAAAGCTTTTCATAAGTTGTTGCGGACGTTGTACGAGATAATGGTAATCTAAGGTGGGTGGGTATAGAATACAACTAATATTTGACATTAAAGTATCCCCCTAACACTAGTTTTATTTAAACTAACTGCTTCAATATGGTATGCAAAGTAATAGTGTTAGGTTCTTATTTTACTGACTAAAAACCTATAAATAGAGATATTTACCGTAATATTACCAATTAAATTCCTCATTTCAACTAAAAAAGCGACTGTTTCAAATCCCCCAGCTAATTAGACCGACATATGAATTCATCGTTTGTTTTTAAAAATATAGCATTTCCGTTCCCCAAGGTGTTTTGCTTCACTTTTACCTTCTTGGTACGGTTAAGAAGGCTATCTTTTTAAGACAGCCTTCTCTTAGTATTTTATGCCCTAAAATCTCGCTAAAATACGGCAATTGACATATTTCCCTTTGCCTGATGAAGCTTATAGTTTAAAATGATTGACTGTTGTCATTAAATTATCGGCACTTTGTCCGTTTTCTTCAATCAGCAGAGCTACACTATCCGCTTGTTCCACAATTTTAGTGATATGCTGGCTGATAACACCTGCCTCAGAAGCACTATTGCTTATAGCTTGGGCAATTTCATCCACTGATTGAACCACTTGCGAAATAATTTCGGCCAGTTTTTGGGAAGTGTCATTGAAATTATTCATTAGCTGGGCTATATTTTCTGCATCGTTATAATATTGTTCGCCGGTTTCTATAAGCAAACCGTAATCTTTAGACACATTCCGGTCAATAAAAATTACCAATTGATTGGCACTTTCCACCAAAAATTGTACCGCGTCATAAACTTTGGCAGTTATCATCTGAATACTTCCGGCGGTCCCAGAGGATTGTTCCGCCAGCTTTCTCACTTCTTCTGCCACTACTGCGAACCCATGTCCGGCATCCCCAGCCCGGGCAGCCTCTATAGCAGCGTTTAAAGCGAGTAAGTTGGTTTGAGAAGCTATAGCCAGTATTTCGTCTGTTAGTTGGTTAATCTCATTTACGATACGGGCTTCTTCCATCGCTTTCTCCAAAGACTTACGCGTGTTTTCCAAAACCGCACCCGTATTAGCCTGGGATTCTACTGAAGTCTTCTTCAATTCACTGGCCCGTTTCAGCATCTGTTGTGCCCGCCTGGCTCCGTTCTCTGCATGTTCGGTAGATTTTACAGCCAATCCTGAAATTTCATGGGATGAAGCATTTACTTCTTCCGTAGATGCAGCTGATTGCTGCATTCCTGCAGAGATCTGCTCCATACGCACGGATATTTCCTGGACCGATCCCTGCAACTCTTCAAAGCTGTAGTGAGCCCGGTTTACCGTATCCTTGAAGTGCTCCCCTTCATTTAAAACTCCCCTAACTATATTTTGCAAGCTTGCCAACATCTCGGAAGAGTGTTGTGCTAATTGGGCAATTTCTTCACTTTGAGCATTGATATCCATATACAAATTTAAATTACCTTGGGCAATTTCTTTAGAAATATGGCTTAGTTCAGTAATAGGATGGGATATTCTGCGGCCAAACAGTAAAGCTGCTCCCGCTACCACTACTATAGTAACTAATATTATTATATAGATACTCGCGGAAGTGGTTTTAATAGGAGCCATGTACAGGTCCACGGTAGTTGCGCACCAGATGTACCAGTTCTGGTTACGGTCAACATTAAAGGTATAAGGATGAAAAGCCATAAGCTTATCCACTCCATCCAAACTATAAAAAGCATGGGCTGCTTGATTTTTCTGCATTTCCTGAAAAATCTTTTCCAAACCGTTAGTCTGTACTTTGTAATCATAAGTTAATATGTAGTCTTTGCGATCATGGGAAATAACTAAACCATCATGAGAGATGATTCCGAATATAAGCTCCGGGTGCAAAGCATCATGACTTATGGTAGTGGCCGTCAGCAGTTCATAGTCAATTACAACTATTAATGCTCCCAGTATCTTGCCTTGGCTATCATGAACCGGTGTAGCCAGTACGGTAAGCGCAATTTCCTTTTCTTCAGTTTTGTCAACACTAAAAACCGTACTGAATACTGGCTTATTATTTTGCAGCATTTCTTGAAAATAATCGCTGTTATTCAAATTGGATAACTTTAAAGTATTTGTTGTAGTATATAAAACCCTGCCGTCACTTAAAGCCAGTAAATAATCAGTAATCACTGGCTCCTCCTCATCGGCACCGATTTTGAAAATGTTATCCAAAGTTTCGGCATCATTAATGCTGCTTTCCGTAAGAGAGGCGATAATACTGGGGTTTTGCGCCAAAACTGCGGTTTTCATTTTCAAACCATTAATTTTTTCGTTTAAGACCATTACTCTTTGAGCAGACAAACTGCTCATAGTTTCAACTTCGCTCTTGTTCAAAGTGTCAGAAAAGCGGTTAATGCTGGACCAACCTATTACTCCCACTGGAATCAAAGCCAGTATCATAGAAAATAAAAAGATTTTAACAAATAGTTTCTGCAACACGGTTCCTCCTTTCGCTCATATCCTTAAATAATTTTTGGAACATTAAGATTTTCTGCTCACCTCCGTGTCTTAAAGACTTTAAATATACTTGCCAAAGCGTCTGCCTAAATTTTTTATAAAATAAGCCAAAAGTCTCTAGCGTACTATTAATTGTTTAGCAAAATATATGCCAGCATTACAGCGCAACCCCGATTTATTGATAATTGGTAGTATTTTCTTCCAACCTGACCACCTAAAAATCTTAGGACTACAAAATGATTTATTTACAGAAAATTTTTTGCCCCTACTTGTGACAGTTTCTTGTACAATATGTCCAAAAAGCTGGCGGTCGGTTTTGGCTTTTTCAACTACTTAGTTCTGCTCCGGGAAAATAAACAAACTATGCTTTGCCTATTACACTTAGGGCCTTTTGGTCAAATAACAAATGAAAGGGGAGTCGGGGGGAGTAAGGCAAGAGAGAAAAGATTAGATAAAAAGGCTAAGCTTAAATATTGCCCATAATAACTGCGGGAGAGCCAAGCTCTCCCTACACATACCACGTCTCATATTAATATTTTCGCGTTTCACATCTAAAAACAATCAGAACAGTAGTGGCGGCCCTTTTTCAACTGTAAACAATTCGGGCACACATTCTTGCCACATTCATTGCATTTTTTCGTATCATTACGGTTGATTAGAGTTCCACACTCATCACACTTTATATTAGTTCTAACACTACTTTTTTTGGCAGTAGTAATGACAATACTTTCTTTTTTAATATCCTTTAGCGGAACTGCGCTAAATTTCTTAGTATTAATTCTTAATAGAGGCTCTTCTTTGCTGTAAGACCTCATATCCACACCTCCCCAGCTTTAGCTGTAATAGTTAATCTTTTATTAACAATATGAAAACTATTAAAAATAGGTGCACATTATAGAGCAATAGTTACTTTTTTCCTGCCCACCTTAACTGTGCCCCGGCTTGCAATGATGGGAGTTCCGGTTGGCGGTGCCGGGTGTGACGGTGGCGCTGACCATACCGATGGTGCAGCATAGACTGCCGGAGCCGGAGCAACGTAAGGTATATTATAAGTTTTGGGGGTGATAGGCAGCAGATGCTGTATGCTACTGATACGTTGGTGGTAAGTATGTTTTTCATATACTTCTTGCTGGCCTTGCCTGGCTATGCGCTGTCTTTCCTCAGGATGGTCCAGATACCAGTTTACCAGTTCAAAGGTTTCCGCCGATGATTTACTCCATACCAAGTGATGATGGTTTACAAAATGGTGTTCTATTGCGGGAGTCCATTGGGTCAGATAAAAACCTCCCGAACCTAATATTTCGAAAGTTCTCATGCTCATCATACTAAAAGAGCTGTCTACCGAATGTAATCCAATAACGATTTTAGCTGCCGCACAGGCCCCCGGCAAATCTTCATTAGCCATATAGCCGCCATAATGATATGGTCCAATATGATAAGGCTGGCCAGGATCCAGCCACCATTCGTTTCCGTAAATTTTAATATCATAATTATTATCCACTAGAGCACGAAGTATATCATCTACTCCTCGCATACGGACCGGATGGTAACCATAATTATTCCCCACAAATATAATATCATGATTATAACGGGGGTCAGGTGGTACACTGCGGTGAAAAAAGGGATGACAGCCAAACATTAATAAATGAGCATCATAGCCATGCAGACTATAATCAAAAATTGCTTCTTGACAAGGGGTAAAAACTACGGAAGATTTAGCCGCATAAGGTAAGGATAAATTATTAAACGAAACCGGATCTTCAATAGCCCAATAGATATGGGGTATCTGGTAATCCTCTACATAGGGGAATATTTTGTGCATACGATTAATTCCCCCGTCATTAAATACATAATCTGGCTTAAAGCTGTGGATATGAGGCAGTATTGATTCCTCTTGATCCAAAAAAACAAATTGGACTGTATGCCCCAAGTCAGAAAAAGCCTGCCCTATTCCGTATTTTATAATAGGAGCAGTATTAACAAATAAAATTTTCATACTAATAACACTTACCTATCTGTTTAAGTTGTTATTAGAATATATGCATTATGCTAATATATCGTTAACAGTTAAAGGATAATTATATGGCTGCCATTAATAATTAATCTAGTTGCTCGCAAACATCCTTTTAATACGGCTGCCTAAGGTATGAGTCATATCTTCATCTTTTCCCTCTTCATAATCACGGTTATAATACACGTTTTCATAACGATTTAGACGCAGCTCTTTATCCCGGATAGCAACTCTTAATTGCTCTACTATTTGATTATACTGCTCTACTTCCTTGTTAAGAGCAGCATTTTTATTTTCCGCTTTTTGCAAGCCTTTTTTCAGGCTGGAAATATCACGTTCATAGAAAAATATCTTACGCCGGAGTTCTTCTTTTTCTTCTTCCACTTGTTGGACTTCTAATCTTAGTTTGGTCAAAACATCTTGTAAGGAATCATGGGCAGGTTCGACTTCATCCGCTGATGATAGGTTGACTACTTGTTCACAAGTGGCAATAATCATTAAATCGATGAAATAAGCAATTTTAAGGGTTTGCCCCTTAAGCTCACCATAAGACGTAACATTAAGGATATTTACTATATATTTAATATCGCCACTCTTATCTATGTAGTTGTCAAAATCGGTTAAAACTATTCTTTCCCTCACGGTTTCCTCCCGGGTAATTAAATGCATACCTCCTAATAAATCTTCTACTAAAGATAAGATATCTAATTTAAGCCACGCTTCAATCGCCTGTCCTTGAGGCTGAACCCTGCAATGCCTAACTTTTACCTTTAAATCTTCGATAGATTTATAAGCTTTTTCTATAGCATAAACTTTTTCCTCTTTTATCCTCTGAGGAGATTTAAGCCTCCCGATTACCACAGGAGTCCAGATGGAATACGCCTGACCCATTAGTCAAATCACCTCTGCTTTAATCTATTGTTTAACTATATTAAAAAAAAGAGTTAAGTATGATGAATATAAAAAGTGATTTTACTCTCTGGTAAGTCAAACTATTGTACTATCCTACTGGTTATTTTTAAAATTATAAACAGATCAGAAAAAGAAAAAAGCCGCATGATTTTTCATGCAGCAGTTATTTTAAAATTATAGTTTTTAACTATTGGCTGAAGCGATTCTAATTTCCAAGTCTTGATTATCATAAACAAACAATTCAACAGTTTCGGTAAGAACATCGGCGTAAGTATATGAGACTCTTCTTTCTATTTTTCTCTCATTCAATTTAACCACAAATATATTGGGATAAATTGATTCAAGTACACCTTCTCTTTCTATAATACGGTTTCTTCCCCGGTTGGCTTTCAGCCTGATCTTACTCCCCACAAAGGATTCCAAGTCCTTTTTTATATCCGATATGGCTCTTGGAGAACTCACGCTACCACCTTCTTTTCCATTGATCATCCTAATTCTATACTATATCGGTAGCTGTGTCAAGCATGAAATAAATAGTATATTAAAAATTCGCGCCTATGTCAACTATATAATTGATAAAAAAATAATCTCTTTAATTTTTTATTTATTTCGTATATTTATCGGCGACCTTACTGGCCGCGGAAGCATCTGGTTTAATTTTAGCCGCAAAGCCACTTCCTACTACCATACCGGTAATTTCTTTAATTAGTTCCTTAGTTTCTCCCTTAGTACCTACATCAAGATGTATTTCCACCGGCATTTCATGATAACCCATTTCTTTAAGTAAAACGGAAATATCAGCGGCTAAGGCTAGGCTAAGTGAAGCTTCATAAAAAATCCTTTGCCTCAGGCTTTTTACTTTAGGTTCATAATGTTTTTTATAAAAATAGCGGCCCCCTTTACCTTCCCGATGAATTATAATTGCACTAACAAAACAGGTCTCTTCATGGCTGGGGTGGGAGTCACTACCTACGATCAGTTTGTAAGAACGGGTAGTATCTTCATTTATGTATTCTTTTATATCTTTTATTACCTCAGAGAGGGTTAACTCTCCCTTAGTAGGACTTTGAAAGTTAGTCATATCATTACCCCCGGATCATAAAAGCGTTTACTACCATAGCAAAATCCTGTAGGTTTAAATTTTCCGGCCTATGTAATGGGTTAATATTTATTTTCTGTAATAGGCTATTAGCCAAACTTTTTTCTATTTTAAAATAATCACTGCAAATATTTAAAAGGGTTTTACGTCTTTTTTGAAAAGCAAGTTTGATAAAGTTTTTAAAAATAGCTTCATCCTCTGCCGCAACTATCGGATTATGATGTGGAATAATATTTATTACGCTGGAATCAACCTCAGGTTTAGGATAAAAACAATGACGGGAAACATTAAGTCCTAATCTAGCTTCGGCATAATAGGCTATCATTAGGGTCAGAAGACCATAATCCTTACTATTAGGTTTAGCTAGTATTCGGGCTGCTACTTCTTTTTGCATCATTAAGGTAGCAGATTCCAGATTAGAACAATTTTCTAATAAATTAAATATAATAGGAGTTGTTATATTATATGGGATATTGGCACATACTTTGTACCTGGGTGTTTCAGATAAATGGAAGGCTTTTTGTAGTTCTTCTTCCAGGTTGACTTTTAATATATCATTGAAAAGCAGCTTACTATTATCATAACCCTTCAATACTTCTCTTAAAGGCTTTTCCAGACTATGATCAATATCAATAGACAAAACCCCTTTAGCCTTGGCGGCTAAGGCTTGGGTCAAAGCACCTAGTCCGGGGCCTATTTCTACTATGAAATCATTTTCGTTAATCTGGGCAGCCTGGACAATTTTATCTACTATATTTGCGTCAACTAAGAAGTTCTGTCCCCATCTTTTTTTAGGATATAAATCGTATTGGTTGAGCAGAATTTGTAAATTAGATATGGAGGTAGTTTTTAACAATATCTATTACCCCTATTAATTATTTTATGCCTATTATACTATATATTGCCTAATGCCCGTATTACATTTTGGCCCGGGTTGCCCCGGGCTGTAAATTACTCTTCCTTAATTTTAGCCAGAATATCTTTTATATCATCTTCATATTTAGATCCTGGCTCTCCTTGTAACATAGATGCAGCTATGCTATCTATACGTCCTACCGTTTCAGGTTCTGCCGTTACGTATACTTGGGAAATATTAACATCAGATGATTTAGCCTTTTCAATTATCACATTGCGGGTTTTATTCCATACTTCACTATCGTTACGAACACTTTCATTTACACTGGCCCCTATTAATACTATTACCCCACCACCGGGTGCCGCCATATTTCTATTATTATCATCCGTAACCGTATTTATATTTTGGCTGTTAATATCGGGATAGTTACCATTAGGATTATTAATTGTAGAGTCACTGACTATATTATTGCCATAATTGGAATAAGTGTTAGGTCTGCTATTAGAATTGTTAACGGCAAAGTTATTATTGGGACGGCTGGAAGATGTGTTCCCCGTATTTTTAATAAAACCCATGTCCGTAATATTAGCCCGGGCAATTATTACTGAAGCCCGTTCTACCCCTTCTACTTCTTCACTTAAATTAGATATTTTACTGGCCATAACCCTACGCTCACTATCAGACATACCTATTTCTTGGTTTGCGCTAGGCTTTTTGGGTTTTTGTTGGGCGGTATTTTGACAACCGGCTACCAGTAAGTTAAATGCCACTATTATTAGCAAAAAATAGGCTATTTTCTTATGCATAATGTCACTTCCTTTTTTCGTTCTTAAGTATAATTTTTTCGATAAAACTATATTTAAACCGAGGGAAAAGCTGGGAGCCAAATAATAAAAAATCCCGGGTTAATTAACCCGGGTATAAATCTAACTTAAAATGCTGGACCTTTAGCAGTTAAACTGCGGAATATATTATCTATGTCGGTTCTAACTGCATTGACAGTTCTACCATCAGCAATATTGGAAGCGACTTTATCAATACGTCCCATCAAACTTTCGTCAGTCGTAACATAGACCTGAGTTATGCGGTTGTCACTAGCTTTAATTTGTCTGGCTACCTCTCTTTGGATATTATCCATGTTGCTGGCATTATTCATATTATTGTCTTCTAATTCTAATCCTACCATTACTACTAAACCTCGGTTATTATTCGTGGCAGTATTATTACCCATGTTGTTATTGTTGTTACCGGCGATACCATTATTGGCAGTACCAGTATTATTAATAATGCCAGTATTCGAGGTGCCGGTCAGGCCATTATTATTTGTACCTCGGTTTAGACCAGGATTACCATCTGTCATACCTGTGTTTAGCCCAGTATTGCCATTGGTACCTACATTTCCGGTCATCCCATTACGATTAGTACCCAGGTTATTATTACCCATATTGTTATTGTTGTTTAAGTTGTTGTTGCCCGTAGTATTATTAGCACCATTCATATTATCACTTACTACTACCGATGCCCGTTTAACCCCATCTACCTCCTCAGCCTGATTAGCCAAACGCTCAGCTAATTCACGGGCTTCACTATCTGTTAAAGTATTTTGCGTAGTGTTGGGGGCAGTCATATTAGGATTATTATTAGGAGTAGTATTATTGGGCTGATTAGGATTAAGAGGGCGCTGGGCTGTGTTTTGGCAACCGAAAGCAAAAATAGAGAATATCATAGTCACTACCAGTAATAAAACTAATTTTCTGTTCATCTTTTTCACCTCCTTTTCTTTTCTAATATAATTTTTTCTAATTCTTAGTTTTTAAACCGAGGGAAAAGTTAGTAAAAAAAAACCTCCCACATAAAAGTGGAAGGTTTCGCGTTTTAGTTAATTAATTTTATTTTATTTTATTGTAAAATATATAATTTTACGGTTTTACGTCCCCAGCTTAAACATTGGGATCGATCCTCCATAAATAAATCAACCCGGTTCCCTTTAATCGAACCTCCTGTATCAGCTGCCACCGCATATCCATATCCTTCTATATAAAGTTTGCTGCCTAAAGGTATTACAGAGGGGTCTACCGCTACCATGCCTACTTCAGGGGTTTTGCCTGTAGCAGTTCGATTTCCCGTATAAGTGTAGGCAGAAGCTTCGGCATATAATGCTTCCCTAAAATTAAATCTTTGCCCGCCACGTGAAACCGAGGTTATGTTACCCATTGCTATTATCCTGGTTTTAGGTTCAGCTATTACTTCACTATGTATAACCTCTTTTTTGACTTCCTCTCCATTATGGTAAGTAACCATTACCGTATTTAAGACTTTTCCATCTTCACCCTTGCTAATAGTTTTAGTCAAACCTTTTTCCAAGGTATCATCTAGAGTTTTATGAGTAGGATATGGTATACTTTCTTCTAGTTGTATCTCTTCTTCAGTTACCCTAATTACTTCAATTTCCTGATCAGGTATAGTCTTTTCTGTAGGGACAGTTTTAACTATATCCTTATCATCCAAAGTAAAACCAGCCAGCTTAATGGCATCTTTAACCGAAATGGGAGTGGAAACAATCTCCTTGACTGTCCCATCGGCTATAACTTTAACTTTAAATGCCCTGGTAATAACTATTTTAGAATCTTTTTTTACTATTGTATCCAAGGATGGACTAACCTCATCCTTATCTGCGAGTTTAATATCATTTTTTACTAAAACATCTTCTACCGTACTGGAAAAGAAAACATTACTGGTCATTACCTTTCCATCAACTGCTACAGTAACCGGTTTTTGTAGGGCAAAGAATAGACTTACCATTAAAACGATCAGCCCTAATATAGCGGCGATCAGGTAAGTGCTCCTCTTGGACCACACAATACCCATTGCTCTCCTCCTTTTCTTGGTAAATTCACGCAAGAATATACCATGTAACCATTCTAGACAAAAAATAGCGCTAAAGTCAACCCAACTACCTTTAACTGCTATTCAGCCCATAAATTGGAATTAACTATAGTTAGTTCCTTTATTTATTATTATCCCTCTACGGCTATTTTATTCCTTAAGCCCTAAAAAGTTTGCTGAAAAAACAAATTTTACCAGAAAATAAAAAAGTGCTCTTTTTTAAGAGCACCGGTTACTCCCCTCTGCAAGGGAAATTAAAGTTTAATACCCTGGGCGAATGCGGTAATCTGTTTTAATCAATCCTTAATCCTAAACACCTTTTTCGCATTAAGGCTAGTCACATAGCCTATTTCCTCTGAAGTCTTCCCGCGGATCTGGGCTAATTTCTGCGCTACTTTAACTACATGGGCCGGTTCATTGCGTTTGCCGCGATGGGGCTCGGGAGTTAGATAAGGGCAATCTGTTTCAATTAAAAGTTTGTCTAAAGCTACTTTAGCCGCTACCTCATGGGTTTTAACCGCATTTTTATAAGTTAGAGGACCAGCTAAGGAAATATAAAAGCCCTGTTTCATTAATTCAATAGCTAAGGGTACATGGCCGGAGTAACAATGCATTATGCCTTCGTTTTTCCCCGCCTTCTCTTTTTTAATAATATCTAAAACCTCTTGGTGGGCATCCCGGTCATGAATAACTATAGGCTTATATAATTCCTGGGCAAGTTTAATTTGCTCGGTAAATGCTTTTACCTGTAAATCCCGGGGTGATAAGTCCCGGTAAAAATCCAGCCCCATTTCACCAATAGCTACTACCTTAGGGTCTTTTGCCAAATCAAAAAGCTTGGCTCCTATCTCCTTATTAAACTTTTTGGCATCGTGGGGGTGAACCCCTATCACCGCATATATCTCTTCATACTGTCTAGCCAATTGTACCGCTTTATAGGAAGAAGCATAATCATAACCGACACAAACAATTTTTTCTAACTCGGCCTCTTTAGCCCGGGCTAATACTTGTTCTAAATCATCTTTATAGGCATCATCCTGCAAATGGGCATGGGTATCAATATACATGACTTTTCTACTCCTATAATCCTATTTATTTCACCCGGTTTCCCGAAGAGATATTATCAACTGTTAGTACTTCTACCAGGTTATCCCCTTTATCTGAAGCGGCTAATATCATGCCTTGAGATAAAGTGCCTCTTAATTTAGTAGGTTTAAGGTTAGCCACAACTACTACTTTTTTTCCTACCAAATCTTCCGGCGCATAATGCTGGGCTATGCCTGAAACTATCGTCCGCTCTTCCTCACCTATTTTAACTTTAAGTATTAAAAGTTTATCGGCTTTTTCCATTTTCTCACAAGCTATTACTTCCGCCACTTTAAGCTCTACTTTAGCAAAGTCATCTATGGTAATATAATCAGATTCGGGCTGTTCTACAGGTTTTACGGCTTTTTCTTCCTCTTTTTCTGCGGTAACTACCGGCTGGGTTTCTTCACTCACTATTTTTTCCTCCCTATCTTTTACATCTATACGGGGATAAAGGGCATTTCCTTTAACCACCTTAAGGTCAGATTTACTTAATCCCCATTTACCGGCCTCATCCCAGTTTATATTATCTAAATCACTAAATAGAGGTATTTGTTCATTACATCTAACCGGTAAAGTTGGCATAGCCGGAGTTAATAATATAACGGCTATGCGGATACTTTCCACCAAATTATACATTACCGTTGCCAGCCGCTCTTTTTGGGCTTCATCCTTGGCCAGTGACCAGGGTTCGGTTTCATCAATATACTTATTAGCCCGGGAAACTAGTTTGAAGGTGCTGGATACATAATTAGCAAAATCCAGCTTTTCTAATTTTTCTGTAGCTTGTAAATAAGCTTCCCCAGCCGCTTTTATCAGATCATCATCAACCGCAGCCCCTACTTGAGGAGCCGGAATTTGTCCGTCAAAATATTTTATTATCATAGCGGCCGTACGGCTGACTAAATTACCTAAATCATTAGCTAAATCAGAGTTAATACGGTTAACCAGCATATCTTCCGAATATTGTCCATCTTGTCCAAAGCTCAGTTCTTTTAAGAGGTAATAACGGACTGCATCTACTCCGTATCTGTCCACTAGTATAACCGGGTCTACTACATTACCCTTAGACTTAGACATTTTGCCTCCTTCCAGCAAAATCCAGCCGTGGGCAAATACCTGCTTAGGTAAAGGTATGCCGGCTGCCATTAACATAATAGGCCAGATAATAGCATGAAATCTTAAAATGTCTTTAGCCATAAGGTGCACATCGGCCGGCCAATATTTTTTGTATAAAGCAGCATCTTCTCCATAACCAATTCCGCTTAAGTAGTTTATCAGGGCATCAAACCATACATATACTACATGCTTAGAATTAAAAGGTACGGGTATTCCCCATTTAAAAGTAGTGCGGGAAACACATAAATCTTCTAAACCACTTTTAATAAAGTTTACTACTTCATTACGCCTGGATTCAGGCTGAATAAAGCCGGGATTCTCTTCAATATGTTTTAATAGCTGTTCAGCATATTTCCCCATCTTAATAAAGTAGCTCTCTTCTTTAAGCAATTCTACTTCACGATGACAATCAGGGCATTTGCCTTCCGCTAATTGGCGCTCGGTAAAAAAGGTTTCACAAGGAGTACAGTACCAGCCTTCATATTCAGATATGTAAATATCCCCTTGTTCATAAACCTTTTTGAATAAGGCTTGCACTACTTCTTCATGTCTTTTTTCGGTAGTACGAATAAAATCAGTATGGGTAATTAACAACTTATCCCATAATTTTTTAATATTTGTTACTATACCATCTACATATTCAATCGGTTCTTGCTGATTAGCCCGGGCTACCTTTTCGATTTTTTGCCCATGTTCATCAGTGCCGGTAAGATAAAATACGTCATAACCCTGCAGTCTTTTAAATCTGGACATACAATCAGCAGCTACCGTAGTATAAGCATGACCGATATGCAAGTTATCACTAGGATAATAAATGGGAGTGGTAATATAAAAAGTCTTTTGTTCTGACAAACCTGGTCCCTCCTGAGTAATTAAATTTTATTAAGCATTTCATTTAATATTAAGCAAAAATCCAAGCTTTTACAATATACGGGGTAAAGCCCTAGGGGTTAGAAGTAAGGCGATTTTAAAGTACGGGTAACGCTTTATCCCTCACCATCCATAGTTTACCACATTATACTAATACATATCCTGCCTATTTCGGATAAAATTCTTACCAGTATTGCCCTATGAGGAGGCTAAGTGTCGTAATTTTAGAAATTATAACTACCAGCTATGCCATAGTATTACAAATTAGCTATAGTTAACAAATATTTGTCCATAAATGTTGAAAAATACCTTGACTATTTCTCCCATTCTTGGTATATTTGTCATGCAAAGGCTATTTGTCAAAATAAGGGAGGGTTAAAGCATATGATGAAGTCAACTGGGGTAGTCAGAAAAGTGGACGAGCTAGGTCGTATCGTAATTCCTATCGAATTACGCCGTACTATGGGTATCGAAGAAAAGGATGCCTTAGAGATTTATGTTGATACTGAAAAGATCATTCTTAAAAAATACGAACCAGCTTGTATTTTCTGCGGTAATGCCGAAGAAGTATTGCATTATAAAGGGAAAAACCTGTGCAGAGCTTGCTTGACTGAATTAAGTAAGCAAGTAGGCTAATACATATTAATCTTCATTTTGTACAAAGTAATTATAAATAGTAGATTTTTTTATAGAATATTCCCGAGCCTTCATTTTGAAGGCTTCTTTTTTATCTATCCCGGAATCAATCAATGCTTTTATTTCAGCTATAACCTGAGTAAATTCCACTTCTTTGGTTTCCTCTTTTTTACCTACCAGTAAACATATTTCGCCTTTAGGAATATTGGCCTCAAAATGCTTAATTACTGTTTCAATAGTGCCCCGCCTAACTTCTTCATATCTTTTTGTTAATTCCCGGGCTACGGCAATGGGTCTATCCTGGCCTAGAATGTCGGCCATATCCTTCAAGGTTTCTATTAACCGGTGAGGGGCTTCATAAAAAATTACGGTCTGTTCCTCATTTACAAAATTAGTTAATAATTCTTGGCGTTTCTTAGCTTTAGCCGGTAAAAATCCGGCAAATATGAAGGAACTCGTATCTAATCCTGATATAGCCAAGGCAGCCGTAAGTGCTGAAGGACCCGGTACCACCTCTAACTCAATTCCTCTTTCAATAGCCCTTTTTACCAGATTTTCTCCCGGATCAGATATAGCCGGCATCCCGGCATCAGATACTAGTGCGATATTTTCGCCCTCGGCTAATTTTTGCAATATATAATCTTCCCGGCTTTTATTACTATGCTCATGGTAACTAATCAAGGGTTTTTTAATTTTATAGCGATTTAAGAGCTTAATAGTATGACGGGTATCTTCACAAGCAATTAAATCCACCTTTCTAAGGGTTTTTAACAGCCTGATACTTACATCTTCCATATTCCCGATCGGGGTCCCACATATATATAACTTACCCACACTTACACTCCATTTATAAACTATTTATCGTTAGTGAAATCACTATACCATGCCTTAATTTCGTCACTATATCCGCCATTGGGCTGATAGATTATTAAAGGGGGCATAAGCTTGAGATTAGTCCCGCTATTTTTGCGCCCTTCTATTAAGACTAACTTGGCCTCACTAGTAATTTTGGAGTGCACCAAGCGGATTTTAGTAGGGTTAATCTGGTTAGCCCGCAATAGATTAGTTATTTCCAGGAGGCGGTCAGCTTTTTGAATTAAAGCTATTTTGCCGTTACCCGTTAAAAGATAATTAGCCATGCTAATTATTTCGGGCATAGATATGGCTAATTCATGCCGGGCTATGGCCTCTTCTTGATTTAGGCTTACCCGGCCTTGACCGCTTTTATAAAAAGGAGGATTGCATACTACTAAATCTGCATATCCTCCTCTATCTACTTCTTTAAGCTTTCTTATATCCAGATTAACTATTTCTACTCTATCAGCTAAATGGTTAAGTTCCACACTGCGCCTGGCCCGCTCTACCATCTGGGGTTGTATCTCCATACCTTTTATTTTTAAATGGGAAGAGCGGTAAGTAAGCAGTAAAGGGATTACTCCATTACCAGTTCCTAAGTCAACTACTTGTTTAACTTTGTCAATCGGACTAAAATGGGCTAATAAAATTGCATCCAGAGAAAATCTATATCCTGTTTTAGGTTGAATTATCTTTAGTCCGCCTAAAATAAGGTCATCTAAAGTTTCCTCCGGTTTTAATTCAACTTTTCCCGACACCTTTTACTCCTTTTCCATAAAAGCTACACAAAAAAGACATTCATCCCGGCGAATTTGTCCATAAGCCATGGGACAGACATGAAAACCTTCTTTATACAGCTTGCCCAGATTCTCGTAACTTTCGCCCTCTAGACTCATACTGGGCGGGATTACGGCTAATACTTCGTGAACATCAGGCTTTATCATATTTTTCTCCAAGATAGCCATCCGCTCTTTAAGGTCTCCTACTTCAAGAATCAATTCCCGAATAATCATCTTCAGTTCCTGGACAGTTTTCTCCATGTTGGTCTCCTCCGCCTCTGCAGCATCCCTTGCCTTCATACTGATCTGACTCATACTTCAAGCAGCACATTAAGCGACCACAAATCCCGGATATTTTAGTAGGATTAAGGGATAAATTCTGTTCCTTCGCCATACGGATTGAAACTGGTTCAAATTCACCCAAAAAGTTTTTGCAGCATAAAATGCGGCCGCAAGAACCTATGCCGCCTAACATTTTAGCTTCATCTCTTACTCCAATTTGCCTTAACTCAATGCGGGTTTTAAAAATGGCGGCCAAATCTTTAACTAGTTCGCGAAAATCTACCCGGCCTTCCGCCGTAAAATAAAAGATAATTTTTCCCATATCAAAAGTATATTCTACATCTATTAATCTCATGGGAAGCCCATGTTCTTTAACCTTTTCCCGGCATAAGCTTAAAGCTTCCACTTCTTTTTCCTTATTGCGGGTAAAATTTGCTTGATCTTCTGCCGTAGCTTTACGAATTACCTTTTTCAAAGGTAATACTAATTCTTCCTCACTTATTTCCCGTTTACCTATGGCAATTAAACCGTATTCTATTCCTCTGATAGTTTCAACTATAACTGCATCTCCAGTTTGTAGTTCCAGATGTTCACTGTCAAAGTAATATATTTTACCCGCGGGTTTAAATCTAACTCCAACTACCCACGCCAATGTTACGACCCCCTTAGTTTTTTTAATGCATGGCCTGCCATATACTTCTTGCTATATTTACACTAATAAGCATGGAGTTTACATAGCGGCGATAATTTTTCTTTAAACCATTTATTTGTTTTATAGCATCTTTTAAACCATGTAATTGGTTACTTTTAATGCTGGCAGCTAAACTGATATTATCTAAACTAATAACAAAATCCTCTTTATTCGTGGTTTTATAAATGAGAATATCTCTTATTATTGTTTCCAACATATTTGTATATAAGTCAGTATCGGTATCGATAGTCTCGGCTGCGGTAAATACTTGCCCCACATCAGAGCTGTTCAGCTTGTCTATCATCTCTCGGGCCTGCTGCCATTTTTCTCTTAAGCCTTCCTCTTGTATAAACCTTCTGGCTAAAGCTACACTGCCTTGGGCTAATTTAGCTACTTCGCAAGCTACACTAGGGGAAGCCCCCTCGGCTAATAAATATTGCTCTATTACTTGGTCGGCCACGGGAAAGAATCTTACTAACTGGCAACGGGAAGTAATAGTTTCTAATAAATCCTCTTGGTCGGCAACTAAAATAATAACCGCATATAAAGGAGGTTCTTCTAAAGTTTTTAGCAAAGCATTAGCTGCTTCCACGCTAATCAGGTGGCTATCCCTTACGATTACTATCCGCCGTTTAGCCCGGTAGGGCTTTAAGGCCAGCCAAGGCTCCATTTCCTTGGTAATTTGCTCTTTGGTAATAATAGTTTTATTAGCGGGAATTTCTATAACCATCAAGTCGGGATGAACTTGATCTGCCCAAAAAATATCCGCATCATCGTCAGTGGCGGCGATTAACTGCCAAGCAAAAGTTACGGCTGTTAACATCTTGCCTACTCCACTAGGCCCGGAAAACAAATAAGCATGGCTAATTTTACCTTGGTCAAAAGAGCTTTGTAAAAGCGATAACGCCCCAGCTTGACCTACTATACTAGAAAAATGGTTCATATTTAATCACCACTTACATTTATATCATTAAATCTACTAACATGCCCCTAATTTTATCTAACTGCTCCAAAACCTCAGTAGGTGCTGTTTTATTTTGCAAAAAATCCTCCATCATTTGTTCTACTTCTAAATCAATAGTCTTAATAGTTATTAAAATACTTCGGCCCCGCCTGCTTCTGCCCCTTTGCTGATCCAGCGAAAAAGCCTGGCTGGATGCTTCTTTAAGGAAGTTTTTGACTAGATTTTTATAAGTCATAAGGTCGTTTATAGTAAGACTTCTGTTTAACCTTTGGTTAACCTTATCTATTTCCTCTAGAAGCTCCTGCATTTTAAACTGTATTTGGCCTTCCTTTTTAAAACTAAGCTCTTGCTCGAAGCTAGATGATGCTCCCCGCCTGACTTCATGAACATCAGCTTTTTTTAGGGAGGTATAATTGCTCAGTCCTTTTTTATCGCGATCAATCTTCACCTTATCACGCCTTATTTTAAATATCCTTCTAACAGCTTAATAGCATTTTGGGCTACCTCGGCCCTGGATAAGCTGGCATCTAAAACTTTTACCCGGTCCGGCTCTTTACGGGCAATTTCCAAATAGCCTTCCCGCACTTTTTGCTGAAACGAAGTTCCCTCTTTTTCCAATCTATCCGGTATACCCTGGGCTTTGCGACCTTTAGCCAGGTTAGGGTCTAAGTCTAAGAGCAAAGTTAAATCCGGTTTTAACCCGGTAGTACATAAATGGTTTAACTCCTGCAGAAACTCTACTTCTAAGCCCCGGGCAAAGCCTTGATAAGCAATAGTTGAATCTATATAGCGGTCAGCTATGACAATATTTCCCGCCCTTAATGCGGGGCGGATAACTTCTTCCACTAGTTGACTGCGAGCGGTGGCATACAGCAAAGCCTCAGTTTTGGGCAAGATCCCTGCATTTTTAACATCTAATAAAAGCTCGCGTATTTTCTCGGATATATCAGTTCCTCCTGGTTCTCTTACACATATAACTTTAACATCCTTTAGATAATTGACCAAATGGTCTTTTAAGGAGGTTTTACCAGCCCCATCTATGCCTTCTAAGCTTATGAACAAAACTTATCGCTCCATTTCTTGCTATAAAGTAACATCTATACTAAGTAACTGGCTATCCCGGGGGCCTTGAATACGAACCTTATTGGCCCTTAGATAGAGTAAATAATCAATAATTTCTGCCGTTATTAATTCCCCGGGTAATAAACCAGGAATCCCGGGGGGATATGCCGCTACTATTTCCCCGGAAATTAGACCGGCACTCTCCTCCAACTTAACCGTTCTTTTCTGGCTGTAATAAGCTTGACGGGGCGTTAGTATAACCTGAGGTGCCGGGGGAATAACGGTCACATTTTGTTTCAGGCTATCTATATTATACCTTCTAGCTATTTGTTCTAAAGCATAGTAAAACTTTTCCCAGTGGGAGCGCCTATGAAACATAGAAAACATGGCTAGAATAATGGCTTCTTCCTGCAATTCCACTTGAATCTTATATTCACGGCGTAAAATATTAGCTAATTCATAGCCGTTTATACTTAATCCCTGTACCCTTACCAACACTTTTAGGGGATCTATTTCATAAACCCCAATTACATCTTTAAATTCTTCTGATAAAGAGCTTAGTCCTTTAATTGTATTAATTTTATTTTTAAACTCCCGGGATAATTGTAAACTTTTTTCTAATAAATCCGTTCCCATTTCTTCCATTAAGGCTCTGGCCAAATCTATGGAGGCTAATAATGGAAAAGAAGGACTGGTGGTAGTAATTAGACTTACGGCAGTCTTTATCTCTTGGTCCCCTTTACAAGCAGCCGCCAAGTGTAAACAGGCTCCCTGATTAAGAACCGGCCAACTTTTATGCAGCCCATTTACTACCGCATCCGCCCCTTGCCATAAAGCCGGAGTAGGGTAAGCCGGATGAAAAGGGAAATGACTCCCATGAGCTTCATCAATAAAAAGCGGTATATTATAAAGGCGGCAATCATCAGCAATAGAGCCTATATCTAAGGTAGTTCCGTAATAGGTAGGGCTGGTAAGAAATACTCCCCCTATATCATTGCCGGATTCCAAAACGGATTTCACCGCCTGGGGAGTAATACCTAAGGCTATACCCGTATTAGGTTCCATAGCCAAGCTTAGATACTCGGGCCATAATCCCGATAATACTAAACCACCATAAAAAGAACGATGGGCATTGCGGGGAATCACAACCTTTTTGCCCTTATTAGCCAAAGATAATAATAAGGCATGTACACCTGATGTAGCTCCATTTACTAAAAATAAGCTCTCCTTAGCTTTAAAAGCTTGGGCCAGCAGGCTCTGCGCTTCCTTTATAGCTCCTACCGGCAAATGTAAATCATCTATATCGGCTACCTCGGTTAAATCAAGCTTAGCTATCTCCTGTAATTCTTTTACTAAATACCCTGGTTCTCCTATGTGTCCAGGCATATGTAAACGCAGATTATTATCCGCGGCATAAGCTACTAAACTTGCATAAATCGGGGCTTTATTATACATATTATGACCTTTCTAAATAATCAACTTCATATCGGCCGGGATAATTTCAAATTCTAAATTGCCGATGCCCGGACTTTCTCCATCTAATTCCACGAAAATATCTTCTTCCGATATAATCTCTATCTTGCGGCCCTGTAAAAAATCTATCCCCGGATCATTTAAGTGTTGGCCGGAATAGATACCGGGTACATTCCTAAGTAGCTCCATCTTGCTTAAATCCTTAACGATAACTACATCTAATAGTCCATCACTTAAATTAGCATGGGGAGCAATTTTCATGCCTCCGCCAAAATAACACCCATTACTTACTACTACCATGCTCGACCGGCCCGCATAAGCTTCCCGGTCATCAACTTTAATAGTTAGAAATTTATTCTTGTAAGTAAAAACACTATAAAGGCCAAAAATCAAAAAGGATAAAAATCCTCGTAATATTTTACTATTTCGGTTAACATGGTATACGGCTTCACTGCCTAATCCTACATCTGCTACATTAATATAAAAACGCGATTCCTTTTGGCCATTCCAGCCGGTATAAGTCCCGCGGACAATATCTATTTCCTTGGCCTCACCCTGAGCCATAACTTCATAGACCCGGTCCGGTTTAGAAGATACCGTAAACATACGGGCAAAATCTCCTCCCGTACCCATGGGAATAATAGAGAGAAAAGCATCCTTTTTTATCTTTTGACCATCACCATTAAAAAATCCATTAACTACTTCATTAAGGGTGCCGTCACCCCCAACTGATACAATTCTTTGATAATCCTTATGTAATGCTTCCTGGGTTATGTAAGTCGCATCTTTGGGCTGAGTAGTGCATAAAACCTCAAATTCTAAGCCTTCTTGCCTTAAATATCTTTCCAAGGTTCCCCAAGTCCTTCTGGTTCGTCCATTAGCTGAAGCCGGATTAACTACACATAAAGTCTTGTATGAATTTTTCATATCTCTCCCCACAACTCTTACTATGATTACTATAATATTGTATCTTAAAACTAGACTAAGTGTTAGAAAAACTTAGCTTATTCCGAGCCGTTAGACGTACCTACGGGAACTACCCTCTCCGGGTACTACACCCTACGGGTACGCCTGATGTTTACTGGCGTTCACCATTTTATTATTCCAATAGTATTAGCAAAAATGAATAAGAGACTCTTCACCTGATAATTCTCTTTATCATTTCTAAAAGACTTTGATATGCAGGAGAACCAACTTCCGTATCTATAATCTTCTTTTCACAACCAGAACAAATAAAAGACTTATTTATGAGATAGCCACCTCTGATTCCTTGTTCAGGCACATTTTCACAAAGGGCACACCGGGGGAGCAGTATACCCTCTAATTTACTATCAGCTATCATAGGCTTAGACATATTAATTCTCGACTTCCTTTTTTCTTATAAGTATTCTACAACAAAGAGCTGACTAAACTCCTCGCCATCTACATTACAATATTCAATTACTATTAAAAGTGTTAACAAACGAAAAAGCAGCCCCTAAGTTAAGAGGCTGCTTTTTCAAATTAAGCTTTATTTATTGCGAAAAATATATTCCATACCTTCCCCGATCATTACTAGTTCCCCTTTTTGATTGACACATTTAGTTTCAACTTTTACCATACTTTTTTCTTCTATTTTCTCGATTACCGTTCCGGTTGCAGTTATGGTATCACCAATAAAAACAGGTTTAGTAAATTTAATACTTTGGTTAGCATATATATTACCAAAGGTTACTTGAGTCATTACGTTAGAAATTAATCCTAATACTAATACTCCTGGTACTAATACATCCCCGAATTTAGTAGTCTTGGAGTATTCTTTATCAATGTGGACCGGATTTAAGTCTCCAGTTAAGCCGACCCATGTGATTACATCTGTTTCAGTCATAGTTTTGGTAAAGGATGCACTATCTCCTACTTTTATATCATCCCAACCTTTTATTTTGTCACTATAATTCATTTTATTGGCCTCCCAGTTTTTACCTTAAGATATAGTTACCAATAACTACTCTTTGTACTTCACTAGTTCCTTCATATAATTCAGTTATCTTAGCATCTCTCATCATTCTTTCTACCGGGTATTCTCTGGTATATCCGTAACCACCAAAGATTTGTACCGCTTGGGTAGCAGTCTGATTAGCTGTTTCTGAGGCTT
>JAEWZB010000088.1 GCA_023395515.1 Bacillota bacterium
AAAAATATTGAATTAACTTATAAATATTTAGGAGGTTTAAATAATGACTAGAAATGCAAATGATGTAGTAATTGTAGGTTATGCCCGTACCGCCTTTGATAAATTTGGGGGAGTATGCAGAGATATTCCTAGTTCCAGGTTAGCGGAACTAACCATTAGGGAATTATTAAGAAGAACGGGAGTGACCGCTGAAAGTATCGATGATGTAAACGTAGGAATGACCATGTTATTAGAAGCTGGCACCCAAACCGATGTTATTGCCAGACAAGCATTGCTGCGTGCCGGACTAAAGCCGGAAACAATTTCTAATACTATAGACCGGGCCTGTTGCTCAGCTACTAGTGCTCTGCAACAATCCTGGAAGAACCTGGTGCTGGGGGAAGCCGAAATAAGTATTGCTATTGGGGTTGATAATATGAGCAGAGTACCCGTTTATCTACCCTCCCAAGTTCGTTGGCAAGGATCACGTATAGGAAATGTAGAGATGATTGATATGCTAAATGAACTGCAAATTCCGGGATTTGGCATTGTGGCCGTAGATGCTGGGGAAGTAGCGGTGGAATATGATATTACCAGGGAAATGCAAGATGAATGGTCAGTTCGCAGTCATGAAAAATACCTGGAAGCATTGGCCAAAGGCTACATCGACGATGAAATTTTTCCGATTGAAGTGCCCCAAGGTAAAAATAAAGCTCCGGTTATTTTTGATAAAGATGCCGGTCCTCGTCCTGGTACTAATATTGAAGCCTTATCTAAGCTACGGACTGTTTATGGAAGTCCCACCGTAACCGGGGGGAATGCACCTGGTTTAAGTACCGGGGCAGCCGGAGTATTGATAACTACCAGAAAGAAAGCTGAAGAACTAGGCCTGGAAGTTTTGGGTACGGTCATAAAGGTACAAAATGTCGCTTTAAAGGATCGCTATATAGCTGTAGCCCCGGCTGTAGCCATAAAGAGTGCTTTAGAAGCTACCGGTCTAACTTTGGATGATATAAAATGCATTGAAATTAACGAAGCTTTTGCAGCTATGCCGTTAGTATCAACCAAAATCCTGGGCGAAGACAATCCGGAAAAGATCCAAAAGCTCCGCGATATAACCAACATCGACGGTGGTGCTGTAGCTTTGGGTCACCCGGTAGGAGCCAGCGGATTGCGCATTACTATGCACGCGATGAATGTTCTCCGTCGTCAAGGGGGAGGATATGCTATGGTTGCTATTTGCGGAGGATTAGCCCAAGGAGATGCGGTTGTTATAAGGGTCGATTAGAAAAATCCTTTTTTATTATCATGAGCAATGGTACCTGAAATAATAAGCCATAAACCAAACCCGGAAATAATTTAGTATAAAGATTATTTTCCGGGTTTCTTTTATGTTAATTTTAAAGCTTTACTAATGATAACAAAAGTATGCCTAATTACGACTATTGGTTACCTATAGCTTTTAACATCCGCCAGTAGAAATATGGGGATTATAGTTCTTAGACACCTTATCAAGATTGACGCTTCTATGGTTCAATACTGATACCTGAGAACATGGTGTAAGACTGATATTATAATGGTTCACATGTGGCATACTTTTTGCAAAGAACTATTGTAAAGATATTAACCCCTGGTGAATTTTAAAGAATAATTAGTTTACATAGATAAAAGGCCAAGCTTGCCGCCCAAAACAGTTACAGGCATAAAATAGGGGATTTAGTGAGGAGGTGGAGCCCTTTTACCCGGTGCCGTAATTGTTAAATAGTATACGCAACTTATTTTGCTGTAACCGTAAAAATTCAAAGTTCAAGAATGGAGGATAAATGATGAAAGATATGCTGGAAGGAATTAAGGTGCTTGATATAACAAATAACATTGCAGGTCCAGTAACAGGGGGGATGTTTGCAGATTACGGAGCTGATGTAATACACATTGAAAAACCGAAAAGTGGCGATGATTGCAGAGCTTTTCCTCCTAAAGTTGATGGCATCAGCTTGGCTCACTGTTGGGCAAATCGAGGTAAAAAGTCTGTCGTACTTAATATGAAAGATCCCGGCGCGATTGAAATCTTGAAAAAAATGGTCGCTGAAGCTGATGTACTGATAGAAAGTAGCAGACCTGGGGTTATGGAGCGGCTTGGTCTAGGTTATCAAGCTGTTAAAGAGATTAAGCCGGACATTATTTATTGCTCTATTTCAGCTTTTGGGCAAACTGGACCATATGCACAAAAAGCCGGATATGATGTTATCGCTCAGGCATACACTGGATTTATGCGGCTTACTGGTGATCCAAACGGTCCTCCAATGAAAAGTAATTATGCCATTGGAGATATGGTTGGTGCATATAATGCCTTTGGTGCATGTATGCTTGCTCTTTATTACAGACAAATGACCGGGATTGGTCAACATATTGATATATCCTTGGTTAGAGGTCTACTGTACTGCAATACCCCGTTTGATCGTTTGAATATTGGTAATGATGAAAACCGAAGCGGAAATCATGATCCTGCCCTAAATCCTTATGGCGTTTATAATGGTAAAAACGGCCAAAACGTAGTAATTGCAGCAATTAGTGCTGTTTTGTGGGAAAAGCTATGTAAAGTTATGGGGCGTGAAGATATGATTGATGATCCTAGATTCAATGACAACTTCCAGAGAGCCACCAATCGAGAACAAGTTATACCTATAATCGATGCTTGGTTGCAAACATTTGATGACATTGATGATGCTATTGCTCTGATGAATGAAGCGGGTATTCCTAATCAAAAAGTTTACACTCATGCGGATATCGCCAAAGACCCCCATGCTCTTGAATGTGAATTTTTGGTTGAGGTTCCTACTACAGATAAGATTACCAGCAGGGACACTTACCTGACCCGTAACGTTTCAGCTGTATTTTCCGAAGCACCTGGGAATATCAAAAAGGCTGAGGATCTTGGCGAAAGCAACTATGAAGTTTTGACCAAGTATGGATTAACCAAAGAAGAAATCGATGAACTGCAATCTAAGTGGTAAATTATTTATTAGCAAGGTTGTAAAAAGATAAATAAAAAGGAAGCCGAGGCGTACTAAAAGCCTAGTTAAGGTTTTTGGTGACCTTAACTAGGCTTTTTTGAAAATAAGTAAAACTTTCCTAATATACAGAAATCGCAGTAATGCGGTTTCTATTTTTTTACTAAAATTAGAATGAATACACCACAATAGGAGCAGCTTTTGGTAAAATAATTTCTGTAGTGAATGTTATTTATTAGCTTACTCAGGTAGCTAAGCATCAGGCAAGAAGTTTGAGTATCTACTAAGATAGTTTAGGGCATAATTTTAGGGAGATAAAAGTATGGCAGATTCTGATCATAAAATTGAACCGGCTCACAAGATTGATATACATAAAATGCAGAATCTATGGCAATCTATGCCCGGTTTAGGATTTGGTATAGGTGATGAGGAGGAGACCCTTAAAATATTCATAGAAAGAAATCCCTCTACCAGTTTAGTCCTAAAAAAAGGGGAGCAATTGATTGGAACCGTTTTAGGAGGATTTGACGGTCGCCGGGGCTATATTTATCATCTGGCGGTACATCCTGATTACCAACATAAAGGCTATGGGCGGCTCCTGCTTAATAAAGTCACAGATGAGCTGCGAACCTTAGGCGCGGGGAAAATTCATTTGTTTGTTTATAATGGCAATGAAAATGCTATTAATTTTTACCGTTATAATAACTGGGTTTTACGGGAAGATATCAGGGTTTTTACTTGGGATGACTCGTAGTCATTGACTTAGCCTAAATCGGGCCACGATAATCTCAAATATTTTTATAACTAGAAAGGTGGATTTTTTATGAAAGTAGATCGCGTAATTATTATGGGGGCAGCAGGTAGGGATTTTCACAATTTTAACACTTACTTTAGAGATAATCCGGCTTACCAGGTGGTAGCATTTACTGCCGCTACTCAGATTCCGGATATTGACAACCGGGTATATCCGCCTGCTTTAGCCGGTTCAGCATACCCTGACGGTATTCCTATCTATGCGGAACAAGATCTGCCACGTCTGATTAAGGAATACGGTGCTGATCAAGTAGTTTTTGCTTATAGTGACGTATCTCATGAATATGTAATGCATAAGGCCTCTTTAGTAGCAGCCTGCGGAGCAGATTTCAGGTTAATGGGTCCTAAGACTATGATTAAATCTACCCGGCCAGTAGTAGCCGTAACCGCCGTAAGAACCGGCAGCGGCAAAAGCCAGACTACCCGTTATGTGGCCAAGCTGTTAACTGAGGCTGGAAAAAAGGTAGCAGTTATCAGACATCCTATGCCTTATGGCAATCTGGAAGAACAAATCGCTATGCGTTTTGCCAGCTATGAAGATTTGGAAAAATTCAAATGCACCATAGAAGAACGGGAAGAATTTGAACCCCATATCAGTGAGGGCATGGTAGTTTATGCCGGAGTAGATTATGAAGTAATTTTACGCCAGGCGGAACAGGAAGCCGATGTTATTCTCTGGGACGGAGGCAATAATGATATTCCCTTCTATGCTCCCGATGTTCACATAGTAGTAGTTGACCCGCACCGGGCCGGACATGAAACTAAATTCCATCCGGGTGAAACTAACCTGCGTATGGCGGATATTGCTATTATTAATAAAGTCGATTCGGCTGATCCGGCTAATGTGGAAGCGGTAAAAAAAGCGATTATAGAAAATAATCCCGAGGCTGCTATTATTATGGCTAATTCTCCTATTACCGTGGAAAATCCCGAATCAATAAAAGGTAAGAAAGTATTAGTCATAGAAGATGGCCCCACCTTAACCCATGGAGATATGGCTTATGGTGCGGGAGTGATTGCCGCACAGAAATTAGGGGCCAGTGAATTGGTTGATCCTCGCCCCTATGCCGTAGGAACTATAAAAGAGACCTTTGCTAAATATAACCATCTGTCTGATTTACTTCCGGCTATGGGTTATGGCAAGGTACAAACCGATGAATTACAAAAAACTATTAATGATTCCCCGGCAGATGTGGTAATAATCGCAACTCCTATTGATTTACGCCGCATCGTATCTATTGAAAAACCTGCGGTAACAGTAAAATATGATCTTGAAGAAATTGGGACTCTAAAGTTAGCAGAACTGCTGAGCCGGATATTGTAAAGAATTTTAAGGATATAAAGTTATCTAAATAGAATATTAACTTAAGAATACCGCGGATTTCCGCGGTATTCTTATTAGCTATGCGGCCTGGTAGTTAGGATATTTTACGCGGGTTTGGTATAATGTATACAAAGCAAAAGAACAATTTTACAAATGCCATGTAAGCTTACTAGTTGGGTTAGGTTAACGTTATGGTCCGGCATAACCCTTAGGGTTTTAAGAAAGGGGGATGTTTTATGACTGCTACGATTACTATGACTGCTTTTGAGAAGCACCTGCAAATGGAACAGAAAAAAGTTATTGCCAAAGCCTACTGTAAAATCTGCCAAAAGCCTATCGGAGATAAACCTTATTTATTATTCGAGGAAAGGTATTTCCACCTGCTGTGTCTAAGCAAAGAACGGATTTAAAAGGTAAGAAAACTTTTAGCTGATCGTGCCTTTTTCATAAATAGCATCGTACTCAGGGTAAAAAAGATAGGAGACTGTTCCCAATTTTCAAAAAGGGAACAGTCTCCTTGATTTGCTTTAAGAAAAGCATAGCGCTAATTTACTAATTTGCAGTTTTATTGCTGCTAAGCTATTTCACCAGAACCACATTAACCGCTTTTATTAAAGCCGTGGCGGTGTCACCTTCTTTAAAGCCTGCTTCGGCTAAAGAGTCATTAGTCATAACTGAAGTAACTTCGTTATCACCCACCTTGATTACAACTTCGCACATAAGAGTTCCTTTTTTAATTTCGATAATCTCGCCGGTAAACTGGTTGCGTACTCCTGCTTGCATACTTTCCACCTCCATATTATCAATATTAGTATTATATACTAAATCTCATTATCCTAAACTATTGCTCTAGCGCTTCCCGGGCTAATTTAGCTGATTTATGGGCACTGTCTATGGCAATATTAAGGTTGTTAAGAGTTTCAGTAGGATTATGGAACCCATAGCCATTAGTTACCGCCACATAATCCAGATACCATTGAGCTTGGCGGTGCAGCTCCATAGCCTCTTGATACTTAGCCTGATTCACTGAGGAGCTTTCCCGGCAGATTTTTAATTCATTAATAGCCTCCACAATGGCTTGACCGGCTAAATCCTGGCTTTGTTTAGTTTGAGTTTGGATGGTATCTACCCGGGAGCGTAACCATTCCGTATCATTACGATGGCAGTTAGTACAGCTTTGTTCAATATTGTTTAAAGGACTTTGCCAGGTATGGGAACTGATTTTCTTATTACCTACCATAGTATAAGGCATATGGCAGTCGGCACAAGCCAGACCGGCTGATTGATGAGTACTGCCCATGAAAGTCTCATATTCGGCATGACGTGGTTTTACTAAACCGGTTCCGGTGTCAGGGTGTACCCATTCACTAAATCCCATTTCATCATAATAAGCTAGAATTTCTCCCGGTTTAACCCCTTTATCCCAAGGGAAAGTAATGCGCTTGGTTTCAGGCGCAAAATAATAAGTAACATGACATTGGGCACATACTAAACTGCGCATTTCCTGGTTGGTAATTTTATTCAAGTCTTGGCCTTGTCGTTCTAAAGCCTCGATTAAGGCGGGGCGGCTTAATCTTAGTTCCATAGTTTTAGGATCATGGCAATCCAGGCAGCCGATAGGCTCGGTTATTTGGTCTTTAATTTCATCAAAAGACATTAGATAATATTGATCTCCGTATTTATCCATCATTTCAGGAACTTGAGTTGATTTACAGGTAAAACATGAGGCCCCCGCTTTTTTCCGGGCCGGGTCAATTTCTAGAATATCGGTAATTGTATATATGTGTCCCCGGGGTTCATTATATTCCACCGCAAATCCAAAACCGGCATACATAGCTTCTAAATAAGGTTTACCTTCTAAGTGGGAAGGCTTTTCGGTATTAAGAGCATTAGCCTGGTAGCTGTCCCAGTGGGCAGGGTAAAACTTGGCCCAGGCTGCCGAATTAGTTTCATTAGCTGCAATTTCGCCTATAGGCCCCTCCTGGGCATCATTATTATTACGGGTAAACAGTATAATACCTACAATTAAAATGACAATAAGTACAGGCACAACAATCATCGCAATTTGTTTTATCCTAGCAATTGGCAAAACATATCCACTCCTTTACTATTTCTTGGGATGGGCAATGCTTTGATGACACTCAAAACAATTAGTACCGCTATTCTCACTAGTATCGCCGATATCTCCCATAATTTCGCCATGACAACGTATACAGTTTTCCTGTAAGACCTTTTTGCTTAAAGATGTGGTGCGAATTACGGCCGGAGTAGTATTAGTTACTACCCGATAGACATCCCGGGTGCCGGTATAAGCTGCAAACATACTACCGGTGACCAGCGCGTGAGGGTCATGGCAATCTCCGCAATTGGCTACATTAGCATGAGGTGAATGCAAATAGGCATTGACCTGTTCATCCATGGCATGGCATTGGCCGCAAAATTGGGCTTCAGATAAGCCTAGAGCAGGAATTTTAACCATTAGCATCATGCCAAACCCCAAAAGTCCTAATCCAGCTAGAATGGCTACCCATTTGAGCTTGTGATTCATGTAAACAAAAATCAGCTCCTTTCAGCGGGGATATAAATTTTTTTCTTGAGGATATAAAAGGAGACTATTTATATAGCTTATTCGCTTTTTACCAAATAAGTCCTTCTCATCTAATGTCCGCAAGCTCGAATTTTGGCAAAAAAGTGTATAAGGCCAAATAAGGTAGGTAATTTAATTTTTGGAATATTATAAATATTTAGTTATTTTTTATAGTTTTTGTTCATAAATTCAATTAAAATAATAATAGGGAAATAGTATTGATTTCCCTATTATTACGAGGAGGGGGATTCATTAGTGGAAAATAAGCAGAAGACTTTTTACGGTTGGTGGATCATGGCAGGCTGTTTTTTCCTAACTTTTTCAGGTATTGGTATAGCCATTAATTCCATTGGAGTTTTTCTAAAGCCAGTTTCTGAATCATTAGGGTTTGCCCGGGGCGAATTCTCGTTGTATTTTACCATTGCTGCCTTATCTATGATGGTGGCGGCTCCTTTTATGGGTAAATTGCTTAGTAAATACAACATTCGTTTAGTGATGGGGATTGCCACTACACTTCTGGCTATAAGCTTTATCCTTTACTCCCAGTCAACTCAACTAATACACTTTTATTTATTATCCATTTCTTTAGGAATAGGAATGGCAGGAACTCATGTTATTCCGGTAGCTCTTTTAATTACCAACTGGTTTAAGGAAAAACGGGGACTGGCACTGGCAATAGCCCTGGCCGGCAGTGGTATAGGGGGGATGTGCTTTAATCCCATAGGTAATTATCTGATTACTGTTTATGGCTGGCAGACTGCCTATATAATATTAGGCTGTATTCTGGCCCTGACTACTATTCCGGTAGCCTTGTTTATAGTTAGGCTTCATCCTTCGGAAATGGGGCTGGTTCCTTACGGCGAAACTCAAGAAAATGCCGAATCTTTGGCGGATTTAAAGGGCTTTAGCTTATCGGAAGCAGTTAAAACTTCCGGCTTTTGGTTATTAGCTTTGGCCTTATTCTTTATCGGTTTAATAAATATGGGGGTACAGCAGCATATCCCGGCCTATCTTAACGATATAGGACATTCTCCGGCCTTTGCTGCCAGTATTGTAGCCATATTTATGGGAGTTCTAGTGGTAGGCAAAATTGCTTTAGGCCATATTTTTGACCGCTATGGCTCTAAAATAGGAGTTATCTTAATCTTTTCAGTTTTTGCCCTAGCAACATTTATTTTAATGGGAGCTAAAGCTGTTTGGATAGCAGTTGTTTTTGGTTTAATATTCGGGTTTGCCAATGCTATTATGACTATACCGGCTCCCTTATTAACTGTTGAGCTATTTGGACAGAAGAACTATGGGGTAATTTATGGAGTTATGAGCATATTTTTTACCCTGGGGTCCGGGGTTGGTATGCCTTTATCCGGGGCTATTTTTGATGCCCAAGGCAGTTATTTGCCGGCTTTTGGCTTATATATTGTTTTAGCCCTGGTAACTATGCTGATTGCTCTCTTAGCCCTTAACCGCGGGCAAAAAGCCATGCTTGACATGTCAGGAGTAGAGTGTGAAGCTTAAAAACGTAAGGTGTGAGGAGCAAGGCGTGAGGCGTATAACGTAACGTATAAAGGGAGAGCTTGGCTCTCCCTTTAGTTTTAGTTATGTCCCCTAACTCCTAACCCCTTACGCCTAACCTACTTAGGCTCATAATAGCATCTTTTCGGGGAATAGATTTGGTCACTGTCTTTCAGCTTTTTAATGATTTTATCGACTTCTTTTTTATCTATACCGGATAGCTCTGCTACTTCTCCCGGTTTTAGAGGTTTTCCTGCTGCTTTAAAGGTTTGTAATACTTTTTCTTCGCTCATATTGACACTTCCTCTCATTTAGTTTTATTTAGTTTGTCCTTAATATTAGGTAGATATAATCAATATAAAAGAGGTGGACGTTTTTGTACACCTCTTAAATTATTTTATGTCTAGTTAAAATAGCGTTATTTTAATTTACAGAGTTATTAGTGCATTAATTCCCCGTCATTAATGTCGATTTGTCCTTCAAATACGTAGGCATTATTAAGTAAGAGAACTTCTTTAAAGAACTTTAGCGGGACATAGGTAACATTATCAACTAAAACCGGGGTAGTATCCAGGGTTATAAGGGTTCCATCAGCGTTAGTGTAATTATATACACTTATTTGCAATCCGGCTTTTTCTCCTACATTAATATAATATGATTCATTATTAAAGGTTACTTCATATCCTAAAGCTTCTGCGATTACACGGAGAGGTACCATTACGACTCCGGCATCATTAGTAAAAGCCTTGGGGGATGTGATTACCGTATCAGTATTGACCACGATATTCATTTTAGAAACATCAGGGGTTAATATTATTTCATAATCCGGGTTTTTATCAACTACTTGGTCAACCGGAGCAGCTCCTAAGACGATTATCTTTTTAGGGGTAGTTTGGGCCGGAATGCTTTTAGTAGAAGCATCATAAATTACTACCAGTTTATGATTAGCCAGCTCTCCCTGAAAAACGCTGTCATCGGCTAAAACTATCGGAGTTTCATCAGTAATATTTAGCTTCAGGCTGTTATCCAAACTAACTAAATTCTTATCAAAAACATCTACTTTAACGGTTTGGTCATTACTTTTAACTGCTATTACATCAGCTTTAATTTGGGGAGGATATATCAATATCATCGGTTTATTAGCCTCGCAAAAAGAAACTATTTCAGTTCCTACCGTGATTTCGGCCTGATCTACCACATAAGTATCATCAGCTAAAATAATATTAGTCGGTGCTCCTTGGGCATCTTCCACCGCAATAAACTTGGCTCCTTCAATAGAATGATGATCGGTTATTTCCTTAACTACCCCGGTAAAGGAGCTATAGTAAGACTGCATATCCTTAATAAGTTTAACCTCAATAGTAGGTTTTATGTTTTCAGGATTTGCGGCTACAGGTGCAACTACGGAAAGAGACAAAAAAGTCACCGATAAGCATCCTGCCAGTATTTTGTTGAATTTCATTAGTATCACTTCTCCTTTTTTCTATGTTCTACTACTTATACGGCTGTCTAAATAAAACCTTACAGTTAAGATTACTGCCTTTAATTGGTAAGGAGTCTAGAGCAGTGACAAATGACCATAAATAACCGAGATTACTTCGTAACCCCGGTTCGGCTGCAGCTTTGGTAGATTATAAAGTATCAACTTTTACTAGCCAAATAAACCAGAAATAAAGCCGCGAGTTTTTTCGTTAGTAGGGGTGGTGAAAAGCTCTTTAGTATTACCTTTTTCCACCACGGCACCATCGAGGATAAAAACGGTTTCATTAGCAATACGACGGGCTTGAAAAAGGTTATGGGTAACAATAATAATACATAATTCCTGGGCTAACTTAATCAGTAATTCTTCAATCATTCCGGTAGAAGCTGGGTCTAGACTGGAACAAGGTTCGTCAAGCAGTAATACTTGGGGATTTACAGCTAGTGCCCTGGCTATAGCTAAACGCTGTTTTTGCCCCCCAGATAGTTGTGAAGCCGGTTTATTTAGACGGTCTTTTACTTCATTCCATAAGGCAGCTTTGGACAAACAGTCTTCCACTATCAAATCCATTTCGGCCCGGTTTTTAAGCCCATAATAGTTAGGCCCGAAAAGTATATTTTGTTTAATACTTAAAGGTAAAGCTACCGGAGTTTGATAAACCATACCTACTTGACGGCGGACTAAGGAGACATTTTTAGACTTGTAAATGGGCTGGCCTAAAACCATAATGTCCCCGGTCTGCTTAAACCCTTTTTCTAACTCCGCGGTTCTGTTAATGCTGCGTAATAAAGTAGTTTTGCCGCAACCGGAAGGACCAATAATGGCATTAATGGAGTCAGGGGCAAATTCTATATTAATATGACTAAGAATCTTCTTATTCCCGTAAGCAGTACTAAAGTCTTTAAGTTCGACTGCATTCATCGGCTATTATTCCTTTCTTGTAAACTATGGAGTCCTAAGGCTAAAACATTTATAAAAATAAGCAGAGCTACTAAGACTAACGCAGTAGCATAAGCCATATTCGTAGATATATGTTCGTTAAATAAAATGTAGAGGTGATAAGGCAGGGCCATAACCGGTTCTAATAATACTCCTGAGGAACTGGCAATAATAGCGGCCGCAGTTACCATAATAGGAGCCGTAGCTCCGGCTGCATAGCCCATAGCCAAAAGTAGGCCGGCTAATATACCCGGGATTGCTTGGGGAAGTATGACTCGAAACAAAACATATGATTTGGAAACTCCTAAAGAAGTCCCAATCAGACGGTAATTATCATTTACAGCTAATAAGGCATTGCGGCTGGAAACTACTATTACCGGCAAAATCATGATAGCCAGGGCGACTCCTCCGGCTAAAAGTGATATTCCCCATCCTAAGGTAACTACACCTAAAGCATAAACAAATAAACCGGTTACAATAGAAGGTATACCTGCCATACTCTGGACCAGCAGATTTATTATATCCGCTAATTTTCCGTCTCGTCCGTATTCACTTAAATATATAGCAGTTAACAAGCCGGGGATAGCAGAGATAACTAAAGCTAATAAAATCAGCCATAAAGTTCCCTTGATAGCCGGCCATATTCCGCCTGCACTGCCTAAAGGAAGTCCTTTAGGAGTTCCTAATATAAAGTCCATACTGATAAAAGGGGCTCCCCGCCCAATCAGATAGGCAATTATACCTGTCAAAATCAATAAGATAAATAAGCCTGACAGCCAGAAAAATCCCATGAGTAAATAATCCTTAATTTTTCGTATACTCATAAGCTATAGTCTCCTTTAAAGCGGCGCAGAAGAATATTTATGCCCAGATTAACGGCTATTACCATTACCACTAAAACCAGGCCGGCAGCAAAAAGAGCTTGATAATGAGTACTGCCGGGGGTAGCGCTGCCCAGTTCCAGGGCAATAAGAGCCGGAAGCGGTTCTCCTTTACTAAACCAGGAAAAAGGCAGTTTTAGAGTATTTCCAGCCAGCATTAGTACGGCCATAGTTTCACCCATGGCCCGCCCAAAGCCTAGCACTAGTGAGCCTAACATGCCTTTTCTCGCTAGAGGTATTAAAATATGTAAAACTATATAAGGTTGGGAAACACCCAGAGCAATACCTGCCTGGCGATATTCGGAAGGTATCGAACGTAGGGCAGCTTCAGAATTAGCTACTATAAAAGGTAAAACCATGATAGCTAATATTAAAGAAGCCGCGAAAAGTGATTCTCCACTGGCTAAATCAAATTTTATCTCCAAAAATTTAATCAAGATTACTGCCCCCAGGAATCCATATACTACTGAAGGTATACCGGTTAGCATATTTAAGACCGGGCGAAGTATAGCAGCTAAAGGACGGGGGGCAAATTCTGCTAAAAAAATAGCACATCCGAATCCTAAAGGAGCCGCAATAAGAAGAGCTCCTCCAGCTACCCACAAAGTACTGACTATCATAGATAAAATCCCTAGTTGTGGGGACTTAGCTACCGGCTGCCAGGTATAGCCGGTTAAAAAATTTATTATTCCTACTTGAGACCAGATAGGCCCCGATTCCCTAAATATAAAAAGCAACATGGCCAATAATAACAAAGAGGTTATTATAGCCACGCTTAAGAAGATAATTTTAAATATTTTTTCTTTTAAATCAAATCTGCCATTAAGTGCTGACATAATATCCCTCTTTAAAGAAAAACATAACGAGCAGAGGTTAACCTGCTCGTTATAATTTTACCAAAACTTATTTACTAACGGGAACATATCCTAAATCTTCAACTACCTTGAGGCCATGCTCTGATAGCAGATAATCTAAAAATAATTGTTGCTGCGGGGTAGGCTTATGGGGAGAAACTAGTAATAAAGGCCGGCTAATATTATAAGTACCTGAATTGATATTTTCTAGCGTAGGAGCAATGCCGTTAACACTTAAAGGTATTAGCTTGTCAGGATTTTGATTTACTAATCCGCTGGAGACATATCCTATAGTGTCGGAATTATCCATAATCTTACCCCCCAGAGCTCCCATAGAAGGTAATTGTAACGCATCCTCACTAATAGGGGTACCTTTCATAACCGCATTGTCAAATACTTCACTCGCACCGCCACCCAGATCGCGAACTGCTACGACTATAGGACGGTCAGGTAAAGCGGCATCTAATTCTGACCAATTTTTAATTTCTCCCGAGAAAACAGCTACTAATTCTTCAGTACTAAGGTCAGGTTTGACTTGTGCTGCCGGATTAGCGTTATTAACTGCAATATCAAGTACATCAGATCCTAGTTGAACAATAGTGCCATCAGCAAACTGAGCTTTTTCCTCGTCTTTAAGAACTTTACTTACCATACCAAAATCAAAGGTACCGTCAATGGATGATTTAAGACCAAAGCCGGAACCGCCGGTGGATACAAATATTACTATAGGTTCTTCCGGCAGACTGGCATCAACCTTATTCCAAGTCTTAAACTCCTCGGTAAATGAATCGGCACAGGCAGCTATAATCGGAGATAAAGTACTTGAACCTCCAATTTTAATTGAAGTTTTTTCACTGGCAACCGGGTTTTGCCCATTATTAGCTTGATTATTAGCACACCCGGCCAACAAACCTAACATTAAAATTGTAATTAAGATAATACTAAACCGACTTTTTTTCCCTCTCACTACTATCCCCTCCACTATATTACATTTTGGCTAATTATATAATCGGGCACAGTTATATGTCAAATAACCTATGGTTATACTTTAAATAGTTTGTGTATGTGGAATATTTTATTGTAAACTATAAAAATAAGAAAAGATTAAAGGAGGGTTTATGGGAAGTATTAAGGAAACGGTATTAGAAGTAATTTATTCAGTTATACCTATTACATTAGTAGTACTTGTTATTCAAGTAGTTTTGCGGCTGCCGTCCGAAGATATGCTGCGTTTCCTGGTAGGAGTATTTTTTGTTTGCCTAGGTCTTATTTTATTCTTTTTGGGAGCTAAAATAGGTATTTTGCCGATAGGACAACAAATTGGTGAATACTTGCCCCAGACGGGTAAAATTCTACCCATTCTGGTGGCCGGGTTTTTAATTGGTTTTGCCATTACGGTAGCGGAACCGGATGTGCAGATATTGGCTACCCAAGTTGCTTTAGTATCGGAAGGAGCAGTGCCTAAGATGTTGCTGCTCAGCGTAGTCGGTCTGGGAGTCGGCCTTTTTGTTGCCTTAGCCTTAATTAAGCTGATTAAAGGTATACATATAAAATATTTTCTTATAGTAAGCTATATGGCCGTATTACTTTTAGCCTTAGTTACTCCAGCAGAATTTATATCTATTGCCCTAGATGCAGGAGGAGTTACTACTGGCCCTATGACGGTACCTTTTATATTAGCTTTAGGAGTAGGCGTTGCTTCTGCCTTTGGCGGTAAACGGGATAGTTTTGGTTTTGTAGCTCTGGCTTCGGTGGGACCTATCCTAGCCGTGCTGCTTTTAGGGGTGGTTTTCGGATGATAATGGTAATATCAAGTATGTTTGCAGGCTTTAGTCACATCTTAAAAGAGGTAGCTCTAGCTTTATCTTCTCTAGCCGTTATTATATGTTTTTTTCAGTTTGCTGTTCTAAAGCTGCCTATAAATGAATTTCTGAATATAGTGAAAGGTTTTTTTCTGACCTTTTTAGGTATTGCCTTATTTTTACAAGGAGTATATATTGGATTTATTCCCATCGGTCAGAAGATGGGCTTAGCTTTAGGAAGTCTAGATTACAATTGGATACTTATACCGATAGGATTAGTACTAGGATTCGTGGCTATTTTAGCAGAACCGGCCGTGCATGTTCTAAACCAGCAGGTGGAAAAGGTTTCGGGAGGATATATCCCCCGTAAGGTAATGTTATATTGCTTGAGCATAGGAGTAGCTTTTTCAGTAGCCTTAGCCATGGCCCGCATCTTATATGGGATTAACTTAGCCTACATACTTATTCCCGGCTATCTGCTGGCTTTTATCATGATGCGCTATACTAGCGAAACCTTTGTATCTATTGCCTTTGATTCGGGCGGAGTTGCCACCGGGCCTATGACAGTTTCCTTTATTCTGGCTATGGCGATTGGAGTGGCTACTACTATAGAAGGGAGAGATCCAATTGTAGAAGGATTTGGTATGATTGCCTTAGTAGCATTAGCTCCGGTTCTATCCGTATTAGCATTAGGATTTATATATAGCAGATTAGAAAAAAGAAGTAATGACGAAATTTTATAATACAGAGGGAGGATATTGGATGGAAGGCATACCCTATGATTTAATTGTGACTATTGTCAGTAAGGGGAGAGCTGAAAAAGTTGTAGAAGCTTCCAAAAAAGCTGGAGCTGAAGGAGGTACAGTCTTACTAGGACGCGGTACCGGCATCCATGAAAAAATGAAACTATTTGGTATTCCGATTGAACCCGAGAAAGAAATTATTTTGACCTTAACGCCCAAAGATATTACCCAAGGAATATTAGAAACTATTTGCCAAGAAGCTGACTTAAACAAACCGGGTAAAGGCATCAGCTTTGTTATTGGAATAGACAAGGTAGCAGGAATTAACCATGAGCCTATGGGAAAGCCGGATAACAAGTAGATATGACGAGGGTAGAAAAAAAATAAGGAAATATTATGCGGGATGGTGACAACATCTCTTCTCCCTGTCAAGAAGGGGTGAAACACCTGCCCTGTTCCTGATCCAACTGAACGTTACCAATAGTGTAAAATGGGATTTTGGAGAATTATAGAAGTATTAAGGGGTTTGCCGATGATTTACGTGATACGACTCTTTTTCCTGATTATTTATTTCGTTCTGGTTTCTGTAATAGGTATTTTGATTTGCCTGGTCCGGCCTTTTCATCCTGATAATACCAGATGGTTTGGAAGAGTATATTCATGGGGTGGGGCAGCAATACTAGGAATTAAAATCAGGATACATAACTATGCCAGCCTCAAGGGAATAGGTCCCTGTGTATATGTAGTAAATCATCAGGACAATTTAGATCTTTTCGTTTGTGGAAGCGTAGTTCCCAAACGTACAGTTACCATAGGTAAAAAGAATCTGAAATACCTGCCTTTTTTCGGACAACTTTACTGGTTAGCCGGTAATGTGTTTATAGACAGAAAAGACAGCAACCGCTCCAAAACAACTATGAACGCATCAACCCAAGCTCTAACCACCAAAAATACCTCGATCTGGGTATTTGCAGAAGGGACCAGAAACCGGGGGAAAAATCTGCTGCCTTTTAAAAAAGGAGCCTTCATAATGGCAATTGAAGCCGGTGTTCCCATTATTCCAATTTGTGTAAGCAGTTATGCGGCCCATATAGATTTAAGAAAACTGAGAAGCAGCCGGGCAGATATCCGGGTTTTGCCGCCCATAAGTACGGAAAACCTCACCAACGAAGACATAAACAGGATAATGAAACAATGCTGGGATAAAATGAAGGAAACTATTGATGCCATGGATCGGGAGATTTACCCGTTAAGATGAACCTAATTTATATCACCAGACAATCATAAGGAATAACATTAGTATGACTGGATAGAAGTTCAGAAATTTAAGAAAAAAATTAAGTAAGCGTATCTCACCAATTTATGAGATACGCTTACTCATTTAACTCAATTCACCTACTGAGCAAGATTATTACTACATCAGACCAAGAGCCGTTTTTAATTACACCCAGCCCCGTAATTTTATGGCTTCAGCGACTCGTTTAATAGAAATAACATAAGCAGCATCCCGCATGTAAAGAGCTTTTTCCTGAGCTAATTGGTTAACGGCATGAAAAGCGGAAGTCATTTTAAGATCCAGCTTTTCTAATACTTCTTCTTTTTCCCAATAGTAATTATTATTAGACTGTACCTGCTCAAAATAACTGCAGGTAACTCCGCCGGCATTAGCCAGAAAATCAGGAATCATGTATATGCCCCGTTCTTTAATAACCTCATCAGCATCAGGAGTAGTAGGTCCATTGGCCCCTTCGGCTATTATTTTAACCGGGGAGCTTATTTTATGCACATTTTCTATGGTAATCTGATTTTCTAAGGCAGAAGGCATGAGGATTTCGACTTCCTCTTCCAGCCAGGCATTGCCATCTAAAATCTCGCAGCCCATTTCCTGAGCTTTATCTTTATCTATAGAGCCAAAAGCATCACAGTTTTCCATAAGAGCATCTATATCTAAACCTTTTAAATTACGGAAAGTATAGGCACATTTATCCGTATTATCCCAACAGGAAATGGCTGTCACGGTGCCGCCTAATTCCCGGTATAGTTTAGCTGCATATTGGGCTACATTACCAAAGCCCTGAAAGCTGGCCCGGGTTTTGGCAAGCTCCATTCCTAAGACCTTTGAAGCTTCTCTGACCGTATAGATAAGTCCATAGCCGGTAGCTTCAGTTCTGCCTAAGGAACCGCCCATACCAACCGGTTTTCCGGTTATGAAGCCGGGAAACCGTCCGCCGTGGATAGTTTCAAATTCATCCAGCATCCATAACATATGTTGTTTGTTAGTCATAACATCGGGAGCAGGTACATCAGCATTAGGTCCCACATTTTTAGCTATAGCCCTGACCCAGCCCCGGCATAAGCGTTCCTGTTCAGTTAAGCTGAGATTATGGGGATCACATATTATGCCGCCTTTACCGCCGCCTAAGGGTATATCTACTACGGCGCATTTCCAGGTCATCCACATAGATAAGGCTCTGACTGTATCGGCAGTTTCATGGGGATGAAAGCGGATGCCGCCCTTAGCCGGACCCCGGGCATCATTATGCTGCATCCGGAAGCCCCGGAAAACTTTAGTAGTGCCATCATCCATTTTTACCGGTATTAAAAAATGATATTCACGCATAGGTTGACGTAATAACTCTCTGGTTGCTTCATCTAAGCCAATCTGTTCGGCAACACTGTCAAATTGAGCTTGGGCATTGATATAGGGGTTATAAGCTCCTGTGGTCATGGTTTGTTTCCTCCTCGTTTTACAAAGTGTATGTGACCTTATCATAATACTATCATACCTTATACAAATGCTAAGGAAGATAATAGAAGAAAAACTAAGCTTTGGCCTGTATCTAAGGCCTTGGTACTAGTTTTTCTTACAAAAATATTCACATACCTTATTTTTATTCTGTATCCTAGGCAATTTTCCTCCCTGGCCTTCCGTTCAGAAATGCCTTAAAAAATGGGGTTTCTGTAAAGTATACAATATATTTTTGCCTCTGAGCCGGAAGTACTTTTTGCTAAGCAGCCATCTATAGGTTAGAATAACTTAAAATATGGGAAATGAGGTCATGATATTATGAGCAGCAATAATCTTAGTTTTGAGCAAATAGGTAAGCCATTTTTAATGGCCCAGGGTTTTTTATTTACTGAAGGCCCGGTGTGGAATAAAGAAGAAGGTTATATATTATTCAGTGATATTCCGGCTAGTGTAATTTATAAGCTTACTTTACCTAATAGTGTGGAAGTTTTTCGCAGATACAGCTTTAACTCCAACGGTCTGGCCTATGATATAAATGGGTTGCTCTTAGCGGCTGAACATGGTTCCCGTACGGTAACCAGAATGCAAAAGGATGGTAGTATTACTGCTATAGCTGATAATTATAAGGGCAATAAGTTACATTCTCCCAATGATATTGCGGTTCGTTCTGATGGAATGATATATTTTACCGACCCTCCTTTTGGGCTGGGAATGCGCCCTCCGGAGTTAGATTTCATGGGTTTATTCCGCTTAGATGTTAAGGGAGATATACATTTAGAAGGTGAATTTAATCAATATTTGAATGGATTAGCCTTTTCCCCGGATGAAAAGCTGCTTTATTTAGCCTTGACGGCTAGTGATGAAATATTAGTTTTAGATGTAGCCGAAAATGGTACTCTTAGTAATGCCCGGCATTTTGCCGATGTTCTTTATCCCGACGGCATGGCGGTAGATGTAGCCGGCAATTTATATATTACCGGTGAAGACGGAGTCGAAGTCTTTAGACCGGATGGCAGCCAGGTAGGAACAATTGTTACCGACCGGCAACCGGCTAATTGCGCTTTTGCGGGAGAAGACGGTAAGCTGCTGGTCATAACTGCCCGGGACTGTGTATATGGGGTAGAAATGCCTATACCCGGGGTTTTAGTCCTGTGAGCCTGTGAGGTGTGAGGGGTAAAATGTAGGGGCGACCTTTGGTCGCCTAAAGTTTTTACGCTGATTCCTTGTGCTCAGGATTTATTCAATATCTACATACTCCTTTAAATCATCCCGGATGCTTACCGGAGCCATATCTACCTTGGAGCGGTAAGCAGAACGGCAAATCATATGAGCTGAAACGGGAGCGGTGATGAATACAAAGAAAATACCTAAAAATAATTTGGTGCTAAAATGACCTTCTTCAATTAAAAAGAAAAGGAAGGTCCCCAGTAAAGTAAATAAAACCCCTAAGGTAGCACTTTTAGAAGCAGCATGGGCCCGGTTATAGACATCGGGTAAACGGATAAGGCCAACTGCACTTAAAAAAGTAAATATGGTACCGAACAAAATAAGAATACAGGTAAACCACTCATTCAGAATACTTATCAATGACAACACCTCTTTCAATAAATCTGGCTAAGGCAATGGTACCGATAAAGGACAAGATGCCGATAAGCAAGATTACTTCCAAGAAAGCCGTAGTTTTTAACAAAACAGAAAAGATGGCTACTCCGGAAATTATATTAACCCCCAGCATATCTAAGGCCAGTACCTTATCAGGAATAGAGGGCCCTTTAACTATGCGAAATATTGTAACTAAAATAGAGAGGGCTACGAAAAATAATGAACAATTTAAAATGATAGATATCAACTTGATGTCACCTTCTTTATAGCATTTTCAAATCTTATTTTAGATTTAGTAACTTCGATTATGGATTCGGGCAGGTCCATACCATGTATAAATAACCGGTTATCGGGGGAGACCTCCATTACTACCGAGCCTGGAGTCAAAGTTATAAGCAATGAAATTAGCGTAATTTCTAAATCTCCTTTTAAATCGGTTTCTAAAATAAATATACCCGGAGTTATATTTATGCGGGGTTGAATAATTCTTTTCAGGACAAAAATGCTGGAGGTAAATAACTCCTGTGCGAATATGACCAAGAGATTAATAATGGACAATAAGGTAATTAAATAGAATTGGGTTTTATAATAACGGCGTAAAGCAAATAAAATGAATAAACCAACTAGATAACCGGTAAAAAAGGTTAATATAGTCCCATTCTCTTGTAATAACATCCATAAGAAACCGATAAAAAGGTTAATTAAAACTTGTACGGGCATTATATCACCCCTTTCTGTAGTCAATTGACGAAATACTTAACTATTAAAACATATTCTTTTAAAACCCTAGTCTAGCCATGTTGAATGTATAAATATGTAGGAGCCGTTTGACGTAGCATGAAGGATACACCCTGTGAAGGCGAAAGAAGGAAGGGGGCGAGCCTTATGGACGAGGCGAGCGGGCCACTGAACAGGATGTGACTTTGGCCCGGTACCCCTTCCTTCTTGAGGCAAGCAGTTGGTGTTTCCTCATGCGAAGTCTGGCGACGAAATACTTATACATTCAACTAACGAGCGATACCTTTTAACAAAAATTATGGCCCTAAAACAGCTTCGATATATATAGCAGGATTCAGCAAATCGTTGACGGCCATAGCTACATAGGGCTGAATACCTTCAGCTCCTAATCCTAAGATGATAGTCAAAACAGTAAGTATGACCATAGGGGCTAATAAAGCCTTGGTAACAGCGGATTCTTTTTCTTCAGTTAAATTAGTATAGCCCCAGAAACAATTCATGAAAATTTTCATGAGGCTGTATAAAACCATCAGGCTGCTGGCTAGCCCCACTCCGCCTAGCCATAAATAATGATTCTCAAAGGTTCCGGTAGTTATAAAAATCTTACCTATAAAACCACTTAAGGGAGGAATACCGGCTAAAGATAAAGCGGTTATAAAAAACATCCAGCCTAAGAGGGGGAATAATCGTATAAGGCCGCTTATCTCCTTAATTTTATTAGTTCCCGTAAGGTATATAATAGTGCCTCCGATAAGAAAGATTAAAGCTTTTACAATCATGTCATGAATTAAATAATATACAGAACCGGTTAGCCCCGCCTCATTAAAAGAGGCAAACCCAGCCAGAATAAATCCTACTCCCACAATAACGTTATAAGTTAAAATGCGTTTAATATCCCAATAGGCTACAGCTCCCAGGACTCCTAAAGCCATAGTAAGAGCAGCCATAATTCCCATCAATAAATGGGTAATCTGGGGCTCGTGATAAAAAATGAGGGAAAATACCCGAATAATAGCGTAAATTCCTACCTTAGTCAGCAAAGCCGCGAAAATAGCAGCAATTACCGGAGGAGGGGCACTATAAGAACCGGGTAACCAATAAAAAAGGAACAGGGCCGCTTTTAAGCTGAAAACAATTAAAAATATGAGTGCTACAGTGGTAAGTAATCCGCCTTGTCCGGCCTCGGCTACCCTAACTGATATATCTGCCATATTCAAAGTGCCCAGCATGGCATATAAATAAGCAATAGCTACCAGAAACAAAAAAGAGGAAATCAAGTTAGTTATTATGTATTTAATAGACTCCCGGAGCTGAACCTTAGCTCCCCCTAAGGAAATCAAGACATACGAGGCTACCAGCATAACTTCAAAACAGACAAAAAGATTAAAAATGTCGCCGGTTAAGAAGGAGCCGTTAATTCCGGTCATGAGAAATAATACTAAAGGATAAAAATAGTTTAATTCCTGAGCTTCCCCGATAGAATTAAAAGCATATAAGAGGCAGCAAAATACTACGATACTAGCAGTTAAAACCAGTAAAGCAGAAAACATATCGGCTACCATACTAATCCCGAAAGGAGCGGCCCAATTGCCTAATTGTAAAGTTTGAATACCATTGAGGTTAACTTGATTTATCAAAAAAAGAGCTACAACAGTAACAGATATTACAGCCAGCAAGCTTAAAGCTTTATGCAGCCCCAAACGTTTGGGAAAAATAATCATTACTAACCCTGCAATTAACGGAATAACTACAGGAAGTATCACTAAATTATTCATCTATATTACCTCACAGTTAATCCACCACATCAGTATCTAATTCCTGATAGGCCCGGTAGCCTAGGACTAAAAAAAGAGCGGTGGTAGCAAAATTAATTACAATGGCAGTTAATAAAAGTGCCTGGGGTAAAGGATCGGTAAAATAAGTTTCCTTTAATCCTAATAAAGGAGCAGCCCCGGTTTTTAGCCCGCCCATGGTAATAATAAGCAAATTAACCCCATAGCCAATAATTGAAGTACCTAAAATAATGCGCAGCAGGTTTTTAGATAAAAGCAAATAGGTGCCAATAGTAAATAGCAATCCCACTAAGATTGACATTAATGTTTCCATTTATCTATCCTTTCCTATACTGGTAATAATCGTAAGGGAAGTGCCGATTACGGCTAAAGCTACTCCGGTATCAAATATAACGGCACTGGCTAATTCAGTTTCCCCAAAAATAGGCAAGTAAAAATAGCCAAAGCTTTGCGTCAGGAAGGGAGCATCAAAAACCATTCCGCCTATGCCGGTTAAAACCGCGATTAATACCCCCACTGCGGCTACGATTTTAAAGTCAACCGGCAGATTTTTCTCCACGGATTCTATATCATAAGTAAGGAATAAAAGAGTTAAAGCGGAAGCAAAAGCTAAGCCGCCTATAAATCCGCCTCCCGGGTGATGATGGCCGGAGAAAAACAGACTAATGGCAAAAGTAAAAATAATAAATAAAACTACCTTAGTTACACTGCTTAAAATAACATCATTAGGTTTATTCATCTTTATTTCCTCCTAAAACTCCAAACTTTATGAGGACATATACGCCTAATCCGGCTATAGTCAAAACCGTGATTTCCAGCATAGTATCAAAGCCGCGGAAATCCACTAGAATCGCATTGACAATATTTTTGGCTCCCGCCAGTTCATAAGCATTCTCATAATAACTTGAAATGGAGGGGAACAAACGGTTATTATGAGCTGCTAAGGCCATAAGAGTAACAGTTACCCCCACTCCCAGGGAAATTAAAGCATTAACTGCTTTGAAAGGCAGGCGGGAAACTTCTTTATGTAAGCGAGGCAAATGATAAAAACAAAGCAAGAATAAAACCGTGCTGACCGTTTCTACTACTAATTGGGTTAAAGCCAGATCAGGGGCTCTAAATAAAACGAAAAAGCAGGAAACTAAAAAACCAACTGCACAAGTAGCAATAATAGAAGTTAATCGAGATGACGAAAATGGTACTATCAAAGCGGCCGTCAGCAAGGCTAATATTAAGGTTATTTCGTAAATAGTAACCGGGGCATTATTTGAAAAATCAAAAGAGAATCCCTCCAATAACCATAAGGAGCCGCCTATTATAATAATCCAGAAGGTGAAAATGTAAATAATATAATCCCGAATATGGCCCGTCATGTAGCTATTAGTCAGTTTGTAGGAGGCGGTCTCTATTATCCGTAAGCCTTCATTGTAAATATTATTTAAGGTCAGACTGGGGGGATAAAAGTTATAGATCTTGCGCCAGCGGGGCAAATAAATATACATTAAAGTACCTAAGAGAATAATTCCTATAGTCATTAACAATTCCAGATTAAATCCGTGCCAAGCAGTAATTGATACATTTAATTCTTTTTCCAGAAGAGTAGGGAAAATAGCGGCCCAAGCCGGTTTTATAAAGTAGTGGGATAATAGGTTGGGGAAAAAGAAAAATACTATTACCAGTGCAGCCAATACCGCGGGCGCAATTAACATGCCTATAGGCGCTTCATGGGCTTTCTTTTCTAATTTTTCAGGTGTATAT
>JAEWZB010000126.1 GCA_023395515.1 Bacillota bacterium
CCATGGAAGATGCTACCCCAAAAGTCATCTAAAATAATAACTTGTTTTTTATCGTCTTCAAGTCTCGTATATACATCATGAAGTGAATTGGCCCATACAAATCCGTCTAAATTATTTGGTTGTAAATATGACAATGAATAGATAAGCCATTGTGGTTTTGCCTACCCCAGGCTCTCCTGAAAGAACAATCACATGATTTTGTGACCACTTATGCAATGCCTGGCGATAAATTCTGGTAGGGACAAAAACTTTGGAAGTTTTAATCGCATCTTTAAGCTCTGCTGAGGATTCTTTGTAGATAGCGCTGTGTACGGATTCCTTTAAAGTCTTTTCAAATACGTTTATACTGGGCAGCCAAAGTTTTGTATAAGCAAGCTCGATTTGTTTATATGCGGGGTCTTTTAAAAGGCGATTTATGTCTTCTCTACTTAAAACATCGCTGGTATGAACAATATACCCTTCGAACAATTTCTTAATTTCATCTTTTTGATTAGGGGTAAAATCCATTGAAACACCTAGAATATAACGAGTTGGATTTAATTTTCGTACTTTAGATAATTCAAGTTTCAAGTCACGTAACAACCTCTTATAATCATGTGGATTGTAGCGCTTGGCTTGAACAATAATTTTTTTATTATTATCACTATATAAGCCATCCATCCCTGAATCGGGACCTTCCTTATATGTCTCCAAAAAAATGCCGTCCCGGATTTGGACAATATCACAAACTAGTTCTTGAAATTCTAGTGGTTCTAACAAGGCATGAAAATCATAATTAGGCATATTTTTCTCCTCAAAGCATAGTGTAGCTATTTCTTTAGATATTATTTAAAAACGGAATAACTTACCATAATTGTATACATTATCTTACTTGGGGTAAAGCGTTTCTGAAAATGGTGTGGTTTGGTAAGATTCTAGAAAAATGCTTTGCGAATGGCTACTCGGAAGACAGAAGTAAATCAGCAGTATTATTACTAAGTGTCGTTATTGGATAGGGCAATTTAGAAGTTGATGGTTTCGGCGTGATTAAATTAGAAAAAGCAATGAGCCTCTTTTAATCAGAGTCATTTTAAATATAGAAAAGGATGTCTAATTTATAAAATTCTTAGAGTTTTTCAACATCGTCATAAAACCAAATCTGCTTGAATTTTTACTTATAATCATTTTACAATAATTTTTGCATTGTCGGTATGTAGCGCAGATTGATAGTGCAAACTACAATATTACACTGCCCAAAGAAACATTGCTTTACTTTTTATAAAATAAACTATACAATATTCACTATATCGGGGCGTGGCTCAGCTTGGTAGAGCGCTAGTTTCGGGAATTAGAGGTCGCAGGTTCGAATCCTGTCGCCCCGACCATATTATTATTATTTTTGGATATCCTAAAAAGGTCTTAAACTTAATAGCTTTTTTGAGAAATATATTTTATCGACAGGACTTATTATAGTCCTGTTTTTATTTTGTATGTTGCACTCAACGCTAGAATTGCCAAGGCTTAATTGCTACTTTCTATTTTTTCTTGTGTCGTGGAAAAAAAGCATTTAAGTCCTTATAGTGCAACTACGACACGCTCTTTAGTTTAAAACCTTTACAAAGCGGGTAATATTAATAGCCCGCTTTTTTTGCATTGTTTACTCATTTCGATATAGATCAAAATCGCATGGTTGAAGCTATACTATATGATTAGGCGTAGCTGTGCAATCCCGGTAATAGGCGGGGTAGTGTTGAATCGTAAATAAGGGTGATGAATTACTAAATATGGATAAGAAATCTGCCTGCATCTTAAGCAATGTCGTGCAAAATTTAATGGAGAAGGTAGGATATTTACCCAATATTAGAGAAAAGGTATCCAATGAATTATATTTGGGGAGGTATTTCAATGAGTTCGGAAAAGATCAAAGTTGAAACTAGGGGAAATATACTGACTATGGGATTCAACCGTGCAGAGAAGCGCAATGCCTTTGACTTGGATATGTATTATGCTTTGGCCGAAGCATATGGTGAACTGAGCCGCAATAAAGACCTGCGCTGCGGGGTTCTTTATGCTGAGGGCGATCATTTTAGCGCTGGCTTGGATTTGCCACAATGGGGCCCGGTTTTTGCCTCAGGCAAAGGAGCAGAATTAACGGATACCATGATAGATCCTTTTGGTTGTGATGAAGACAATCGTTGTAAGAAACCTATTGTTATGGCTATGCAGGGTATTTGCTTTACTATTGGCTGGGAACTGGCGATGGCTGCTGATATCCGTATAGCTGCCAATAACCTGCGTTTAGCCCATATGGAAGTAAAGCGAGCTATCTTTCCGGTGGGCGGTGCTACGGTTCGTATGTTCCAGGAAATTGGATGGGGAAATGCCATGCGGTATCTGCTGACCGGCGATGAAATGTCGGCAGCCGAAGCCTACCGTTTAGGTTTTGTACAGGAAGTGGTCGAGCCTGGGCAAGAGTTGGAACGGGCTATGGCTATAGCTGAAAGGGTAGCTAAAGCGGCACCTCTGGGCGTACAGGCTGCGCTGGCATCGGCCCGTAAGGCCAGAGTAGAAGGTGCTAAAGCAGCCCTTTCCACCTTAGCTCAAGAAATTTTGCCCCTAATGAATAGTAAGGATTCTCAGGAAGGGCTGCAGGCTTTTCTTGAAAGGAGAGAACCCAACTTTACTGGAGAGTAATCCATTAAAAGAGGTAAGCTGGGGACAGAGAAACCCATACTTCCATATGATTTCAGACTGTCAAAGAGAGGCTGCCCCAAATCCTAAAAAAGATTAAGGGCAGCCCTTTTTTATAGAGCAATAAATAGAGAAAAAACTGCTTGTTGGGCAACGACCAAGACAAATCAATGGAAATTCAACAGGATTACCTGATTGATTGAGCAGTTACAGTAGGGAATATATTTTGCAATCGTGGCCAATATTATTCATTAAAGGCTGGCTCTACATATTTGATTCTAATAATATCAGTAGACTTTGGAGGGTGAACAATGGAATCCCACTTTGAACCGATGATTTGGCCGGAAGATAAATCTCCGGAAGAAGCTGCTGGCTATGAACAATGTGAAATATGTACCCCAAGATCTCGTGTCATTTGGGGAGAAGGAAATCCCAGGGCGTCAGTTATTATTATTTTAGATAACCCGGGTGCCCGTGAAAATAAGGAGAAGAATGAATATGTCTGCGGAACGAGGCAGACGCTGCAGACCGCCTTACATCGGGCAAACCTGGCGACAGATGACATCTATTTAACTTATCTGTTAAAATGCAGGCCCCTTCGCCAGTATAATAAAGAAGAGGTCAGGGCTTTCAGCAAGCCCTTCCTGGTTCGCCAAATAAAGATAATGCGCCCCAAGTTCATCGGCTGTCTGGGGGACATTGTTGTTCAAACAATGTTTAACGATAAGGACGCCCATGTAAAGGATCTTCGAGGGGTGTGGCATGTTGTTTTGGAGTATCCATGCATTGTTTCCTACCATCCGTTGGCGGTAAGGAGACGCCCTAATTTGATGCGTCAATTTATGGAGGATTTAAACATGCTGGCGCAACGGTTATAGGGTGAAGTAATCTATAGTATCACGGCTACTTCTCTATCCTCAGAAAAGGGCAGTTCTAAAAGCAAAAAACGCTAAATTGAGCGCACACTAAAAAAAGTTGCCCAACCGGTTTGGCAACTTTTTTCTTTGGATAGGTGATATAATCGGTGTATATTTATGGCCATAAAATAGTTTAAAGGTAAATCGGTTAAGGAGGCTGGCTTATGAATTTCAGAAGCAACAAAAGATATATTCTCTTAAGCATTTTTTTAGGTTGTGCGTTTTTTTGGTCCGGCTGTGGAACTGCAAGCCAGCAGATCAATGCTCCGGTAGATATTAGATGCATTGTTCAAAATCCGCTAGTGCTTTCCGAAGTGACGGAAAACGATCAGTTAGGGAGCATGGCCTACAGCGGAAGTTATTTTCTAATTAGTGGACTTAAAGACCAACAGGTGGAAGGTAAAGTAAATGAACGTTTGAAATCCCTATATAATCAGTATAAACCGGGGGAAATCCCGCTGGAGGCCCAAGAGAAGTATGCCGATTTAGAATGTGTCAAACAAGATATTGAACTTATATGCTCCGGGAATTTCAATAATATCCTCTCGATCAGTGCCCATTATCGTTGGGAGTATAAAGACGAGAAAGGGGAATTGCG
>JAEWZB010000008.1 GCA_023395515.1 Bacillota bacterium
GTTAAGCTCTCCAGCGCTGATGGTACTGTCCCTTGCGGGATGGGAGAGTAGGTCGTTGCCAGGAATTATTTATTTTCTGACAATCCTGTTTTAATATAGGCTTTTTTGCTTTTCTGGGGTAAGGTCGGCCCGTACGCTCTGGCGAGCTAACGGGATTTCATATGTTCGCATTGACATGCTCACGATTAAGGAAATTGCCAGGAATTTATTTTTTTCTGATAATCCTGTTTTAACACAGGGTTTTTTTATTATGAAGTGAAAGGTAATATTTGATAAAATATAAAATAGCAAGAACAAAGAAATTGAGGAGTGAAGATAATGTGTGATACTATGGTTGCTCTTAAAAATTCAACTAAAAACGGAAGCGTGATTTTTGCCAAGAATAGTGATAGACAGCCTAATGAACCCCATATTATCTTAAGAATTCCCAGAAAAACTTACCCCGAGGGATCTAAGGTTAAATGCACTTATATTGAAATAGATCAAGTTTTAGAAACTTATGAAGTATTTTTACTTAAACCTTCCTGGATGTGGGGCTGTGAAATGGGCGGTAATGAGTTTGGCCTTAATATAGGTAATGAAGCAGTTTTTACCCGGGAAAAGCATGGAGAAGCATCTTTAATTGGCATGGATATGGTAAGGCTGGCTTTAGAAAGGTGTAAGACGGCCGAGGAAGCCTTGGAGTTAATTATTGAATTGCTGGCTAGATACGGACAAGGTGGTAATTGTGGTTATGAGAAACCTTTTACTTATCACAATTCTTTTTTATTAGCAGATCATAACTCGGCTTGGGTTCTGGAAACAGCCGGTGAGTATTGGGCAGCAGAAAAAGTTAAAGATGTGCGCAGTATATCTAATTGCTTATCCATCGGCAGCGAATATGATAAAGCGCATCCTGATATTATAAATCATGCCCTTAGTAAAGGTTACTTAAAAAAGGGCCAGGAATTTAATTTTGCCCAGTGTTACACTGACCCCCTTATTACCCATTTTAGCGGGTCTAAAAATAGATTAAAGATGAGTACCGATACTCTTTATAAGAATAAAGGAAATATTACCGTTGAAACTATGCAGGCAATTTTAAGGACGCATGATACAGCCATAGAAGGATGCCAATTTAAGCAAGCCTCTCTAAAAAGTATTTGTATGCATGGAGGCTTTATTTTTGGTGATCATACTACCGGAAGTTATGTAGCAGAATTAGCCGGTGATTATCCTACTTATTGGGTAACGGGCAGCTCTACTCCTTGTATATCGCTTTTTAAGCCTTTGTGGCTGACTGATAATGAAGCGGTTATTTTTAGGGAAGATCAAGAAGAAATGGCCATTAATTTCTGGAAAAGACGGGAAGGGCTGCACCGGATGATTTTAAATAATCAGGTTGGGGATTTAGAGAATTATACCGCAGAAATAAAGCAACTGGAAGATAGCTGGCACCGTCAGATAAAAGATTTAAACTGGTCAGACCCATTGCAGTTGGGGAGTTTTATGCAAGAGGCCTGGCAGGCTGAGGAGGAATTAATTACCAGATATATGGAAAGAAATCGATCTAATAATATTGCTCTGCAAGGAGGATTATATCATAAGTGTTATTGGAAAAAGATGAATAAGAAGCTAGGCTATCAGGAGCGTTTATAAATTTACTAAAGCCCGCTATATTGCACAGCAGTATAGCGGGCTTGCACTTCTAACTAGTAAATTGCCAGCTCCGGGTGCTATTCTTCTTCTTCTTTTTCACAGCAATGGGCTTTATGGGCTTTACTAATGATTTCCGGTATTAGCTCCGCTATCTTATCAAAAGTATTCCGGCCGCTTAAAGGGAGCACACTTACTTCACCATTGTTTATTACCACAATGGCATTAGGGGTAATCTTACCGCCTGCACCTGCACCTCCGCCTTGACCGTCATTACCTTTTTCATCCTTGCCGCTGCCTATACCGTTGCCAACTCCAAAGGAAACACTAATTACCGGTATAAGAGTAATATTGCCTACTTGAATAGGCTGCCCGATTACGGTTTCCGTAGTGAAAAAATGGCGCAGTTGTTCAAATATGGTGTTCATATTGTCTGATAAATTCATTACTTAAAAACCTCCTTTTTTATTATATACCCCTTAAATTTATAGATGGTTGCACTTTAGGTTTATTTTTTCTATCTTTTATTAACTTTACCCATATAGCCCGGATTTCTTGCTGGAATAAAAATTTAATTAGTTTAAGAATTAAAATAACCGGAATGAATTTACCGATTACCTGCATATCTAATTCAATATGTTCATCATCCCATACCGGCTCCAGATCAATTTCTATACCTGCAATAAGCGGTGCGGTGGCGGCCATAGCAGCCACCAGCAAAGCGGTCTCGTGGGGTTCAGGCAGACCTATACAGCCGGATATTTTAGTTTTAATAGGCTTGATTAAGTTAAACAAGTCTACCAATAAGTTTAAAGAACTTTTTAGAAATTTCTTGCTTAAAAATGGCTTTATATTAAATGAGTTAGGAGATTTCTTTTCTTCGGCCTTGTGTTCAGCTTTTTTTCCTTCGGCAGTAATTTTAGGTTTTTTATTCTGAGGCGTACCTGAATATAGATTTATACCAAAAAGCTTAATCCGCAACAGAAGGGGATTGCTATTAAAGTTAAAATAAATAAAACCCAGATTAATTGAAATAATGCCATGAATTTCTTCATTATATAGCAGTCTGAGATTGTAGTTTACCGGTATAAGCAGTAATAACAGTAAAAGGATAAATATAATTATTAATAGCGCTATTAAAAAATAAACTAAAATCATATTATCGTTCCTACATTCTCCAGCATTTTATTTATAAGTTTGTTCACTGATGAGCCGAGACTCTTTTTTAAGTTGACCTGAGTATTAACCTGGGTATCTATTCTGCTCACCCCCGGCAAATATTTAATAAAGCTTACCGAGTTTTTAAAGGTATTTACCTGCAGATCATAAAGGTTGCTTAAAGTAAAGTCATTATCATCCGGTTGGCTTAAAACCAGGTTTATAGAGTTTATCCGTATATTATCCAATTCCTGAGCTGGTATAACGACTTTATCATGCTCTAATTCCCAATCAATTATTTTTAATTGATTTAAAGCTCGTCGGCAGTTTCGGCATTCTTCCAGATGAGAGTTGATGAGCAGATATTCTATTTCATTAACTTCATTTTCCAAATAGAGACTAAGTTGCTCTATATCAATACACTTCATTAATTATCCCTCCAGAACCCCTTGAGCGGCCAGCTCTTTATGCAGCATGACCCGTGCCCGGGATACAGTGCTTTTAACTGAGCCTATAGGTTGATTAAGTAAATCGGCAATTTCTCTGTATTTCATTCCTTCTATATATCTTAGGGTAATTACTATCCGGTAGTTATCCGGCAGATTATTTATGCTGTTGTCTAAGAGGGTTTTATAGTTATTAGCAATTACTTGTTCTTCAATGTCAATGATCGGGGTAAGGGAAGCCAAATTTTGCATATCCGAGGTTATATAATTTAATGGTGCGGCAGTATGTTTAGTATTATCTCTAATAAAATTTAAGGCGGTATTAACGGTAATTTTTCTTAACCAGGGCAGAAATGGTTTGGATTCGTCAAAGTTTTGTATAGACTTAATTATCTTAATATATACTTCCTGAGTTATATCCAAGGCTTCTTCTCTATTGCGAACATAGCCATAGCTAATCTTATAGACATAGTTCTCATACTGTTTAAAAAGCGCGTTAAAGGCATCCTTATCCATTTCCTTGCACTTTCTGATTAAACTTACCGCGATGTCCATAGTTTTCTCCTTAATAATACTAATTATTATTACACCAGTATTTATAAAAAGGTTGCACACTTTTAAGATAAATTATTTTTTTATCTATTGCAAAAGGGGAGCAATATTGGCGGGGAAGTAATTATAACAGGAGATTAAAAAGCACCTCCAGGTTAATCTTGAGTTTAACCTGAGAGGTGCATGTATTTAACATTTTGTACTTACCGGTTTTTGAGTTGATTATATAATATATCTGCTATGCCGGTTGATTTGGATTTACTTATTTCTTTAGCATATTCTTCATAAAGCATGGATTCAAAAGTTTCCGTGGCAAAGCCCCGGGGAATTAAATCACTATGGG
>JAEWZB010000092.1 GCA_023395515.1 Bacillota bacterium
ATCTTCATCTATGCAAGTAACATGTAAAAGCGGCCAGGTATTTCGTTCATTATAGTTGGTGCCGTGAAAGGCTACCAAAGCATTAGCCTGTTCATTGCCCATCAAGAGCAAACCGTGATTGGGCACAGCACCATTATGCCAAGTTTTAACTAGTTCAGTAATATTGATAAATATTTTACCGGCTTTATCCTCTTCTGTAATAGTAACGCTGCCATCAGGAACAATACTGAAAGTTGGCTGGGTATCCCAAGTAACTGCAGACTGGCACCAACCCTGCAATAAACGGTGGGCCGAGATAATTGTAGGTTCTCCGGTTTCGTTACGATACATAGTAAGCTCTAAGACCGCTTTTTCAATAATTTTAGCCGGAGAAATTGGTTCCAATTCAAATTGTAAGAGGGAACGGTAGTCATCCTGGTATTGTTTGTACTGGCTTACAAATAAAGCGTTATTACCGGCAAAATTAATATCTTTATACCATTCAGAAATATAGACATCCTGGAAAGGCAGGAGTAATAACTTTTCCATATGATATACCATCCTTTCCATTTTAATACTATCTTAAATTATGTAGTAATAAAGAATAGTGTGACTGTTTATGAGAGGTTTCCTTTATAACCATTTTCTTAATATATAAGCCTTAGCTGGGATAAGTGTTAAATAATGTAACCTTTATATAAATCTATTCATACAATGTGGTAGAAGCTGCCAGTTTCCAGTACAAGGCTTTAAAGATTTAATAAAGAAAAACCGGCGGCAAAGCAAGTTTAGGAGGTATATTAATGACCAATTATAAACATGACACGTGTTGTAATGATTATTACCCTCATCCTCGTCCCTATCCCGAAGTTAATCAGACTGTTCTAAGCTGCGGCAACGGGACCGGCATAATTGTACCTGTGCATACTAATGCTAATTCTCAACTGTTTAACCCTTATGTAATAGCCAGTGTATCCATAGACACTTCAGAATTCAAAAAAGCCAGTATAAAGATTGATTTTTCATCGGTTATTCTGTTCAGACAAACCGAAGGTAATGCTTTGCAATTAACTTTCCAATTGAGCAAAGTTTATAGCTGCGGTGGCAAAATTGCTTTAGGGACTTGGAATTTTGTAAGAGAGTTTGAGTTGGGAATTGGTGAATCTTTCGAAAGTGTAGATTCCTTTGGCTTTACTTGGTGTGAATGTAATGTATGCCGGGGCTGTGCTTATTATACGGTGGAATTAATCCAGGTAGAAAATTCTGTAGCAAATTCTGCCACTATCATTAACCCTACTATTAATGCCTTGGCGGTAGGCCCGGCAGATTGTTAAGAAGACTACCCCGCTAAAGAAACCCGGTTAGCAGTTTGGTCTGGATTAAAGGGATAGATTGTGAACCGGGTATGTTATGTGTAAGACCGTAATAGCAACAGCGGTTTGGGGATAGGAGGTTCTCCTGTATCCTAAACTGCTGTTTTTTATTGGTGAAAGAGAGCCGCTCCAGCATGTGCAGCAGTGAATTTAAGAAATAATTGTGCCCCAGGGATAAAGAGCAGTTTTTATGGGTAATTTAGGAAATAGGAGGGGTAAATGTGCGCAAAATTATTCCAGTTACACTATTATTTTTAATAATTACATTATGTGCTTTTTCTATAAAACTGCCGGAAATTCAAGTTCCTGAGGCATCAATTGTTTATGATATAAATAATAGGCCCATTAAAGGCCTGTCAGAACAAAACCGGATCAGCGTTAGTTTTGATGAAATTTCAGCCGACTTTAGAAATGCCGTTATTGCTGTAGAGGATAAGGATTTTTATCAGCATCATGGTGTAGATGTAAGCGGAATTGCCCGGGCTATGTTTATCAATATTAAGAACTTGAAAATAGTTGAAGGTGGCAGTACCATAACTCAACAAACGGCCAAAAACCTTTTTTTGACTAATGAAAGAACATTTCTTAGAAAGTTTAAGGAGTTATTTTACGCTATAGAGCTGGAAAGGTCATATAGTAAAGATGAAATTTTAACTATGTATTGTAACACGATTTATTTTGGGGAAGGAGCTTACGGCGTTGAAGTAGCTGCCCGGACTTTTTTTGCTAAGAGTGCTAATGAATTAAGTTTAGCTGAATCTGCTCTTCTAGCCGGGTTACCTCAATGGCCTTCCAACTATACCCCTTATGTAAACCCGGATTTGGCTAAAAATAGGCAAAGGACCGTTTTGCAAAGAATGTTAAGTGAAGGTTTTATTACGGAAGAACAAAGGGATGAAGCCGAGGCCGAAGAATTAATTTATCAACGTTCTTCTTATGTTTCCAGTGATGCTCCCTATTTTATAGCTCTAGTTAAAGATAACCTTAGTAAAAAATACGGAGAACGCATGGTTTATCAAGGTGGTCTTAAAATATATACTACTTTAGACCTGGATTTGCAAAAAGCCGCCAATCAGTCTTTTCAAGAAGGGCTAAAGTCATATCAGCCCGATTTACAAGCAGCTTTAGTAGCAGTTGATGTAACTAATGGACAAATCCGGGCCTTAATTGGCGGAAGAAACTTTGCCTCCTCCAACTATAATCGGGTTTTTGCGCAAAGACAGCCGGGCTCCACTTTTAAGCCTTTTATGTATTCTTTGGCTATAGATGCAGGTTTTACGGCCGCAGATAAGGTAATGTGCGAGGAAGTAGAATTTCAACTGCCTACCGGTGATGTATACCGTCCTACCGATTATGGTGATGAGCCTTATCATTGGCGGGTATTTACCCTTAAGGAAGCGGTAATGAAATCCGACAATGTGGTGGCCGTAAGGGTTAATGACATGCTAGGGCCGGTTGCTACTGCAGCTCATGCTGAAAAATTTGGCCTGTTAGGTTTGAAACCGATTTTATCTTTGCCACTTGGTTCTATTGAGACCTCTCCTTTACAAATGGCCTTAGCCTATGCGGTTTTTGCTAATGCAGGTATTTATAGTGATTCTGTTTACATATTAAAAGTTGTAGATAATAATGGCCAAGTTTTAGAAGAAAATCGTTCTACCCAAAGACAAATAATTAGTGCTGAAAATGCTTATATAATTACTAATATGCTCCAAGGAGTCTTAGTTCCGGGAGGAACCGGATCGGCCCTTAGGAATATTGTTTCCGGGGCCTTGGCAGGTAAAACCGGAACCACCGACGACTTTAAAGATGCCTGGTTTGTGGGATACTCCCCGTCCATATGTTGCGCCGTTTGGGTAGGTTATGATAAAGGACAAAGTACCAACTTAGTAGGGGGAGTAGCGGCTGGTCCTATATGGGCCGGACTCATGAAGGGGGCTGCCCAAAAGTTAGCTAAAAAGGATTTTATAAAACCGAATAATGTAGTTAAGATGAACATATGCCAGGATTCAGGCCTGATAGCTACAGAAGCTTGCCCCAGGCCAATTGATATGGCATTTATCCGGGGAACTGAACCCCAAAGCATATGTTATTATCATCTGCCTAATAACCGCTGGTTTTGGGATATAGAGAGAAATCCTTTTTCCGGCATTTTAGATTCAGAGGAGCAGGAATCTGAAGATGGCTTAGAATCCGAATATGACATAGAAGATGACGGACTGGAACGGTAGCCTAGGGGTGTAAGGGGTGAGGCGTAAAAGGTAAAAGTAATAACTGGGGAGATAAGCATACCTTTGACTGTAATGAAGGGGAAAGGCGAAAAGAAATCCGATAAGTTTACAAACTTACTTATAATAACTTGTACTTAAATGAAAGAAAAAGCCAACAGATGTTTCCGAAACTGGCCAGTTTATTTAAAATGGTGCAGGTATTAAAAACCTGTGCCGACCAAAACCTTAAGACCGGCCCGGAATGGAAGGGAAAGAGTATGCTTAGCTCCCCTCCACTGAGATAGGGGAGGAGATATAATTATAGTAAACCAAACCTGGACGGGTCTGCAAAGAGTATTCTTCGGCTTTTTATCCTACCATATCTCTATCCTAATTTTTCCTCAATTATTATTTTAATATGGCTTGTTAAAGTTGAGAGTGTTAAAATCATTTTTAGTATCTTGATTGCTAGAGGAGAAGTTAGAGTATGAGGAAGCAGGAAACCATTGAAGGAATGAAAGATGCTATACCAGTAGTATTAGGATATTTACCCTTAGGCTTTGCTTTTGGAGTTTTAGCTACTGAGGCAGGAATGACCATGGTACAAGCAACGGTAATGTCTTTATTATGTTTTACCGGAGCCGGACAATACATAGCCATAGGAGTTATGCAGGCTAATGGTGCAGTAATTACGGCTATCATTGCCAACCTTTTAGTTAACCTGCGTTACTTTTTATTTTCTACTTCATTAGTACCCCATTTAAAAGTGGTACCAACTAAAATAGCAGCTTTTTTATCTTACGGATTAACTGATGAAACATATGCCGTAGCTATAAACAGATATCAAAGCAAATCGGCTTCAGCTCACTATATGGCCGGTCTTAATTTAACCTCTCATTTAGGATGGATAGGAAGTACCGCCTTAGGTGCGGTACTAGGTACTTTAATTACTAATACCGATGTAATAGGTTTAGGGTTTGCCCTGCCTGCTATGTATACCTGTTTATTAGTTTTATTAGTTTCTAAACGAAGTGAAACCTTAGTAGCTGCCATCGCAGCTATCCTATGTTTAATAATCGGTTATTTATATCCGCCTTCTATGGCTAACTTATCTAATATAATTATTGCTACTTTAATAGCGGCAACCATTGGAGTGATGTTTAGTGACGAGTAACAGCATTTGGATAATGATTATAGGAGTATCAATAGTAAGCTTGCTGCCTAGAATACTGCCGGTAGCATTATTATCGCGGTTTGATTTTCCGCCTCTTTTTAAGAAATGGCTTTCCTTTGTAGGTCCGGCGGTTCTAGGTGCTTTAACTGCTATAAGTGTATTAGCCCCGGAAGGAGAATTATTTTTAAGTTTTAAGAATAAATATATATGGGCATTTATACCTACTTTTTTGGTAGCAATCAAGACCCGGAATTTGTTATATACACTTTTAACCGGAATTATAACTATGGCCCTATTGTATAATTTTGTGTTTGTATAAAGTAGAATTATAAGTATGAGTTAAAAGAGGGGAGAAAAAGCTATGCAGGTAAAAATAACTTTTTTAGTGGAAAACACGGTACCAACTCCAGGCTGGCAAGGGGAATATGGTTTTGCGGCTTTAGTTACGGTTGATGAGAAGAGTTACTTGTTTGATACAGGAAGTGCTGATGCTTTATTTGCTAATGCCGGCAGGATCGGCTTAAGCCTAAGCAATATAGATGGTATTATTGTCAGTCACGGACATTTTGACCATACTGGGGGAATAATAAAATCCTTACAGCTAAGTGATAAAAAAGTTATTTATGCCCATTCTAATATTTTTGCGGACCGTTATGTGAATATGGGTGATGCTTATCATCCTATTGGTTCTTTAGCGGGACAAGAAGACATAGTAAAAAGTGGAGGCCAGTTAGTATTTACGGACAATTTTACGGAAATAAGTCCTAATATTTATCTGACTGGTTTTATACCCCGGGTAACTGATTTTGAAGATGCCGGCGGCAACTTTAAGGTTAAGCAGGGTAACAACTATAAAGATGATATTATTGAAGATGATATGGCCTTAGTAATAGATCATCCTGATGGACTGATTGTTATGAGTGGCTGTGCCCATGCCGGCATTATAAATACTTTAGAATATATAAGAGGGAAAATGGATAATAAAAGAATATTAGCCTTTTTAGGTGGTACTCATCTTATAAGTGCTGATGATAACAGAATAAATCAAACTATTAATTATCTGGAAGAGTTAGATATAAAACAACTGGTTCTAGCCCATTGCACAGGTTTTTATGCGGCTGCCAAAATTTACCATAGATTAGGCGGTAAGGTAGTTAAAGGGGAAACCGGGATGTCTTTTGAATATTGATAAAAATTGTGGGGTGGTAGTGTATTGAATACCAATAAATATAAAGTAAAAACCCAAGATTTACGCAAGGTCTGTAATCCTTCTATTTTCAGGTTTAATAGTACTGCTGATTTAAAACCCCAAAAAGGTATTATAGGGCAAGAACGGGCCTTTAGGTCATTATCTTTTGGATTAGATATGCATAATCCGGGTTATAACGTTTTTCTTTCGGGAATAGCAGGAACTGGTAAAACAACTTTAGCCCGGGAGACGGTTTTAAAAAAGGCTAAAGTCGAGGCTCCGCCCTCAGATTGGTGTTATGTACATAATTTTAAAAATCCTGATACCCCCAAAGTACTGCAATTAAAAGCGGGAGTAGGAACTAGTTTTAAAAAAGATTTGACCCAAGCAGTTGATGAAGCCCTGGAGCAAATTATCAGAACTATAGAAAGTGAAGAATTTGAATATAATAAAAGTCAAATCCTGGGCTCTTTCGTAGAAAAGACTAATCAAATGTACTTATCTTTAGAGGAGGAAGCCCGAAGCTTTGGCTTTACTATCAGCCGTAATGAGGGAGGCATAACTTCACTGCCGCTCCGTAATGGGGAAGTATTAAGCCAGGATGACTATATGGCCATGACCGAGGAAGAAAGAAGCAGCCTGATGAAAAACAGTTCTGCTGTACAGGAAAAGCTTAATGAGGCCTTTCGGCAATATAGAGAGTTAGAAAAAAATATTAAAGAACAAATAAAAGCTTTGGAAACTAAAACGGCCGGTGAAGTTATCGGGCAGTTTTTTACCCCGCTGCTGGGCAAATATGCTGATTATCCCACGGTGCCAAATTACTTAAAGGATATGCAGGAAGACTTGGTCGATAATATAGATGTATTTATAAGACCGGAGGAACCCGGGACTTTAAGTTGGCTGCGGACTTCGGAAAAGAAGGGTATTAAAAGGCGGTATCAGGTTAATCTGATCGTTAATAATGCTTTGCAAAAACATGCCCCCGTAGTAATAGAAACTAATCCTACTTTTTCCAACTTATTTGGGCAAATTGAATATGAAGGCGAATTTGGCATTTTAAATACTGATTTTTCTAAAATTAAAGCGGGAGCTATTCATAAGGCTAATGGCGGATATTTAGTCCTTAATGCTGCCGATGTAGTAGGTAATTATTATGTATGGGAAACCTTAAAGAGAGTGCTTAAGAATCGGGAAATTAATATTGAAAGTATTAGCCGGGTCATAGGTATTAGTAATACCGAAACATTACAGCCGGAGCCGATACCTTGTGATGTTAAAGTAATACTCATAGGTGAGCCAATTTATTATTATTTACTTTATGCTTATGATGAAGAGTTTTCCAAGTTATTTAAAATCCGAGCTGATTTTGATACAGACATGCCTCGCAACCGGAAAACTATTTATGATTATGCTAGATTTATAAGTTCAGTTTGCCATGCGGAAAACTTAAAGCATTTTACTCCTGAAGCAGTAGCAGTTATGGTAGATTACGGAAGCCGCTTGGCTGATAATAAAAATAAACTTACCAGTAAGTTTAATAGAATAATGGAAATTGTATATGAGGCTATCCAATGGGCTAGTTATGACAACTCTGATTTAGTGCAGCCTGGGCATGTGAAACGGGCTATTGCGGAAAAAAGATATCGCTCTTCAAGTTATGAAGACCATATTCAAGAGTACATAATGACTGAAACTATATTAATAAATACTGAAGGAAAACGTATAGGAGAGATCAATGGCCTGGCTGTCTACCAAACTGGTGATTACTCCTTTGGTAAACCGGTTAAAATAACGGCGAAAACCTTTAGGGGAGAAAAAGGGCTTATTAACATTGAAAGAGAAACTAGCATGAGCGGCAATATCCACAGTAAAGGAGTACTAACTTTAAATGGGTATCTGGGAGCCAAATATGCCCAAGACAAACCGCTGGCATTATCGGCCAGCTTAACTTTTGAGCAAAGTTATTCGGGAATTGAGGGGGATAGTGCTTCTAGTGCCGAACTTTATGCCTTATTATCAAGTTTAGCCGAGGTTCCCATTAGTCAAGGAATCGCCGTGACTGGGTCGGTTAATCAAAATGGAGAAATACAGCCAGTGGGTGGTGTGAATGAAAAAATTGAGGGTTTTTTCAAGGTCTGTTCTGCCCGGGGGCTCAATGGAACCCAGGGAGTAATTATTCCTAAACAGAATGTTATTGATTTAATGTTAGATGAAGAAATTGTGGCCGCTGTTAAATTGCATAAATTTCATATTTGGGCAGTGGGGCATATTGACCAGGGACTAGAAATTATTACTGACCTACCGGCAGGAAGTAGGGATGCCCGTGGGGAATATTCACCTGGAGATATACATTATAAAGTAAATTCTAAAATAAAAGAGTGGACGGGTAATAATAAGACTAGAAAACAAACATCGGTTATGGGGGGAAAACCGAGGACAAGGAGGAGTAGGTGGTAAAAAAATATTTAATAGGGCTGCTAATTCTTCTTTTATTTGTGGCTGGATGTAACTCGCAATTTTCTAATATAATACCTGACAAAAAGCATATGAATGATGATTTATTAAAAGTAGAAATATTTTTTACGGATGATAAGACTTTAGTCGGATATGTTAAACAATTAGGAATTGAACAACAGGGTAAGGTTTATGTAGGGGGATCATCGTTAAATTACTTATACAATGAAAATGGTGAGATTATAGGCTCTTATAATTACCAAAGAGTTTTATACATAAAAATTCTTCCACACGAAGAAGAAGAAGCTAATAAATAAAATTTATGGTACTATTAATCTACTAGGTCATTAAGCCTAAATTGATTCCTTACTTGGGGAGAGGGGATAGGTATGGTATCTTTGTTGGATTGGTTTGAAGTGATTCTTAGAAAGATTAATGTTCGTTTGCGTCTGATCCTTGCTTTTACCTTAGTATTAGCCGGAGTAACTGGGTTAATGGGAATTTATGCTACCTACTCCATGTCGGTTAAAATTATGGAAACAGCAGAACAAAAATTATTATCTGATTTAGCCTTAGGCAGTGAAATTATTGATAATTATTATCCTGGGGAGTGGCAATTAAAAAACGGTGTACTTTATAAAGGGGATACTTTAATAGAAGGTAACTTTGAGTTAGTAGACCGTATAGGGGAATTAACCGGAGATACTGTAACTATCTTTAAAAACGATACCAGAGTTGCTACTAATGTTACTCAAAACGGCCAAAGGATGGTAAATACTCAGGTATCTGCTGAGGTAGCAGAAGTCGTTTTGAAAAAAGGTGAAACTTATTTAGGTAAAGCACAAGTGGTGGGAACCTGGAATGAAACGGCTTATGAGCCTATTAAGGATAAAAGCGGTGCAATTATAGGTATATGGTATGTAGGAGTTCCTGCCACCCCGTATGACGACATTGTGTCCAAATTTAGGCTTAACATGATAGCTTATTCGTTTATAGGCTTATTGTTCGGTTTTATAGCGGCTTTTATAATTGCTTATACTGTACATGCGCCATTGCGTAGGATTGGTGAAGCTTTAACTAAAGCTAGTGAAGGTGATTTAACTCAACATATACCGGTAAAAGCTAATGATGAACTAGGCAAGCTGGGACTAAAAACTAATCTGATGATAGAGAAAATGCAGGAACTTATAAAGAAAACGAAAGAATTGACTTTTAATGTGGGTGAAGCTTGTGAACAGCTATTAAAACGCTCGGAAATAAGTGCCACATTGATGGAAGAGATGGCTGCCCAAGCCGAAGAAATGAATGCTAATACAAGTTTACAGGCTGACTTGACTACTAAATCTAAAATTACTATAGGTGACATGTCCACGGCTATTCAACAAGTAGCGGAAAATTCCCAGGAAGTGTCGACCTCGGCCATAAGTGCTACTAATATGGCCCAAGATGGAGGGCAGCAAATTGAAAAAGCTATTAAGCAAATTGCTATAATTAATAATGCGGTTAACTCCACCGCTAAAATAGTGGGAGAACTAGGGGATAAGTCCCAAGAGATCGGTCAAATAGTGGATTTAATTACTAATATTGCCTCTCAAACTAATCTTTTAGCCTTAAATGCTGCCATTGAAGCAGCTAGGGCAGGTGAACAAGGCAAAGGTTTTGCGGTAGTAGCAGAAGAAGTTCGCAAGCTAGCTGAAGAATCAGAAGAAGCTGCGAAACGTATAGCTTTATTAATTAAACAAATTCAGGAAGAGTCTATTAAAGCGGTAAATGCTATGCAATCTGGGACTAAAGAAGTTGCCAATGGTACTGAGGTAGTAGCCAGCGCCGGTGAAGCCTTCGATCATATTATTAACGCAGTGGAAAAAGTAAATGAACAAATCCAGGAAATGTCAGCAGCTAGCCAAGAAATGGCTGCCAGTGCCGAAACCGCCATTAATTCAATTGAACAAACTACTATGACGGCAGAGAATAATGCTAAATTAGCTTATGCTATTAGTGAAAGAGCAGAAGAACAGATGGCCGGTTCGGAAGAGATTAATGCTTCCGTGGATAGAATGAATAGTATTGTTAATGATCTGGAACAGTCTATCGAATTTTTCAAAGTATAATAAATAATTTAAAAGTATGATCCTATTTTGGGGTCATACTTTTTTTCTGAGTCTGGTATAAGTTAATATAAAGTTAGTTATAAGTTTTAGAGGGGAGGTTTAAGAAGATGAACGAGATTAATGCGACTTGTTTGATGTGCGGGAAAAAATATTCTATAGGGGAAGAGGACAAAGATTATAATAAGCTGGTATCTAGTACTTCACCAGCCTACATTTGCGATAAATGTAATCATAAAGTAAGATATGAAACAGAAGAACAAAATAAGCCTATAAAACCTATGTAATAAAATGAGGATTGGTTATAATGTACTATTTTTCGGTAGAAAATGAAGGGATAGAAGAAGTAATAATTAAAAAGTCCAGGTTTATTGGTTATGTAGCCCCGGTATATAGCGTTGAAAATGTTGAAAACATACTAACTCTTACTCGGGAAAAGTGGCCTCAAGCCAGGCATTATTGTTATGCTTACATTCTAAAAAACGGTATAGAAAGATATAGTGATGATGGAGAACCCTCTGGTACTGCAGGTGTTCCTATTTTAAGTGTGTTAAGAAATAACCAGGTAGAAAATGTTCTTTGTGTAGTTACCCGCTATTTTGGGGGAACATTACTAGGTGCCGCTGGTTTAGTCCGAGCTTATTCCCAAGCGGCTGCTTTAGCTCTCCAGAGCGCAGGTATTAAAAGGTTAGACCTTTGTATTCATTTAAAAATAACCTGTGACTATTCCTATTGGGGAAATATTGAACATAAATGTCTGCAACAAGATATTATAGTCGAAAACATTGAATATCTCGACATGGTAAAGGCGACCATATTTTGTCCGGTAAATTACGAAGCATCATTTACCAATAAAATTATTTCCTTGTCTAATGGTACAGCCCAAATATCTTCTTATGAAAAACTATATAAATCTTTAAGCTAACCATTTAAAACATAGAAAAAAATCCTACGGCAAAAAAATACCCTATAGCTAAAATGGACACCGAACCAATAACACTTTCCACCAATTCTCTCCTAGTAAAATGCCTAAACATAAAATACCCTCCTTTTTAGAAACAGAACTTTTGTTCGCCTGTTTTGATTATAATATTCAAACAAATGTTCTGTCAATTATTATTTAGATGAAAAAATACAGCTAGTAAAATCAAGGATATTTAAACAAGCTAAAATGGTATAATAATGAAAAGATTGCAGGGGGGAGTTTTAATATGAACAATGATGAATTTCAAAAGCTGGTACTTGAACAGTTTGAATTGGTCAATAAAAGGTTTGATACCATGGATTCAAAGCTGGATACCCTGGAAAAGGGGCAGAAGAAACTTCAGCAGGATGTTACAGCAATTAAACGCGATGTTAAAGCTATTTGGGAAGATATTAAACGCCTGGATAAGAGAACCGATGCTCAAAGGGATGAATTAGAAATACTAAAAAGTAAATAAGTTACTTTCTATCATCTGGCTAAACTCAGTAAGGATCAACAGGTCATGTTACTTATATTCAATCCGGCTATCTCGTCTTGAGAATTGCACCGGAGTGGAAAACTCTCGCTGAATACAGAGGAAGATGGCAGGTGGTTCCCTTAATTTAAATAAGGAATATGAACCCGAATTAAAAAAGTCTGGTTTTCTATGTCTGCATCATAAATAACAAATCCCCCTATTTTCTCCGCAATTTCCTTAATAATATTCAATCCCAGACCGTGGCTTTGTGGCTTGGATTTGGTGGTTAGGAATTTTCCATTTTGCACAATGGCTTGGCCATCATAGGAATTAACCGCTTCCAGGATTACCCATTGCTGGTTGTTTCCGCTGCTAATTTCAATAAACCGTTCCAACACCGGAACTTTTTCGCAGGCTTCCACAGCATTATTGGAGATATTGGCAAAAATTCGAATGGCATCCAACATAGACAATCTGGTATTGCGTGGAACCGAAATATTAAAGGAAAAACGAATTTCTTTTTCCGCACATGTATTGGCTAAGTCCTGCAGCATCGCATCTAAAATAACATTATCGGAGTATTTTTTGTGAATCCTTACTTTCTTTTGCATATCGTCATAAATATCGTCAATAAGTTTAAGTGCTTTTTCATTATCATTGGCTCGGAGTAATGATTTTAAACTCGCCATCATGTCTTTATAATCATGTTTGAACGCCCGGAAGCTCTCGGTGTATTTTTGGTATGATTTATAATGCTGCAATTGCCGGTCATATTGCTCTTCCAGAACTTGTGTCCTCCATTGATATTCCAAAAGTTCAGTGCTGCGGATCGACTGGTAAATTGCGTAGATAAACATAAAAAGAGTCATCATACAAGCCCCTAATGCAATCTCCATGTACCAGACACTGTTCGGGTATAAAAAACGTCCTGAGTTTATAAAGACCAAATTAATCACAGCCGCCAGCTCATACACAATAACGAGTCTAAGCTGGCTGTCGTTATTCAGTAGTTGCCTGAGCTTGTCATCCGGGAAAATTGTCCTGCGCAGGACATAAAAGAACAGGAAAGAAAAAGACAGAGCGAAAATTGAAATCGTATAATAAGCGTCGGCATTGAATAAAAAATCATAGCTTTTATAAATTAGCGCACTGATGGCAGTAAATATTCCGCGAAAGCAGTAAGCGCTTAATACGCAGGCGCCGCCGCTAAAGAATGCCTGAATCCAGTTCATCCCGGTAGAAAAACGAAGTCCTGTAATCATGATTACCATGATGATAGGAAAATTGAACAAAAGCAGATTCCATGCACTCAAATGTATATAGGACACGATAACAATGGTCAAAGTCAGTAAAATTTGAGGAACCTTGTCGCCTTTCGCGGGTATAAGATGCCGGTAGTAAATCATGAATAGCAAATAATACAGTAGAACCATTGTCATGGCAAAATAGAAAATCATTTTTCCTTCTTCTCCTCGGTATTTCTAGAGTTATAAACATGAAAACGGGCAATATAATCCGAAAATATCCTTTTCAAGGATTGCACATAAGTACCTCCCACTGGAACCTCTTCACCAGTTTTAAGCAATAGGTCCTGGTGCCGGAACATGGCGATGTAGGGCAAATGTACCAGAAAAGAGCGGTGGGTCCGAACAAAGTCTTTACCTCGGAGTTTATCTTCCAGTTGTTCCATACTGGTATAAAATTTGGCTGTTTTTCCGGCATCATAATGTACGGTTACAAGCCTTTGCCAAATTTCAAAATAAGAGATTTGATTCACCGGGATCACACTAGTTACGCCGTTAAATTCAAATGTAAACAGTTCCTCTTTCTTGGTCACAGCCAGTTCTGCCGCTTTTAAAAAAACCTGCTCAAACTTTTCAAAACTTGTATCTTCTTTTAACAGATACTGCACTGCATTTACATCAAAAGCCTCATATACATAATCATCGCAACTGGTTAAAAAGACAATCTGGGCTTTACAGCCGCAGTCCCGTAGCTTGCGGGCTGTTTCCATCCCATCTGTTTCATTCATCAAGATATCCAGATAGAGAATGTCGATCTGTTCAGGTGCATCAGTATAATGAAAAAGCAAAGATTCTCCGCTATTGTAACAGGACAGCATAATATCAAGTTTATTTTTTCTTGAAATCTGAGAAATGAGCTCCGAATATCTCTGGATTGAATTATTGTTATCATCACATAATACAACCTTTAACATGCTTTTTCCTACACCGCCTTGTGCGACATTATCATTTATCCAAAAAAAGTGTTTCGGCTATATAAGCCATTACACTTATTATGCCGAAACCCCCCTGTATCTACATTTCCTAACCTTCGCTAGTGAAATAAGGGATAATATATCCTTTAAGATTATAAAGATCATTCGCGTTTATGGTCTCTCAAATCAGGAATTAGCGTTTTTATGTATCGAATTACAAAAAATGGCTTGCTTTTACTTTTTATTTTTTATTTAATAGCTCTTTACATGCAGATATAAATATATTCGGGTGCTCAAAATGAAGGTTATGGCCGGATTTTATATTAATTCTATGGCAATTATTAATTAGATTATGAACCTTATGAGCGTCGCCATCTGTATTAGCAGCATATAAAACTCCATCTTTCCCATATTGCGTATTAGCTTTTAAGTAAATTACAGGACATTTAATAGTTTTAAGCATGTTTTCCTGATCAACGTTTTTCATCCAAGAGCCCTCATAAAAAGCGTTGCCAAATTGTGGGTCGTAATCATCCATGTAAAGTAAGAGGCGTAACCATGTATGTGGAACCCAAGCAATTTGGATAGGCTGGTTAGGATTTTCCTGCCTATACTTTATGGCCGATTGAACAATTTTATCTTGTAACCCGCCAAAAAGGGTAAGCAGATAACTGTGTTGGAGGTAATAAAGAGAAAAATCCGTTTCTACTGGTTGATTTATAAAATGATGGGTAACAGTGTAAGCATCGTACCAAGCAAAACCTCCTTTTTCTTGCTGTATTTCTTCGGGGGTAACCCGGAAAAAAGGAGGATCTTCTAATACCAGGCCCTCAACCTTGTCCGGCGCGTTCGCAGCCATCCAAGCCGCCAAAATACCGCCGGAGGAATGACCTGATAAATAACAATTCTCCTTAATTACATTGTTCATAAACCAAATAAGTGCTTGCCCGTTAGCCAGACAGGAATAAAGATCTACTGCATGACTGGACTCGCCGTGACCGTAACAGTCCACTGCATAAACATGGAAAAAGTTTGACAGCTCAGGTAATACCTTGCTATAGTCTTCCCATGCTACAATCTGTCCATGAATCAATAACAGGGCCGGACCATTGTGGGGACCTTCTCCATAATTGATAACAGAGCCATTCGGCAGCTCCACCTGTTTTTCCTCAAAGCCTGCTTGTTTGGCCTTGCTCATTAGTGCTTCATCATAATGTATATTGTTATGAAGATATTTTTTTATCAGAAATACCAGGCCAGCTAAAACGATTCCGATTATTCCTAATATAACTAGCATATTTTCACCTTCTTTATTTACCTATTTATTATTTACTTGAATTTATAAATAATGCAGATGTGCGTACCTCATTAAACAAATATGGACAGGTCTCAGATTGCATGAAAGCAGCCAGTGCAAGGGGGCTGACCTTTTAGAAGCTGCATTATATGTAGTGCTAATTGTGTTTGTGGTAGCTATAGCAGATTCGGATCTAGGCAGTGCTCTTTAGGTTCTAGTATGAAAGGAAAGATTTTGAATGTTTAAATAAAAGGGGTGATAAAATGTATATATGGCATGCTATAATTACCATACAAACCCAATTGCTTAAATAGTGAATTGGAGGGAGGGCATTCTTGGTAAATGGCATACTTGGCAATTGCCGGCAATCTTGGCAGTGGTAAGACAACAGTTGCTAAATTAATAGCTGATAATTTGGGCTGGGTTTATCTTCCTACCAATAGACCGGAATTAAAGTATATGGAAGATTTATTTAATGATCCGCAAAGATGGTCATTTGAAACTCAAATAAGATTTTTGTCGAGTAAAGCTGAAAATATACAGAATGCTTTTAACCAGAATTTAAATATTGTATTAGATAGGTCAATTTATGAAGATGCAGATATTTTTGCCTACTATTTTCATTCCAAAAACAATTTTAATGATCGAGCATTTGACACATATACAAGTGTAGCTAATTATTTTATCGATACACTTCCTGCCCCAGATTTAATTATATATTGTACATGTCATCTAAATTCGGCTCTTAAACGAATCCAATCCAGGCAATCCCGTTCTTTTGAGAAATTATATCCTAATGATTATATTGATGATTTAGACTCTTTGTATCAAGAGTGGATAAATAATTTTGATTCTTGTCCAGTTTATCAGCTTAATACCGATCAATATAATATTCAGGAATCACCAGAAGAACTGGCGATGTTTCTAAGTGATATTGAAACCTTATTTAATAACTCTTCATTCCAGTATTATCAAGATAGCCTTTTTAATAGTAATATCCCTCAACCCCAAAAATATTTAAAAATATTAGATAGTATTAATGATATTCCATTATTGCCGCAAAAATATATGACTTTTAGTTCTGCCATTATGCCCCATAAACCAGCTCTTAAAAAGAAACAGGTGTATATTGCGGCTCCTTTTACTCAGTACGCAGTCCATGAAAGAGCAAAACAAGAATCACTATTATTATTTAATGAACTGCCTCATGGTATTATTGCACCCGGAAAATACCGGGAATCATTAGTCAATATTTCAAAAGCTTTTAATAAGCTAGGTATGAAAGGTTTTCTTCCTCACCGTGACATTAATAAGTGGGGTGATAGGATTCTTATGCCGGAAGATATAGTAACTTTTTGTGAAACTGCAGTAGCTGCTTCCGATCTTTTTTTAGGAATATTTAGTAATAGCACTGGAGTTCATTTTGAAGCAGGCCTGGCCCTAGCCCTAAATAAACCGATTATCATTATCAATATCCCCAGTATGAGCGAAAGTCTGTTTGCTACTGGAATAGGTAAAATGGAAAATGCAATTGTTCTTAATGCAGATAATTTAGATGACGTTCCAACGCAAATTAATAGCACTAGAGTCCAAGAATTTTTAGCAAAGCTTAATTTGAATTGAAAGTGAGTGATATTAATTTTAACCGAACGACTTATTAAACAATATGATGCTTGGCCGGGTTGGGCTCAGAATTTTGTTAAAGCACTCACTATAACTATTCCTATATATTTTTCTGCTTTATTAGGTGTTTGGATTCAAAATATTAGTGGAAAAAAGTTGGCTGCCCATGCAATTATAATAATAATTCTTCTTACTTTCTTGGTATGGATATACTATACGCTTAGGGTGACAAGGGAAAAGATGCAGATGCTAGAAATAAAGCGCAATAGAGCCCTGTTACAAGCTTATAGTTATATTAATAGATATATAATGGACAACCTGACTGCCTTTCATAAAGGCTTAGATTCTTATAATAATTTCAATGATAATCGGCTTTTAACCAAAACTTTATTCAGATCATATGAAAATTTCCAATTATTATCTGAAATGCTTTATAATACCTTGGAATCGCATTTCGGGGATGAGGAAAATATCGAAAATAGGATAGAATTTGAAGTTACTTTCATGACCAGATCATACATTGATGGAGAAATTACTATTCCCGTATGTGCAAATAGAGATAAAAGAGCACCAAGAAGCATGCTTCTAAGGAAAGAAAACCATTATATCTATAATGATACGGTTACTGCTGAAATATATAGAGACGTTAGACCCAAACCTAGAATTATCGAAAATACCGCAGATAACAATAATTACAAAGAAATATATTCCGGTCAGAAATCCCGCATACAATCCTCGATCATTTATCCTGTTCTATCCGATACCAACGAATTGTTAGGAACTTTAGTAGTACATTGCAATTTAGCCCGGTTTTTTAAAGAAAGAGATGTCAAATACTGGTGTGAACTATTAGAGATTTTTTCTAAAAGAATTGCCATTGAAAAAGTTCAGTTAGATAGGTTATATGCTGATTTAAATGAAAAGACAGTTACCTTTACGTTAGAAAAATTATTCTAATATAAACTTATAACTGTGGGTAGTCCAACCAGGTACATAAGACTGCCTCTATGTGCTAATTACTAAGTTGCAAGCTCATAAAGCCAGGCAGTAGCATGAAAGCAGCCAGTGCGGAAAATTTAAATGGAATAATAGGGAGTGTTATGCCCAGAAAAGATACAGATCAATTCCTGGATATATATGATAATAATTAATGATTTTTAAAAATTACTGTCAAAAATAAAAAAAACACTTTCACTCCAACTGAAAGTGCCGATTTAACCAATGGTACGCCCGAGAGGAATCGAACCTCCGCTCCCGGCTCCGGAGGCCGGTGCTCTATCCACTGAGCTACGGGCGCATATTGCATAATGATTATAGCAAAATTATTGCTAATGGTCAAAACTTAAAAAAATTATGCCTCCTGCCTGACCTCTACCTCTTCACGGCCTTTACTCCTTGATTCTCTAGTTAATAAAGATATTATTAGTCCAGTTAAGGTAAGACCGGCCCCAACTAAGTATACAACCTGATTAGATTTTCCGTATGCGGCGGCAAAACCTAAAGTAGGCTCATGGCGTGCTAAAACAAATGAAAATAAACTGGCCGATAAGGCAATTCCTATGGAAAAGCAAAAGTTACGTATAGTAGAGATGAAGCCCCCGGCATAACCTGTCTTGTGGGAAGGTATGGAGCCTAGTATAGAACTATTATTAGGGGAACCAAATAGCCCCATGCCAAATCCTACTAATAACAGAGCAAATATTAAGTAATAAATACTTACATTCTCACCTAAGCCGGAAAGTAGTAAATGGGCACAAAACAGAATCGAAAAGCTAATTGAAGTTAATTTACTGGAACCGTATTTATCAGATAGGCTGCCTGCAATAGGTGCGGTTATAGCCAGTGTTACTGGTGGTATAGTCATTAATAAGCCTGAATAGGCGGGAGAAAATAATAATAAACGTTCTAAATAAAATGGGATTAGAAAAGTTATAAAAGTTTGGGAAGTATAAGCGAATATTCCTAAAATATTCCCATAAAGAAAAGCCTTGATTTTAAATAGATCAAAATCAAGCATGGGGAACAATATGCGTTTTTCATATAGCCAAAAGGCAAATAAACATAAGACTGAAATAAGTAAAATAATAATATTAATTCCTTCGGTTTGGGTCAAGGAGGTAACTAAAAGCACGGCAAAAACGGCGAATAATACGGTGCCGATATAGTCAAATTTTTGCTTAATATTATGGGTTATTTGTTGAGGCAAGTAGCGGCTGGCAAAATAGTAACCAGCTATTCCAATAGGGATATTTATCAGGAATATAAAAGGCCAGCCAAAACTGGCTACTAAAAATCCCCCTAAACTGGGACCTGTCATATTGCCTATACCCACCATACTGCCGGTAATTCCTAGAGCTTTACCCCGCTCATTAGCAGGAAAAAAATTAGACACAATTCCCATACCATTAGCCATTAACATACTAGCTCCAAAAGCTTGCAACACCCGGGCCGCAACCAGAAAATAAAAACTAGGGGAGATACTGCACAGGAAAGAGCCTAAGGCAAAGATTAAGAATCCGCCGGTATATATTTTATGACTGCCTATTCTATCTCCTAATTTACCGAAGAAAATCAGAGTAGAAGTAATAACCAGCATATAGCCGGTAACTACCCATTGAATATTTTGCATAGAAACCGAGTAGTCATCAGCTATAGTAGGGTTAGCAATATTTAATATACTCCCGTCTAGGGTTGACATAAAAATACCCACACATATGATGAGAAGAACTTTCCATTTAGCCTCTATTTTCACAATTCTGCCTCCGCAAATGGTTTCCTAATAATCTTATCAGTAAGAGGCAAATTTGCAACATTATAAAAAGATTTGCGGGTAATTTTTAAAGGTAATTATGATTTTTGCAACACATATATTATGGCATCACCCAAACAGCGTACTCCCTTTTTAGACATGGAAAGAGAGGCAGAGTCAGTTCCTACCTCGAAAAGTAAGGCGGTAGGATATAAATCTTGATTGTAATCTCCTTTGCCTATAAAAATACCGCGCATAAGCCCCGGATATAGTTCATCTGCAGCCCCTTTAATTTTTTTGGCAAATTGTAAATTAGCCTGCATATTAGGATTAGATCTTCCTACTACTATCATAACTCGGGAAACCTCTATTCCGTTTATGGTGGCGGCATAGGCATCAAAAGGCGCGGCATCGCGGTGGATGTCAAACAACATGTCAGGAGATTTTTTAATTAATGAAATTGCGGTTTTTCTGGAACGGTGATAAGCATTTATATCATGGGGACCATGATCATTAAGCGAAAGAGTTACTTTGACCGCAGACTTTTCCAAACAATCTTGTAATGCTTTCCCGACTTGCATGATATCGCCATTGCCTGGTTCAGCCGCTTTACCGGAAGTAAGGACATATGATTCATCATTATGGCTAAAATAAATGCCTACCTGTTTGTTACTTAGGCTGGAGCGCAAAGCCTGAGTCGGAACAAAAAGGGAAGAAGTCGGAATGCTGGGCTCTCCATCTGTAGATGAAGAATTTTTAATAATCGCGGTAGCAATTTTATTCTCGACTTTGGTGACAATATAATGCCTATTATTTTCATCAATAAATTCATCATTAACATGTATTTCAATACCTGTTTCCATTAACAGATTACCGTCTTCATCTTGAATGGTATAATAATCTTTTTCATTGACGTAATTTATAGGCTTTTGGGGTAGGTTATTAATATTTAATAGGTAGGCACCTCCCATAATCAAAACTAAAATCCCGAAAAAAATTGAAATATATTTAATTCTAAGGGAATCCATAAAAAAACCGTCCCTTCTATTCGATTTGTAATATTATGCGAAAGAGACGGTCTTATTATGCGGTTATTAATTTGTATTCCCAAGTTTCTACTAGTGTCTAAAAGAGGAAAGGCGGCAACAAAGTTTTAGTTTGGTGGTATAGAAAGAATGGATATTACTTATTTTGCAACTTGATCAATCAGTTCTGATTGACCTGTTTATTCTAATTTATCATAATTTGTATGCTTGACGGTTATAAGGCCAGTTGATAAAATTTAACTCGATAGGAGGTGAAAAAAGTGCCATTAAACTCAATGTTGAAACGGGTAATTAATTTATTTGTTTGACTATCCCCAAATGGATCGGAGATTCATTTGGACTGGCAAAAGATAGTAAAACATGGGGAGTATAGAATAAGAGTACTTTTTTCACCTTCTATCGGATATTTTCGAGCAGGCAGTTAATCTATTTATATCCTAGAGGCGAAATATCTTCTTGAAAACAAGAAAATCTTGTTCCCGCATGTTTTTAAAATATTCCCATTTTTATAATTTCAGCTATTATTAACCGTTATGAAATAAGAGGAATTGATAGTCGGCCAAGTTGACTGAATAATTCGAATTTCATGTTGGCTTTTGTATTGCGCCTATTTTAAAGCAGCTACTATCCTTTGCCTATAGTTCGTCATTTTTTAAGGGTATTAATCGGCACTTAATCTAACTTAATTTCAAAAACTAATTACCTAGGGGAAGGAGAAACTAACTATGAAGAAACGCGTTGGTGTTTTTGTGTGCGACTGTGGTGCTAATATTGCGGCCACAGTTAACACAGTAGAAGTAACGGAAGCAGCTCAAAAAATGCCTGGGGTAGTTTATGCAGTGAATAATAAGTATATGTGCTCAGATCCAGGACAGGACTTGGTTAAAAAGGCCATTGAAGAATATGGTTTGGAGCAAGTAGTAATAGCTTCCTGTTCACCGCGGATGCATGAGAAAGTATTTAGGCGTACCGTGGCAGAAGGGGGTATTAACCCTTATATGTTTGAGCAAATAAATTTGCGGGAACAGGTATCCTGGGTACATCATGATATGAAGGAAGCTACCGAGAAATCGATAGATTTGGTGCGGGCTGGAGTAGCCAAAGTATTACGTAATCAGCCCTTATATTCTTCCACCATCCCTGTGACTAGAGGCGCTCTGGTTATAGGAGGAGGAATTGCCGGAATTCAAGCCGCTTTAGATATTGCTAATAATAAATATCCTGTAACTATAGTGGAAAAAAATATGTCAATTGGCGGCAAAATGGCCCAATTAGACAAGACCTTTCCCACTATGGACTGTTCTGCTTGTATTTGTGCCCCTAAAATGGTAGAAGCAGCCCAACATTCTAATATTAATATTATTACCTATGCAGAAGTGGTAAAAGTCTCCGGCTATGTAGGCAATTTTAAGGTTACAATCCGAAAAAAGGCTAAATATGTAGACTGGGATTTATGTACAGGCTGTGGTACTTGTATAGAAAAATGCCCTACTAAAAAGATAGCAGATGAATTTGACTTGGGTATGAGTAACAGAACTGCTATTTATAAAGAGTTCCCCCAGGCAGTTCCTAGTAAACCACGTATTGATGCTGACTTTTGTGTGAAGATTACGAAAGATAAATGTGGTGTATGTGAAAAGATATGTCCTACTAATGCGATTAGGTTTAATGATAAAGATGAATATGTTGAACTGGAAGTCGGAGCAATAGTAATGGCAACCGGATATGATTTATTTAACTGGGAAGCAGTGTATGGTGAGTATGGTTATGGTAAATATCCTGATGTTATAACTTCTTTGCATTATGAGCGGTTAGTGAATGCCGGCGGCCCCACCGGCGGAAAAATTTTACGGCCTTCGGACGGAAAGGAACCTAAGAAAGTAGCTTTCATAAAATGTGTAGGCTCAAGAGATGATGTCAAGGGCAGGAGCTATTGCTCCAGGGCTTGTTGTATGTATACAGCCAAGCATGCTTATCAATTTAAAACTAAAGTAGAAGATAGTGAAGCTTATGTATTTTATATGGATGTAAGAAATTCAGGTAAGAATTATGAAGAATTTTATCAAAGAGCTGTACAAACAGGAGCTAAATATATAAGGGGCCGAGTAAGTAAAATTTATCAAGAGGGCGATAAGTTAATGCTTAAATCGGAAGATACCCTTATAGGCAAAGCCCTGGAAGTAGAAGTTGATATGGTAGTATTAGCTACGGCTATGGTACCTTCGCAAGGTGCGGCCAATTTAGCCAGAACTATTGGATTTTCTGTAGATAAAGACGATTGGTATCAAGAAGCCCATCCTAAGCTGCAACCAGTAGAAACATTTACGGCCGGAGTATATTTAGCCGGAGCCTGTCAAGGTCCTAAAGATATTCCTGATACAGTAGCGCAAGCTAGTGCCACAGCAGCTAAAGTAGGGGCTTTATTGTCAAATGATGAGCTTAGCACCGAGCCGATGATATCAAGTGTTGATCCTGCCCGTTGTTCCGGATGCGGATTTTGTGTCCCTACTTGTCCTTTTGGAGCTTTATCCTTAGTTGATTTTGATTCATATAAAAGAAAACGTAGTATAGTTCAAATTAATGAGGCATTATGTCAAGGCTGTGGAACTTGCGCACCTGCCTGTCGAACTATGGCACTAAGTCTTAAAGGCTTTACCGACGAACAGATTGCTGCGGAGGTGGATGCAATATGTCTATAGAAAATACTAAGAGATGGAAACCTAAAATTATAGTTTTTACCTGTAACTGGTGCACTTATGCCGCCGCTGATATGGCAGGCTTTAATCATCTTGAATATCCGGCTAATGTTAGAATAATCCGAACCCCATGTTCAGGCAGGTTTAATCCTATATGGGTCTTTAGAGCACTTAACCGGGGGGCGGATGGAGTCTTATTATCAGGCTGTCATCCCGGAGATTGCCATTATGGCAGCGGCAATTTCTATAATCGCCGTCGGCAAACTGTTACTAAAAATTTAATGGAATATATGGGCATTGATCCTGAGCGCTTTCAAACCTCTTGGATTTCCGGCTCGGAAGCTAATAAATTTCAGGAAACCATGTTCAAGCTGGTAGAGGATATTACCAAACTTGGTCCCAATAGAAAGCTGAGGGATGTAAAATGAAAGAAATAAGCCAACAAATCCAAGAAATGGCGGCCAGGCTTTTAAAGGAAGGACAAGCGGAGGTAATAATTGCTTGGGAAAAAGGGCCTTTTGCCTACCAGACTAAACCGGTATTCATAGATAAACCGGAAGATATAGAGAAAATCGTATTTGACGAATATTGTGCCCATAACTTGTCGAACAGCCTTTTAAAGTATCGGGATACTCAGGAAAAAATAGCTATAGTCGTTAAAGGCTGTGATTCCAGAGGCATAGTTAGACTTTTGGAAGATAATCAGATGGACAGAGACAGGCTTTATATAATCGGCTTAGGCTGTCCGGGAGTAAAAGATGCTTTAAAAGCTATGCGTAATAACTCGGGCTTTAATAAAACTAAAGAGGAAGAAATAGCAGACAAATGTCAATACTGTATAGAGCCAAATGCGGTAATATATGATGAATTTATAGGGGAAAGACAAGCTGCTAAAAAGATAGAAAACAGGTTTGCCAAAGTGGAAGAGATAGAACAGAAAACAGCAGACGAACGCTACAGCTATTTTGAAAACATCTTATCAACCTGTATAAGATGTTATGCGTGCCGTCAGGCATGTATAGCGTGCAACTGCCGGACATGTATATTTGATGAGACTAAACCCCAATGGGTAGGCAGAGAAACTAGTATAAGCGATAATATGATGTATCATCTGATCCGTGCATCTCATATGGCAGGAAGATGCATAGAATGCGGTGAATGTGAGCGGGTATGCCCGGTAAATATCCCCTTAATGACTATAAACCAAAAACTAATCAAGGATATTAATAGCTTATATGGGCCTTATGAAGCTGGGCTAGAGTATATTGAAGGCAGAAAACCACCCTTAAGCGTATACCATGAAAAAGATCCCGACGATTTTCTGTAAGAGGTGATAAAAAATGAAGATTATAAAAAAGGCTAACCTCAAAGCTGCTTTTAATAAATTATAAATTCATCTGAAGAATGTGTGCCTATGTTATGGGAAGCCCCATGCGGATATTATCCGATGGCATCTTAATATTGTGATGAGTAAGATGCCATTCACTTCCATTTTAAAGGGGCAGCTTACCTAAACTTGGGTAACTGCCCCTAAAAATATTACCTTATTTTACATCCGTTTTGACTTTTTACACAAAGTTGGGATAGACCTGATTAAGCATCCCAGCTAGCCATATATTGTTCTTGTTCTTCAGTTAATTTATCAATTTTTACTCCATCAGCTTCGAGTTTTAAATAGGCTACTCTTTGGTCGATGTGGGCAGGTACATTATAAACTTTATTTTCCATATTAGCACGATTTTGAATTACATGGATCAGGGAAAGGGCTTGCAGGGAGAAACTTAAATCCATAACTTCAGCCGGATGTCCATCCCCAGCCGCCAGGTTAACTAAACGGCCTTCGGCTAATAAGTGCAGCTTTCTGCCATCAGCCATAACATATTCATCAATATTATCCCGTACTCTAGTTATGCTAGTAGCCAGTTCGGCTAAATCCTTTTTATTTATTTCTACATCAAAGTGCCCGGCATTAGCCATCATAGCATTATCTTTCATAACTTCCATATGTTCTTTTCTGATTACATTAATATTACCGGTAACGGTAATGAAAATATCACCATAACGGGCAGCTTCTGACATAGGCATAACCTCAAAACCATCCATAATAGCTTCATTAGCTTTAATAGGGTCTATTTCCGTAATTATAATTTTAGCTCCCATACCTAAAGCTCTCATAGCTACACCTTTGCCACACCAACCATATCCTACTACAACTACAGTTTTACCGGCTACCACCAGATTAGTGCTGCGGTTAATACCATCCCACACCGATTGGCCAGTTCCATACCGGTTATCAAATAGATATTTCATATAAGCGTCATTTACAGCCATCATGGGAAATAATAAGGTTTTATCATTATCCATAGCTCTTAATCTAACAATACCGGTAGTAGTTTCTTCACAGCCGCCAATTATATTTTTAGCTTGTTCCCGGCGGGTTTTGTGCAGAATAGATACCATATCGGCTCCATCATCTATAATAGCGTCAGGCAGATTATCTAAAGTATATTCTAAAAATTGATGATAATCTTCGGTGCTTTCACCGTGAACAGCATAGACCGTAATACCTGAATCGACTAAAGCTGCTACCACATCATCCTGGGTAGATAAGGGGTTACTGGCGCAAGCAACCACATTGGCTCCGGCCGCTTTTAAAGTTTGCAGGAGATAACCAGTTTTAGCTTCCAGATGCAGACAACAAGCAACTGTATGATTTTGCAAAGGTTTACTTGCTTCGAAATCTTTTTTTAGATTATTTAAGACCGGCATATTTTGACTTACCCATTGCAGTTTTTTATGACCATTAGAGGCTAAGGCTAAATCCTTAATAATTGAGTCCCGCTTAATTAACTGTGGAGAAAGAGCGTTCATATATTACCCTCCTGAAAATATAATAAAATATTAGGAAATTAAAAATATTATTCACTTGTAAAACATTATAAGCAAAAAATCTTACAATAGGAATAATTATCTGGTAATATTACTTTAAAACATAAAAAACTTTAATGAGGGATTATCTGGTGAAGGTATTAATGATTAGCTGGGAGTATCCTCCCCATATGGTAGGAGGGCTTGGTCAACACGTATATGATTTAAGTAGATTTCTGGTAAAAATCGGAGTAAAGACTCATATTATCACCCCTGCAGTTAAAAATTATCCAGAATACCAGATCCACGAGGGTGTCCATATTCACAGGGTAGGAAGCCCGGCTAAAGAAGGAGACCACTTTAAAACGTGGATTTTTTCTTTTAATAGCGAAGCTATTCTTAAATCAGTAAATCTTAACCTGCAAGTAGGTGGCTTTGATGTCATTCATGCCCATGATTGGCTGGTCGCCTATGCGGGCAGATCAGTTTCTAAAATTTTTACTATTCCTTTAGTTACCACTATTCACGCTACAGAACATGGTAGAAATATTGGACTACATAATCGTTTTTCCTTAGAAATTAATGAAATTGAAAAAAACTTAGCTTTGGAGGCCGAGCGGGTAATTTGCTGCAGTAACTATATGGAAAACGAAATACAAAATCTGTTTGGGGTAGAGCGGGATAAAATTAGTATAATTCCTAATGGAGTAGATCCTGAGCTTTTTGCCACCCTCCCTGATTATCCAACCTTGGATATTTCTCCTCATGATAAAATTGTGTTTTTTATAGGTCGGTTAGTGCCTGAAAAAGGTATTTGGCAGTTAATATCATCATTCCCTCAAGTTTTAGCCTCGGTTCCTGAAGCTAAATTAATTATTGGGGGCCGCGGTCCACAACAACCAGAACTAGAGAAATTGGCTAAGAAATTAGATATTAAGGATAAGGTTTGTTTTACCGGCTTTATCCGGGAGAAAGAAAGAAATTATGTCTATAATCAAGCCAAAGTGGCGGTATTTCCTAGTTTTTATGAACCATTTGGTATTGTAGCCTTAGAAGCTATGGCTACCCAAACTCCAGTTATAGTTGGTGATGTGGGCGGATTAGCTGAAATCGTAGAAGATCGAGTAACAGGTTTAAAAGTAGATCCTAGCAGGGATGAGAATTTATCTAATGCGATTATAGAAATTTTAACTGACGGTGAGTTGGCCGAGAAGTTAAAAACTAATGCCAGTCAGATGGTTAAATCAGTATATGGCTGGGATACTATAGCTGCAGCTACTACGGAAATTTACCAGGAAGTAATTAAGTATAGGGAAGAAGTTATTAGTTAAATTGGGGCAGAGGAAGTGTATAAATGTGAAGTCTAAGTTAATGCTGGTGCTTCACAGCCATATACCATATGTCAAACGGCAAGGGAGATGGCCGTTTGGTGAAGTATGGCTTTTTGAAGCTATGGCCGAAACTTATATTCCATTGTTTAAAAGCTGGATGGATATGAAACAAGAAGGCATACATGCGCCTATTACCCTAAGCTTAAGTCCCGTTTTGCTGGAACAGCTTAATTCTAAATATATCCAAAAAGAGTTTATCAACTACCTTAAGGAACGGGAAGCTCTGGCTTTAGCTGATGAAAAATATTTTTTAGGTCACGGTGAAAAAGAAATGGCCTCAGTGGCCGCCTTATATTTTAATTTTTACCGGGATAGAAGGCGCGATTTTATTACGGAGTTTGATACTAATATAACTAAGCCCTTAAAACTCTTACAAGAGGAAGGCCATATTGAAATAATTACTACGGCGGCGACCCATGCCTATCTGCCCTTATTGGACAGGCCCAGCCTTGAACATCAGGTAATTATGGGCAAAAAGGTTTATAGTAAAGTGTTTGCCACTGAGCCGAAGGGTTTTTGGCTTCCGGAATGTGGTTATTCCAAAGGAATTGAAGATATATTAGAAGACCATAATTTTTCTTTTTTTTATGTAGATAGTCATGCGGTGGAAGGTGGTAAACCTAGTGGCATTTCTAGTCAGGATTTTGTAGATGAAGAAATAGAAATCGAGACTTTCGCCAGTACCGGTTTAAGTACTTACCGTCCTTACCGCTTGAAAGACCGCAATATTACAGTGTTTGGCCGCAATTCCATGGTAAGTCATCAAGTTTGGTCGGCTGAGTTTGGCTATCCTGGAGATGAAGATTATCGGGAATTTCATAAGCATTTTGCCAGGTCCGGCTTCAAATATTGGAAAGTAACGGATCGGTCTAAATCACTACAGAAAAAAGCCATTTATAATAATATGCGGGCTGAGCTAAAAATTACTCATCATGCTAATCATTTTATTAAAAGCTTGGAAAAGACGGCCCAGGAAGCTCACAAATTAGGATTTACCGAACCTTTAATAGTAGGCTGTTATGATACGGAATTATTCGGCCACTGGTGGTGGGAAGGTGTAAGATGGTTAGAGCAAGTTATGCACAAAGTGGCCGCCCATGATACTATAGATTTTGTTCTCCCTTCTCAAATAGCTTCAGTCAGACGGGAAGCGGAAATCTTTGACTCATCCTGGGGACTAGGGGGCAAACATTTCGTGTGGGAGAATAAAGAAACTGCCTGGATGTGGGATATTATAAAAAAATCGGGCGGGGAATACGAAAAGCTCAACTCTTTAGATTTATCCTCAGATTTAGAACAAAGGGCCAAAGAAATGGCACTGAAAGAATTAATTCTCGTACAAAGCAGTGATTGGTTATTTATGGTAACTAATAATTTAACTAAAGATTATGCCATGAAGCGTTTTTTTGAGCATTATACCAAGTTCTTAAGAATAGTTAACTGTCTGCATAATAACCAAATAAATGATGATTTTGCTGAATGGCTAAGCAAAACCGAACATGAAGATGATATTTTTGAATAGAGTTATTTTTCTGGAGGTGCAATATGAAAGGGCATATAGCCTTCTGTCCTCATTTCCATCAACCTCATTTTCAGTTATATAAAACGAGGGAAGAGGCATTTCGCAATTCATATTTACCTTGGCTTAATTTATTAAAAAGCGCGGTAAATATTGAGGGTTTCTACATTAACTTACACTTATCCGGTCCTTTACTATATTGGTTGCGGGATCAAAAACCAGCCTATATGGATGAATTTAAAGCTTTGCTGTCTTCTGATAAAATTGGGCTGATCGGCGGATTAGCTGATGAACCCTTTGTACAACTATCTTCCCGTAATGATGATTTTTTATATCAATTAAAAAAATATGAGGAAATTTTATACGAATTAACCGGGGCTAAAGCCCGTGATTGGCAAGGTGTTCATATTGTAGAAAGGGAATGCGGGGAAATAGTTTTAAAAGAACTTAGTTATGCAGCTAAACTGATTAATGCTCCGGCTATTTTTTATTTAGATGCGGAAACTTTTTATGAATCCCATTTTAATTACCCAGGTTCTGATTATGATTATTGCCTGAAACATTTTGGCTTTGTGGACCCGGTAGCTAAAACTACTATCGGGCATATACCCCAAGATCTTTTGTATTATGCTTTTCGTGATGAAATAGCGGGGCAGGAGTTTTTCTCTATACCAGTGCATAGTCAATACCGCTATCAGTTATTGAAAAGACAATCCTTTACGGCTGAAGATAAAGTGAAAATTAAGCCCAGTCATTATTATTTCTATATTAAAGATGCTTTGGAAAAGGCTAAAGAGTTATCCGCCATATATGGCCGCAATATTGAACCAATTTTAGTAATGTTTGAAGATGCGGAAAAATTAGGGCAATGGAGTAAAGACCCGGCCGGAGATATAGAATGGCTGCTAGAATTTTTCCGCTTAGTAGCGGCTGATGAGGAACTTGAATTTATCGGCTTAAAGCAATATATAGATCAATACGGCTATTTTGATACTTACCCGGTTAGCTTAAGCCATAGTTACCCGGAATGGGAAAACTGGACAGCCAAAAGAGGCATAAGGGGAGTAACCTATAGTGATGAAAGGCTGCGCCGGGTTATAGCGCGGCTAAGAGATTTTGAGGCAAAGCAGGAAGCCTTTGAAAATCAGGTTATGGAAAAACTAAATGATAACTTCTTAAGTTTAGGTTCTGATTTACAAGGAATAATCACCCGTTCCCTGCTGAATTCGCCGGAACGGTTTGAACTTATAACCCAGCTATTAAAAAATGATCCTGAAAAACTGGCCTTATATGAAATTATTAATCGGATCAGGAATGTAGTTTATCAGGAAGATCCTAAATGGGCCAGCCGGCATCCCAGTTACGGCTCCTCACCTTTTTACGATATGATCGGGCTGTCTTATCTGGAAATAGCTTATAAGGTGTTACAGACTATAACCGAAGAAAACCGTTCTGTACCCAGCATTATTAATACTGATTGGGATTATGACGGACAAGATGAAATCTTAATTGAAAATAATCATCAGACTATAGTAATTGACCTTAAAGGAGGCTGTATAAGCTATCAGCATATATTTTCTGACTCCTTACCCGACAATCCAGATATGATGATTAATATATTAGCCCAAGATAGTAAGTTGCCGGCTTATAATTCCATATATAGACATGCTTATCCTTTAATTTTTACCGAAGCTGACAGTCAAATGGCGGTAAAGTTTTATGATGAAGGAGGCCGCAAAGAGGTAAGCCGCAATTCCTTTAGATGTGAAATTTTAATCCAAGAAGCTGATCTTTATAAGGCCATAGGGGACTTTGATACTGCCCTATTTAATATTAGGTTAGTGGAAGAAGTGGATGAAGGGGTATTAGTTGTACTAGAGTGTGAGAAGTCAATTATGGCTAATGATAATCAATTATTAGATATTACTTTGACTAAAAATTTTACTATTGATGAGCAGAAAATAACTTGTAAGTTTGGGCTGGAAGGCCAAATACCGGATAATATTAAGCTGGCTTTAGCTCCGCAAATTGTTTCTTCGGCGGCCGCCTCGGATGAAGTAACCTTTCGGCCTTTATCCTTTATCGGTATAGAAGGTAAAACCGGGGCCCTGGATATAAAAGTACAAGATATATCGGTAATTGATGAGGGGGGAATTAATTATAAATCTATAGCCGCTAAAACCAACCTGCCCCAAAAGATTGACTACTTATACCAAATAATAAGTGCAGAAGGCAGCAAGTTCTGGAACTGTGTAAGCTACTCCTGGATGGCCCATGATGCCATGGACAGTCTTGTAATTAAACCGGCCGTAAGAGAATATTACAAGGAATATGTATTTGAGAACCAGAGCAGCTTAGGTTACCATACTTCAGGTATTATGCTTAACCCTATTATTAAAATAACTGAGGAAATGAGAAGTTTTGAAGTGGGAGTGAATTGGGAATTAGACAGTACCAGATCCAGGGAAGATTATACCCAAGTATTTGATTTAATACTTTAACTAACTTGATTAATAACAAATGTGTTTAGGGGAGGAAATTATGATTCTAAAGCAATTTTTTGATTACTACTTTAGTCAGGTGGACTCGGATGTACTAGCCCTTTATAGCGGCTTAGTAGAGGAAACTACAGATTTACCTTCAGTCTATGCCGAGACCTTTGCCCGTAATGATGAAGAGGCTATAGAATTTTTATTAAAGTTTCATAAGGCTACTACCAATTTAAGAAATCAAAAATTAAACCAAGCTATATTATTTAATGTACATAATAATGTGTGTTTTCCCTTTTTCGTGGATTACATTTGGCAGAGAATGACTGCTGAACAAAAAGAAAACCTGTTTAAACTAAGTAATAAAGAAAACCTGGAAGAGGTAATAGAAGTACTAAATAGTAATGTGGAGCTGCGCAACTGGTTTAGAAAAGAAATCGGCAGTAATTTAAACCAGGATGACTTGTTCACCATGAACGAGATTATAGCTTTGCAAAACTTTTCTTCCGGGGGTGAGTTTTCATTTCTGGAATATGTATATCCCCGCCTTAAAGAGCTAAAAGGCAATGTATTAGATGCCGGATGCGGAGCCGGGTTTGCCACCCTGGTAATGAGCCAGTACATGTCCGTTTACGCTATAGATGCCTGTAAAGCTCGATTAGAAAGGGCTATGGCTTTATCCGCCTTGATGAAAAAAGGAGATAAGCAAATTTTTCCCCAAGTTATACAGTTAATAGAAGAAGAACTGGGCGGGATTAATGTGGCCTGCGAATTTCCTACCGCCGAGTCTTTACTATCTGGTCAATCCCAAGAAGTAAGGTTCACGGAAGGCAGCATAGATTCACTTCCTTATGGGGATCAATTTTTTGATGCCATTAACTGTTTGGATGTATTGGAACATACTTATGATCCGGCTAAAATAATTCAACAGTTTAGCCGGGTAGTTAAGCCGGGAGGGAAAGTGTTTATTACTGCTCCTACCAGATATGGTGAAGTTGAACAAAGAATTCATGAAAGTATTGAGGGAACTTTATTTCCGGCTATGCTTCATATGCATCACTTTGCCCCGGAATCACTAAATGAGATTTTTGCCCAGGCCGGTTTTAAAAACGTTGAAATGGTTCCCTTTGATTATATGACTTGGGAAGATTTTATCGATATAGCGGAACGCTCCCCGGCTAAAGAGTTAGCCGAAGAATTACGCAGTCAGCCTTTTGATGAGGTAGCTTTACAGCTTTTTGCGGTTTATGAAAAAGAGTAAATTGTAATTGTCAAATTATAGGGGGAGAGGCCGAAAGCTTCTCCCTTTTTAAGTTAGGGGAAAGCAGGGAATGAATGGCTTAGCTATTGGCGGTAATTTTGATATATTATTAAGAATAACTAAGCATGGGGAGATTTAAATTAATGGGATTTATTAAAAGATTTTTATTGCACCGGGCAATTTTTGTAGCATTTGCTCTAACCTTGCAATTATTGGTTTTAATCGGAATAATCCTCAAGCTTAATGAGTATTTTGCTTTCTTCTATGGGGGGAGCATATTTATTAGCTTAATTGCCGTATTATTTATTATTAACAGCGCCAGTAATCCCGCTTATAAGATGGCCTGGATTATACCTATATTAATTTTTCCCATCTTTGGGGGATTATTTTATATCTTTTTTGGCGGCAACAAGCTAGGTAAACGTACTAAGAGAAGAATGAAATATATCGAAGATAAAACTAAAGAGGCTTTAGCAGCTCAACCGGATATTTTAGCTGAAATTGGTTTATTAAACGAAAATGCCCTCAACCAATCTCGCTATATTCAAAATTATGCCTATTCACCACCCTATAGCAATACTGCTACTGAATATCTGCATACTGGTGAATTAAAATTTAAACGATTAAAAGAAGAACTGAGCCAAGCCGAGCATTTTATATTCTTAGAATACTTTATTATAGAAGAAGGGGTAATGTGGGATAGTATTCTTAACATATTGGCGGCTAAAGCCAAATCGGGAGTAGATGTGCGGGTTATCTATGATGATATCGGCTGCCTGCTTAAATTGCCTCATAAATATGATGAAAAGCTTGAAGCAATGGGAATTAAATGTTGTGTTTTTAATCCCTTAATTCCTTTACTAACCCCCCGCTTAAATAATCGGGATCATCGTAAAATTGCTATTATCGATGGTCATACCGGTTTTACGGGCGGTATTAACTTAGCCGATGAATATATTAATGAAATAGAAAGGTTTGGACATTGGAAAGATACGGCTATAATGCTCAAAGGTGAAGCAGTATGGAATCTGACCGTTATGTTTCTATCTATGTGGGATTATCTTAAAGGAATTGATGAAGAGTTTATTAAATTTAAGGGCCCCATCGATTTAGACGATAAAATTGAAGCGGATGGTTATGTACAGCCATTTGCCGATAATCCCTTAGATGATGAACCGGTGGGAGAAATAGTTTATCTTAATTTAATTAATAAAGCTAAAAAATACCTTTACATCACCACACCTTACTTGATTATCGGCGATGAAATGATAACTGCCTTATCATCCGCTGCTAAAGCCGGAGTTGATGTACGTATTATTACCCCTTACTTAGCTGACCGCTGGTTTGTACATGAGGTGACCAAATCTTATTACAAAACTTTAGTGGAGAAGGGGGTAAAAATATATGAGTACACCCCGGGGTTTATACACTCTAAAACCTTTGTAGCTGATGATGAATATGGAATAGTTGGTACTATTAATATGGATTACCGCAGCCTGTATCTGCATTTTGAATGTGGGGTATGGATGTATGGTAATAGCAGTATTTATGATTTGAAAGAAGATTTTATCAGAACTTTAGAAGTATGCCGGGAAATTACCCTTATGGATTTGGCCCAAATTAAATGGTATAACAAATTCATAAGTTTAGTATTGCGGGTTTTTGCTCCTTTAATGTAAGTTGCCCGCTGCTAAAACAGAAGTTTGCTGATAAACAATCTTAGGTTTGGGGGTAGTTATAAAATTAGGATTAGTATCTTTTTGAAAATAATATATCAGCACACCACTGACTGCAATAATACAGGCAAATACTATTATAATTAATAAGGATAAAGTACGAATAGACATAGCTAACACTCCTTCATAAGTAATTTGTGTAGGAACAGGAAGTTTTATTAAAAAATCAGTTTAGAAAAGAATCCCAAGTTATTTAAGTATTTTTAGTTTTTGATAGTATAATAGTGAAGGGTGATTATAATGGCAATTAATAATGATATTGAAGAATGGTTATTTAAAAATATTGAGGAAAGTTTGCAGGCAACCCCCTACTATAATTTGCTGGGTATTGAGCTGGCAGAGCTGAGAAAAGGAGAAGCTGTACTGAAAGTTATTACTTCCCGGCAGCATACTAATCCGATTGGGAAAATTCATGGAGGATTATTAACCTCCATAGCTGATGCAGCTATGGCTAATGCTATCCGCAGCTTAGGTGTTAAAGGAGTAACTGTGGATATGTCTACTGCGTTTATAGCGGCAGCAGGTCTGGGGGACGAAATAATAGCTAAAGGTAAAGTAGTAAAAGCCGGGCGCGATTTATATTTTGCTGAAGCTGAAATTACTTCGAATGATAAGATTTTAGTCCGTTGTCAGGGTACTTTTTATAAAATTGGTGAAATAACTAAATAGGAATGATTTAATGGAAAACTTGCTTAAAATAACTGATTATTGTTTATTTACTTTTCAGGCTACTTCTCATGCCCTAAAAGCCGAAAGAGTATTAAAATCAGCCGATTTAGAATTTACGGTGATACCTACCTTAAGGGAAATATCTACTAGCTGTGGCTTATCTATCAAGGTAAGACCTGATAATTATGAGGAAACTAGTCAAATCCTGGCTGTTAACAAGGTCCCAATTGATGGACTTTATAAAGTTGAAAAAAAAGGGCCGAAGAACTCTATTGAGGAATTAGCTCTATAATTTTAATTATTGCTGAATGTAGGACTAATCTCCAAGTGGAACTATGAATAATCAATATCCCCAATCATCTACCTGCCACTCGTTTTCGCTGCTATCTCTGATGAGAATCCAGCCCCAATCCGTGTAAGTCGAATTGGGGTTTAAGCTTCCGTCCCCGCCGGAAGAATCCACCGTAAAGTCAGAATAAATGACGATCACATTATCCGGGCTGACTCCGTTACCAAAACCGCGTCCGCCAGTCATATAACTTTTAATTTGATTAGGGGATTTTTCTTCGTCATACCACAGCTTCGTCAGTTCACAGCCTTGGAAGTCGTGGAATTTGGCGATAACACTTTCCATGGCCCCTCGTATTTCCTTCTCGCTGAACTTATCCGAATGACTGCTGGTATAACCGGTATATAATATATCGCTCAGTTTGCGGTTGGATATAATATATTGGCTGTACTTCTCAAGCTTGGTCTCCAGGCTGTCGCCCTTCTTATAAAGCTCGGGGCTGTCGTTCAGCCATGAATACCCTTCGAAGAACGGCTCTGCCGATGAAGGACCGAAGCTCCAGGAACCGCCGTCACTGCTGATTAAAAGAGTACTCTCCTTTAACAGGGCGTTGATTTCATGGGCGAAATCAATCATTTTACCCGGGTCAAGCTCTGCGGTACCGTTAATGTCAAATTCCAGAGTTCCCGTACGGATAACCTGCTCCTGGCTGCCTCTTTCCGGTAAGAAAAGAGCAAACGTATATGTACAATATCCCTGAAACATTGCAGGGTTGTACCGCAGCAGATAATGTTTACCCTCCAGCCTGGTGAGGAACAACTGATCCCAGCCTGCGTGAGATAAATTGAGCCCTGCGCTCCAGATCTGGTTTCCCCCAGCATCCTTGACGAGAAGTGTTACTTCATTAGCGGTTTCCATTTGTGATTGATCGAGGTAAATATATTCGTCTTGGCCGTCCTGATTTACATCTGCCTGTGCGATCTGAACCAGGCTTTCATTTATGGGCAGAGAGTTGTCGCTGTTGGTCCTATTAGTGGCAAAACCAATACATGAGACCACGACTAGTACAACCGAAACAGCTATAACCCGGGCCGTGGGCTTTTTGCCCGCCACCGCCCTCAGTTTATATAAAATGTTCTTAAACAAACCCTCCACAATTATTCCTCCTTATGCTGGACTTAGAGATTATTAGCTGGCGCGGATAAACAAGGGGAGTACATCATAATCGCAGAATTTCTAACCATTAGTTTTTCATCGAGCAAATGGCCGGAAAGATCAAATTTTTGCTGATAAAGCTCATTATGCCTGCTATATCCTCCCCAATATTCGCTTTTCATCATATGGTTTTTTTCAATGACCGTATATTTATACTGGGGCAGGGCAGATACGCGCCATTCGCCCCTGAGGAACTCTTCACCTACAGTTATTAACAATTGATAATCATCTTGAGTATTGTTTTGAATCATTAAATCGCCGTGAGGATAAAAACAAGTTGCTCCGCTGCCAAAAGGTTGGGTACGGTCTGCATCAGGAAAGACATCGTAGTCATGTCTATGACGTTCTATTACCGTGAGAGGGGTATGAAGTGTCATCCAAAAAATCAGGTTGGATAACTGGCATAAACCGCCACCTGTACCGGCATAAAAAGAACCGTTATGTAAAACCATCCCCGGTAGATAACCTTTGCGTTGGGTCGCTTTGCCGATTAATTTCCAATAACTAAAAACTTCTCCCGGACGCAGTATAATTCCATGCACTTTGGGGGCGGCGATTTTCAAGTTGGTAATTTTGTTATATTGCAACCACATGTCAACATCCTTTAGTTTTCGCAGCAGCAGGGTTTTATGGGCAAAATAGATAAAAGGCAGTCTTTCCTCCGATTTAAATGTGGCCAATATATTAGACATCTTAAACCATAAAATACGTCTTAACAGGCCGTAATATAACCTGCCTAATTTTAACCTCAGGGCAGAACGATGAATAGGTTTTGGTATAGGTGACATGTTTTTATCCTTTCCTTTTCCGGCAAAACTTCAAAACATAAACGGCAGGAATTATTCATTAATTATTAATATGGTATTTTAAAAAATGAGTCTTTAATTAATTATAACAAATTTAGTTATTAACCTGAGATGCCTGGAGGGTAGAAGTATAAAAAAATGACACTTCCAATCTAAATGAAAGTGCCGATTTAAATTATAGCTCTAGTTGCACTGCGTATGCACCAATTCGCTAAGTTATACTAAATTAAAGAAAGCATTACTGTCGGTAGGGGCCTCCTGCCGCATTTTATCGGTATATGACCGCAATGGGGAGGCAACAGTTATAGTATAGCTTTCAAATATAGAATTCTGCCCCATCTGCTGGCCTTTGCGATGCTCCTGTTGATTACGCCATTCATCTATTGCTTCTTCACTTTCCCATACCGATAAACTTAACAGTTTTCTCTCATTTACAAGGCTGGAGAACCGCTCAGATCGAATAAAACCTGGGGCATTGGCAAGCTGATCTTTTAATTTTGCTGCCGTAGCAAGGTAACTATCCATACAATTTTCTTTTACCGTGACCTCAAATAGAACTAATATCATTTGTATACACTCCTTTTTCCTATATCGGCAGTCGCAGAGCTTTAAAGAGCCTACCTTTTATAGGTATGAAAAATCGGGACATATTAATATCCTCACCATCCCAGCAGTGTCACTTTCATTGGGACGCCATCAGAGTAGCTTGTGGAGCTGCTGTTTGAACCGGTTATTTTTTTTTATTGTATCATACTTACAATAAGTGTCCGGCCGTTTTCGGACATGATTTTCGGGGAGTGTAGAAATGGTGGGGCAGAAGTTCAAGAAATAGCCTTCTCTGGGTGGCAAGCTATGTCTTGGGGAAAGTCAGGTCCAAAAAATAGGCAGGTCATTCGCTGTCCTGCCTATTTAACCTTGGCATCCTTAACTTATTTCAATTTGGTGCTGCAAATCGTTCCCGTTGTCCCATTGGCAAAGGTTACCGCCGCTTCCGTTATATTGATGCTGTCTATCCGCGTGGTGTCCGAAGTTTTAAAAACTACGGCACCCGACTCATCAAGAATTATAATCCGGTATTTGGACAGTTCCGTTTCCTCAAAGGTACAAATTAGGTATTCATCTTGATCACCGGCAATTTTCATTCCTTCTAACCTTGCTCCATCATTTACCTTTTTACCGTCATCATCGTAAAGGTTTCCATTTTCGGCATTCTCCCAGTAGCCCTTTCCGTTGAGAACTGCAAAACTTCTGATTTCGACGGGCGGCTGTGTCAGTTGCTTAACAAATTCTTCGTTTCCATCTGGCATGGAAATCCGATACAATGCGCCTTCACCCACGTAATACAAATAGTCACCTTCCTGCTGAAAGCCCATTGCTTCATGCCTGCTCATGCGTACCGTTTCATTGGTATTGATATTCACTTTGTAGATGCCGTTCTTCTCTGTCGCTCCTTCCTTCATATTGAAGGCCAGGATGTAGAGATTTTCTCCGTCGAGAACAATATCATCCGATCCGCTGCCGCCTCTTCCGTCAGGCTCCACCCTCCAGGACCAGCCGTAAAGATACCCCTGATCTCCAACCGGAATGTATTCCTCGCCAACTTTTCTATAAAGGTTACCTGAACCTGGCGCGTGTCCCGTCCAGTAGGTAAAAACTTTATCATCAAAGGCCTTGACCTTGCTATAGCCGTTTTGTAGTTCTGTGGTGCTGCCGTCATCGTTGAGCCTGAAGATGTGGTCGGCTCCCATTACGGCGCCGCCTGTATGATAAAACAGGTGTGCCTCCCCGTTTTCAACATAGAGTCTAACATAATATAATACGTCGTCGGTGGGCAGCTGATAAACCGTTTTGGTCTTTGTGGGATTGGACCGCAGTGCCTGTATGATCTGTCCTTTTTTCCCCTGATAATAGATATATTTTTTTGTCACTGTAGTACTGTTTATATTACCGTCATCGTTCTTCAGTATGTCGCTTCCACCAAAGTTAATTTGTTCAAGCTTGAGGTTATCAGAGTTGATGATGAGCCCTGTCTTAGGACTGAAATTGTAATCCCAGCCAAATTCATGGACTCCAAACTCCCAGGTCAGGGGAAAATAAGTAATATCTCGGAAGGACAGGAGTGGATATTGTTGTTTACTGTTGTCCACGAGCTGGCCGTTGACCTTAATCGGAAAGGTCGCCACTGTCGCCTTGTAGCTTCCCTTGTTGGTAGTCGGCGAAGAATAAGGTAAATACGCAGCGGTGATGCCTGTTTTCTCAATGACAAGTCCCTCCGCATCGCCCTTCCACTGGGTTTCCAGCCCCAGGACGCGGCAATCATTGTAGGTCATGGGGAAGTAGGTGATATCGTTGTACACGATAAAGGGATATTTGCTCTTACCAGGATCGATTTTTACATCATTGATCGTAACAGGATAGGTCGGTACTGAAATAGTGACGGCCTGTACCGTCTGGGCTCCATAAACCGATACTGGCAGTCCTGTGATAACCAATACTATGATTATAAAAAGTGGTAATAATTTTTTCTTTTTTACTTTCATAACTTCGCTCCCTGTTGACCTTTTTTAATAGAAATTTTATCCACTGCCATAATAGCAGTTCTGCGCTTTTAACTCAATGACCATGTCTTTTGGTAAAAAAACCGTAAAACCCCTAGGTAGGTTTATACCTTAAAAACAACCTTATTTCTTCCGCTGTTTTTGGCCAAATATAGATAATTATCCACTTCTTTTATTAAATCCTCTCTTTTCACGTTAGCTGTTGAGCAATAGGCTGCGCCAATGCTAACTGTCAGGTTACCATCTGGCTGTTTATCCTGAAACTTGAAATCATAATCTTCCACCGTCTTTCTGATTTTTTCCGCAGCTATTTTAAGCCCTTTCTCCGAGGTATGGCAGCAAATAACGGCAAACTCTTCTCCGCCGTATCGGCATAATATATCAGTGGGATATAATACCTCTTTAACAACCGTAACGATGGTTTGCAAAAGCTCATCTCCGGCCAGATGCCCATTATTATCGTTATAGATTTTAAAATAGTCTATATCAAACATGATTAAGCCAAAGTTATTGACGCTTTTTTCTGATTCCTGACCGTAGGCCTGCAGTCTGTTTACGAGGTCAATTTCCTGCTGTAATCTTTCATCGAAGAAATATCTATTATAAGACTGGGTCAGCCAATCTCGGGTGGCCAGACTTTGCAGCTTCTCATTGAGTTGCATAACCTTCTGCAAATTATTTTTATGCTCAGTAATATTCTGTTTTAAAATTATGGTTCCTATATGATTGCCGCTGACATAAATGGGGGTGATCTCCACCATATAATAGGCAATGGACTCACCCACGGGCTTGGGTATCTCAAAGCTGACTTTTTTTTGCTCACGAACTGCTTCGTCCAGAAAGTCCATGAATCTCTTAACATCAAGATCAGTATAATTATTTTTGATTATGGCCGTAATGCCGGTTTTTCTAGATACCCCGGTAAAACCGTCTACAAAAGCTTGGTTGTAATCAATGATTATAAAATCCTCATCAATTACCACATAGCTGTCAGAAATCAAATCAACCACCGTTTGTAAGGCAATGGGTATTATGTTCAGGAAATCAAACTTTACCGTAGCTATTATAAAAAAGCTAATGGTCACGGCAAAGGCAATATTTTCGATGGCCGTTGACCAATCAAATATCTTAAATGTGCTGATTGCATCTATGATCAGCGAAATCATAATGCCAATAAATATTAACGAGGATTGCTTGGAGAAAACGCCATAATTTTTTATGGAAAAAATCACGAGATAGGCCAAACCAATCCCTATACACAAATAGGAATATATCGTATGTATAGTAAAATAGATACCAAAAATTTGCCTGGAGGGTATCAGGCTAAAGACAGTATAAAACAAGTGATGACTTTGATTCGTAAACAACACCACAATAGAGATGACAGGAACGACAAACAGCAGTGTATGCTTCCAGGTAAATTTTATTTTAGTTTGAGCAAAAATTAACCCGGTAAATAAGATTGAAATTGATACGAGAATCGTACCCAAAAAATACAGTCGCTCACAAATTGCCAGTATCCAGGGTATATGGTCAAAAGTCGAATACAATAATACTGCGACATTCCATAGGAGAATGCTGGCCGTTATACTTAAAACTGCATAATGAATTTGTTTTTTAGGCGTTTTTTTTGCGACTAACAATAAAAAATATAATATCACCAATGTGGATAAAACCAGCAACACATCAATGATATCGACATTGTCCAAAGTATAAAATCCCCCTCATGCTTCATTACTATGGCGGCTGGTGTACGAGTTGTCATGAGTAATAAGTCTTTGTGTACTATCTGGCTTCGAACAACAGCGCAGACAACTCTTTTATCGGCATCTTCTCTTTTTTTTACCGGAGCAGGGAGATAATCCAGAATAAGGCTCTGTATCATCCTTTTTAATTTAACATAGGGCTATTAAGTGTTCAATGTAAAAGGGGATATTAGGAAAGATAGATTTTACTATGATGTAGGCAGACTTGTGGGTCTAAGAGGATAGTTTGTTTCAGTACACATAACATTATTAGCCAAATTAGGGCTTATGCCCAAAGATAAGTTGGAAAATTACCCACTTGACAATTAAGATTCTATCGGTGTACAATCATAAAAATTTAATATTACCTTAAACCGATGATGCGGATATAAAGGTGCAACGTGCAGTTACAGAGAGCGGGGAGAGCTGAGAGCCTCGTACAACGCAGTGTATCAAATGGACCGCTGAGGGCGTGGTCAAAGGGTTAAACCTGAGTATTCCACGACGTGACGCATACGTAAGTTGCGAGGGATATGATGGTATCCTGCAGAGAGTACAGGTTGGCCTGTAAAACGAGGTGGCACCGCGGATGATTATTATCACCCGTCCTTGATTATTTTTCAAGGACGGGTGTTTTATTTTGGTTCCATGGTTGGGCATCTGTCCGGCAAAAGTTGAAACCATGGCAATATTTTAAAAATCACTTTTATTTAAGGAGGTCTTTTTATGTTTACTCCCACTCTAGAGGAAGCTAAACAATTATCAGCCGGACACACTATTCTCCCCATGGCTATGGAATTATTGGCTGACCGGAAAACATCGGTAGAAATTTTGAAAAACCTGCAAAACAAGAGCCGCTACTTTTTTATTCTGGAAAGTGTATCCCAGCAGGAAAGCTGGGGAAGGTATTCTTTTTTAGGCTATAGTCCCTCCCGGTTAATTACCTGTACTGATGGGGTTATAACCGAACATAGCAGTTTGACGGTAAAGGAGCAACAAGATATGGAGCCTCTAACTTATTTGCGCTCGGTCTTGGCTCAATATAGCAGTCCCAAGATTCCGGGCTTACCGCCTTTTACCGGAGGGCTGGTGGGCAGTTTTGCTTATGATTTGGTTAAATACGTTATACCGGGATTAAAGCTTAAGGCCGAGAATCAGGAAAACTTTCCGGATTTTACTCTTATGCTGGTGGACCGGGTTATTGCTTTTGACCATTTTAAGCAAAAGATATATATGATTGTCAATGTGGAAACTAAAAATCTGGAAGAGAATTATATCAAAGGAATTGCCACCTTAAAGGATATGGAACAGCTTCTGTTTGAGTCTGGCGGACCGGAACCGGAGTCTCCCCGGTGTGGGGCTTTTTCTCCCCTTTACACCGAAGAAGAATTTTCAGAAAAGGTAGAGCGTATTCGCCATCATATTCGGGAGGGCGATATTTTCCAGGCAGTTATCTCCAACTGCTTTTCAGCAGAATGTGAGGGCAGTCTTTTGCAAACCTATCGGATTTTGCGTACTACTAATCCTTCGCCTTACATGGTGTATCTGCATATGGATGATATGGAAATTGTCTGTGCTTCACCGGAAACCCTGGTAACCCTCCGGGATGGCACTTTAAGCTCTTATCCTTTGGCAGGTACGCGACCGAGAGGAACAAATGAAGCAGAAGACCGGCAGCTTGCTAAGGAACTGCTGTCTGATCCCAAAGAGCTGTCCGAGCATGATATGCTGGTAGATTTAGCTAGAAATGACCTGGGAAAAATCAGCGATTTTGGTACAGTTACCGTAGAAGAACATCGAAATATAAAGCGGCTGGCCCATGTGCAGCATATTGCCTCACGGGTTACCGGGAAAATCAGCCCGGAAATGGATGCCTTAGATGCCATTGCTGCCACTCTGCCGGCGGGAACTTTGTCCGGAGCGCCTAAAAAGCGGGCCTGCAAAATTATTGATGAATTAGAAGGCCGCAAACGGGGACCTTATGGAGGTGCCATGGGCTACCTTGATTTTACTGGTAATATGGACCTTTGCATTGGTATCCGGATGGCGGTGCTAAAAAACGGTAAGGTATCAGTTCAAGCCGGGGCCGGTATTGTGGCAGACAGTGTAGCAGCCCGGGAATATGAGGAAATCCAAAATAAGGCCAAAGCAGTTTTAACTGCTCTAAGTGCAGAAAGGGAGGAACGGATATGATACTTTTAATTGATAATTATGACAGCTTTGCTTATAACTTATATCAAATGGCCGGATTAATTAATCCCCAAATCCGGGTTATACGCAATGATGAATATACTGTAGCTGAAATATTGGATATGAGTCTTACGCATATTATTATTTCGCCGGGGCCGGGACGTCCCCGGGATGCCGGTATCTGTATGGAGCTGGTACAACAGGCGGCCGGACGCATACCAATATTAGGTGTTTGTCTGGGGCATCAGGCTATTTGCGAAGCTTACGGAGCCGAGATTAGTTATGCTAAAACTCTGATGCACGGCCAGCCCAGCGGAGTTCACATTGCCAACGGGGCTCCCTTATTTCGCGGTTTGCCGCCGCTTATGACTGCCGGACGCTATCATTCTCTAGCCGTAAAGCGTGATACTTTACCTGATGAACTGCTGGTGATTGCCGAGGCTGAGGATGGGGAAGTAATGGGTGTGAAGCATCGGGATTTCCCGGTATATGGTATTCAGTTTCACCCTGAGTCTATTCTTACGCCTAATGGCAGCAGAATTATGGAAAACTTTTTGCACAGTTGCGAAAGGAGGCAGAACCTATGATACATCAAGCTATACATCGTATTTTAAGTGGGCAAAATCTTTCTTTAGAGGAAACTAGAGAAGTTATGCTGCAAATGATGGAAGGAAGAGCGACTGATGCGCAGATAGGAGCCTTTTTGGCGGCCATGCGCCTTAAAGGGGAAACTATTGATGAAATTACGGCCGGTGCCGAGATCATGCGGGAAAAGTGTATGAAGCTTACCCCAGGTACTGATGTACTGGATATCGTAGGTACAGGGGGAGATGAACTTTTTACTTTCAACATTTCCACCGTATCGGCTTTTGTGGTAGCGGCTGCCGGAGTTCCGGTGGCTAAGCACGGCGGGCGAAGCGTTTCCAGCAAATGCGGCAGTGCCGACTTACTGGAAGCATTAGGAGTAAATATTAATCTTACCGCCGGGCAGAGTGAAAAGGTACTGGCTGAAACTGGAATATGCTTTATGCTGGCCCAGGTATATCATGCGGCCATGAAGCATGTGGCCCCCGTAAGGCGGGAACTGGGAGTACGTACTTTGTTTAATATTCTGGGCCCTTTGTCTAACCCGGCTGGTGCTACCCTGCAGCTTCTGGGGGTATATGATGAAAATTTAGTGGAACCCTTAGCTAATGTCTTATTAAAGCTAGGGGTAAAACGGGCTATGGTAGTTCACGGCCATGACGGCCTGGACGAAATTACCCTGACTGGAACTTCTACCATTTGCGAAGTAGCCGATGGATATTTGAACAGTTATTTTATTACCCCGGAGCAATTCGGTTTAGGACGGTGCCATATAGAAGAATTAGTAGGCGGAACCCCGGAAGAGAACGCTGTTATTGCCGGCAGCATTCTGGCCGGGGAAAAGGGGCCGAAACGGGATATTGTAGTACTCAATGCTGCTTGTTGTATTTATATGGGTAAAAATGATGTTACCATGCGGGAGTGTGTGCGCATTGCCCAGCAGTTGCTGGATGACGGCTCTGCCCAGCGTAAACTGGAGGAATTTATTATGGCAACCAGGCAGGTGGCAGTATGAATATCTTGGAAGAAATTATTGCTGCCACCCGCCAACGGGTAGCAAAGCAAAAGGCCAAAGATCCCATCCCATTAGCAGCTTTGCCCCGCAAACTGCCGGCTTTTGCCCTGGAAAAGGCATTAAGAGAGCCAGGTATTTCATTTATATGTGAAGTTAAAAAAGCTTCTCCCTCTAAAGGCATTATTGATCCGGAGTTTTTGTATGTGGACATTGCTAAGGCATATGAAGCAGCCGGAGCTGCTGCCATCTCGGTACTGACCGAACCGGATTTTTTCTTAGGCTGTGACTGTTATCTGGAAGAAATTCGGGACGCAGTTTCTGTGCCGCTTTTGAGAAAAGATTTTATTATTGATCCTTATCAAATTGAACAGGCTTATGTTTTGGGAGCCGATGCGGTTTTACTGATTTGCTCCGTTTTAGAAAAGAGCTTATTGCAGGATTTAATTCTGCAAGCCGATAGCCTGGGGCTTTCCTGTCTGGTAGAGGTTCATGACGAAGGGGAAGTGGAAATGGCGCTTAGGGCCGGGGCCCGCATTATGGGGGTTAATAACCGGGATTTGAAAACCTTCCAGGTGGATACGGCCCGCAGTATCCGGCTGCGCAAGCTGGTGCCGGCCGATATTCTCTTAGTTGCGGAAAGTGGGGTATCAATCCCGGAGGATGTTGCTTTACTGCGAGAGCACGGTATTGATGCGGTTTTAATCGGTGAAACCCTGATGCGGGCGGAGAACAAGAAAGAAGCTTTAGCTTTCCTTAGAGGTGATAAGTTATGACTAAAGTAAAGATTTGCGGTTTGCAAAGCCCGGAAGATATTGCGGCTGTAAACCGGTATCGTCCGGATTATGCCGGTTTCGTATTTGCTCCGAGCCGGAGACAGATTACCGCAGAAACTGCCCGCTGCTTCCGGCAGCAGTTACATCCCGAGATTAAAGCCGTAGGGGTTTTTGTCAATGCTCATCGGCTTGATATTGTAAAAATGGTATCCGCAGGTATCATAGATATAATACAATTACACGGTGACGAGGATGATGCTTACCGGCAAGAGTTGCAACACCAGGTTTCCTGTCCGGTGATTCAGGCCGTATCTGTGGGAGAATTTATACCCTCACTATTGCCTGAATTTGCTGATTTTTTGCTGTTTGATACTTTTTCAGACCGGCAAAGAGGTGGAACTGGACATACTTTTGATTGGTCGGTGCTAAAAGGAATAGACCGGCCCTTCTATTTGGCCGGAGGGTTAAATCCGAATAATGTGGAAAAGGCAGTTGCTTTGACTTCTCCCTATTGTGTAGATACTAGCAGTGGGGTGGAAACGGCGGGGCAGAAAGACCCCGAAAAAATTCGGCGTTTTATTGAAGCGGTAAGGAGATGATGAATATGGAAACAGGCCGATATGGGATTTACGGCGGGCAATATATACCTGAAATATTGATGAATGCCATTTTGGAGCTGGAAAAAGCTTATGAGTATTATAAAAGAGATGCGGTTTTCCAAGCCGAGCTGTCGGATTTGCTGGCCAATTATGCGGGAAGACCTTCCTTGCTTTATTGGGCCGCCAATATGACCGAAAACTTAAGGGGAGCCAAAATTTATCTGAAACGGGAGGATTTAAACCATACCGGCTCTCATAAAATCAATAACGTCTTGGGCCAGGTATTGATGGCGAAAAAGATGGGGAAAACCAGAGTAATTGCGGAAACCGGAGCCGGGCAGCATGGGGTAGCTACGGCTACGGCGGCTGCTTTGCTGGGGTTAGATTGTGAAGTATTTATGGGCAAGGAGGATACCGACCGTCAAGCCCTCAATGTATATCGGATGCGTTTGCTGGGGGCCAAGGTACACCCGGTTACCTCCGGTACCATGACCTTGAAAGATGCGGTAAATGAGACTATGCGGGAATGGAGCCGCAGGATAGATGATACTCATTATGTACTGGGGTCGGTGATGGGGCCTCATCCTTTTCCTATGATAGTGCGGGATTTTCAAAGTATAATCAGCCGGGAAATCCGGGAACAACTGCTGCAGCAAGAGGGGAAGCTTCCCGATGCGGTAGTGGCCTGTGTAGGCGGTGGTTCCAATGCTATAGGTGCTTTCTATGAATTTATCCCAGAGCCTGGTGTCAGGCTGATTGGTTGTGAAGCAGCCGGTAAGGGACTTGACACCGAGCAGCATGCGGCTACCCTAACTAAAGGGTCGGTAGGAATCTTTCACGGCATGAAAAGTATATTTTGCCAGGATGAGTTTGGGCAGATTGCACCGGTTTATTCTATTTCCGCCGGACTGGATTATCCCGGTATCGGGCCGGAGCATGCCCAACTTTATACGGAAGGCCGGGCTGAATATGCAGCAGTTACAGATGATGAAGCCGTAAAGGCATTTGAATATCTGTCCCGAACCGAAGGGATTATTCCCGCCATTGAATCGGCCCATGCAGTGGCTTATGCGGTAAAATTAGCGGCGCAAATGGCTAAGGATGAGGTGTTGGTGGTTTGCCTGTCCGGGCGCGGAGATAAAGATGTAGCGGCCATTGCCCGCTATCAGGGGGTGGATTTGTATGAATAAAATCGCGGCGGCGTTTGCCGGGAAAAAAGCTTTTATTACCTATTTAATGGCCGGTGATCCGGATTTGGTTGCTTCGGCTGAGTATATTCTGGCCGCCCAGGAGGCCGGGGCTGACTTGATTGAAATCGGGATACCTTTTTCCGATCCTATTGCGGAGGGGGAAGTAATTCAGCAGGCTAGTGTTCGCGCCCTGTCATCCGGTACGCGGCTCGACGGAGTTTTTGAGATGGTCCTTTCGCTTAAGGGGAAGATACGAGTTCCTTTAGTCTTTATGACCTACTTGAATCCGGTTTTTGTATTTGGTTATGAAGAGTTTTTTAAAAAATGTCAAGAAATCGGCATTAGTGGCATTATCATTCCCGACCTTCCTTATGAAGAAATGGCCGAGGTTAAGGCTCCTGCTGCCCGGTACGGGGTTGAGGTTATAACTCTGATTGCCCCTACTTCCCAAGGCCGGATTTTACGCTTGGCTCAGGAGGCCCAAGGCTTTGTATATCTGGTTTCTTCTCTGGGGGTGACCGGAATGCGCTCCAACATTACTACGGATATTGATACTATAATTTCGGAAATTCAAAGTATTACTAACATTCCAGTAGCCGTAGGCTTTGGTATTTCTACTCCTGAACAGGTTAAAGCGTATAGTCAAAGGGCAGATGGAGTGATTGTAGGCAGTGCTATTGTCAACCTGATTGCCCGGCAGGGAAAAGAAGCTAAACAGGTACTGATGGAGTATATTCGAGAGATGAAAGCGGCCCAAAATGGGGATTAGCATTGGGGGGAAAATAATACATTAGAATGCTAATAACTGCTATAATACACCAAGTACTGTTATAATTTATAAAGATAAATTACGAATAGACATTAGCCAAGGAGATAAATAATGGAGCTAATTAATCCCATAATGTCGGAGTTTTTTAAAGAAGACCATCTTCTTTCTAACCTGGTTGACGACTACAAATACCGTCCTGATCAAGCCCAGTTAGCCGATGTCATTTACAAAACATTTATAGATAAAGAATTTTTAGTGGCCGAAGCAGGGACTGGGGTAGGTAAAACCTATGCTTATTTAGTTCCATCTATAATATGGGCAATTAATGAAGCTGAAAAAGTAGTGATATCTACTAAAACTAAAGCCTTACAACAACAATTAGTGGAAAAAGACTTGCCTAATATATTGAAAACCTTAAATGTAAAAATTAAATATGCGGAAGCTAAGGGCCGGGAAAACTATCTGTGCTGGAATAAATATATGAAGATATTGGCCGGACGTAGGGAAATGAGTTCAGCAGAGATGAACTTTGTAGAAAAGATTTTAGGCTGGGCGGAAAAGACTAAAACTGGCGATAAAAAGGAGTTAGTTTTAAATTCTGATTTAATGAACCAGTGGTGGATAGTGGCGGCTGACCGTAATAGTTGTGAAAAGGATGCTTGCCGTCATCATGACAAGTGTTTCCGGCTGAAAATGATACGCAGCTTAGAAAAAGCCGATATTATTGTGGTAAATCATGCTTTATTGTTAAGTGATATTATGGTTGATAATAGTATCCTGCCCCCCTATAAGTATTTAATAATTGATGAAGCCCATAACCTGGACCGGGAAGCTTTTGCACGCTTATCGAACCGCATTACCTTTTCGGAGTTTCGGGATATTTTAAAAGGTTTATATAAAGCTCATTTGCCTAGACTTAAAAAGGAAATGCCGGAAAACCGGGGGCTTATTGATGAATGTATGGTGCTGATAGACCGCGGGGAGGAATTATTGAATAAGCTGCAAAAAAGTTTTACCCGCTTTATCGGTTCTAAGCAGACCGAGCAGATTACCAGCATTTTGTCTGAGGAGTTATTGGAAAAAGAAAGTTTTTCCCCAGTTTATGACGGTTACATAGAGACCATAGAATTATTCAACCATTTAATCTTCCAAATGGAAAACCTGAAAGCAGATGATAGCGATTTTCTGCTCTTAAGTTCTTTACTTAAGGAATTAGCAGATTCATTATTTGTGATTATGGAAGAGGATTTGCATAATAGTGCCAGCTTAGTATGGCTGGAATGGAAGCAGGGTGAATTAGATACTCTGGCCTCCTCAGTTATAGAAGTAGGTTCAGTCTTATACGATAGTTTATATAATAAACTGGATAGCCTGATCTTGTTATCAGCCACTATTACCGTTGATGATAAATTTGACTTTTTTATAAATAAAACCGGGTTGAGTGCGATACAAAATGATAGCCGGCTTAATACCTTTATTGGACAGTCCCCATTTTGTTATGAAAAACAAGCTAAAATATTAGTTTTAAATGATTTACCCCAACCGGATAGTTATGAATTTACTAACGAGGTAAGCTCTATTTTAAAAGAAATTATCCACATTACTAAAGGGCGTACTTTAGTATTATTTACGGCCCGTAAGCAGATGAAGTCTTGTGCGGAAGAACTCCGGCCCTTTGCCCAGGAAAATAATATGGAATTATTAGTGCAAAATGAAGACGGGGAAGCGGTAAGTATCATTAATGCCTTTGTTAACCAAGAGAATAGTATATTGATGGGCTTAGATAGTTTTTGGGAAGGAGTAGATTTAAAAGGTGATTTATTAACTTGTTTGGTAATAGTAAAATTGCCTTTTAAAGCCCCTAATGATCCTTTATCTTCTGCCTATGATAAATATTGCCGGACTCATGGGTTAAATACTTTTAGTACATTTTCCTTACCTGATGCTATTATGCGTTTTAAACAGGGGATTGGCCGATTAATAAGAAGTGAATCTGATCAAGGGGTGGTAATTGTTTTGGATAACCGTTTATATACTAAAAGATATGGCTTATCTTTTAGAAAAAGTATACCCATAAAAAACGTATATAGTATTAATAAAACTGCACTAAAAACCTTCCTATAATTATAAATTCCTCCTGCTAATATTTTCCTGACAAGATTAGTAACCTTAAGTCTCTACCTTTCATAATATGGATTATAATTTTTAATTAAGCGTAAAAAGGGGGCTTATTAGGTGCGGGTATACTATATTAGAATTCCTAATTTTGTCCGTAATCTTTTACTTAAGGTGTGGGGCTAGGATAGGTTAAAAGGGGGAGAACCTATGACTAATCTACGAGTTATTATTGGTATTTGCCTTATACTATGTGGAATAGTAATTTTGGTTCTTTCCGCTCTAATCCAATTGTAGCATTACTAGTTGCCGGCCATGAAGCCGGCTTTTCTATACTATCAGCTAGATTTAGGAGGCCATAATTTTACCGGCACAAATGCATCGGCCTCTATGGTGTCTGGGGTTACCTTACAATCCAAAGCCAAAATGTTAACCCCGCCTGCTTCAGCTAAAGCCAGGGCGGTACCAAAGGCTTCATGGGTTTTTAGGTTGGGCGAAAAACTATCTACCCCTTTCATTTGAATAATAAACACTATATATGCCTCATATCCCTCTTGCAGGCAAGCTCCAAGTTCGTTGACATGCTTTACCCCTCTGGCCGTAGGAGCATCAGGAAATAAAGCTACCCCGTTCTCTTCCAGGGTAACTCCTTTGACCTCAATATAGGCTTTTCTGTCTCCATCTTCAACATAAAAGTCAAAACGTGAATTGCCATATTTAGCTTCGGGCTTAATTACAGCTTCCTGGCTAAATAGATAACCGTGCTGCAGCCATTCTAAAAATATTTTATTAGGGGCTTGACTGTCGATATTTACCAGCTCATGGCCTTTATAAACAGCGATAAGGTCATACTTGGTCTTACGGTGGGGGGCATTAGCTTCCTGGACAAATACCGCCCTATTAGGTATAAGCAGTTCTTTACACCGGCCGGTATTTTTCACATGGCAAATTTCGGTCTGGCCGTCAATTTCAATATGGGCGATAAACCTATTGGGTCTATTGATAAAGCGGCCCATTTTTATATGGTCATATTTCATGATTACCTCGTTCAAATTATCTGTTATTGGCTAAAGCATTTATTACTGCATCAATTCTTGGCCAACGGCATCCTCACCTAAATATATTACCACTCCATTATACAACCATGATACCTGGATGTCATGGTTATGCAATTATTGGATATTTAATTATTACTTAAGCCAATGCCCAGAATTCCGCCTAATCCTCCCGCCACCACGCAAACGGCTAAACTATAAAAAAAGGACCCTAGACTAATGACGGATTTGTTAAAAACTAAAGTAGCAATCAACATGAGGATGAAAAAAAGTACCCCCATAGTAATACCCCGTACTAATCCTTTACTGCCATAAAATTTACTCACATAGGAGCCGGCCCAGAATACAGAAATAGTTAATATTATTTTTCCCAGGGAAGCTAATAATGTTTCCCTTAAACCGGTAAAGTAAATTACGGTTGCTACCAGGATACATAAGATAAAGGAAACTGCTAAAGCCCTTCCCAACGCTTTCATTTCTACCGACATTAATTTATCCATTTCAATACACCTCCCTCTGATTGAAAAATATGTAATATGTACAAGGTTTAGAACTGTTTCACTGGCAAAACTTCAAATTAATCATTTAACTAATGAATAATAGCTTTTTGCAGTAGAATCAATTCTTAATTTACATCATAGATATGGAAAAAACAAAACGGTGGGATAGATATGTTTTTGGATAAGGTATTATTCATAAGTTGTGCGGCAGGTATATGTACTGCACTAGGGGCCGTCCTTTTATTTATTAAAAGAGATTGGAGCAATAGAAGTTTAGCCATTTTTTTAGGGCTGGCTTCCGGGGTTATGGTAGCGGTAGTAATATTGGATATGCTGCCATCCGCCATTATTTTTTCCGGTTACAAGAAGGCATTTCTAGGCATTCTTATAGGAATGATGCTATTAGCTTTGTTTGACAAGTTAGTCTTTAAACAATTTTCCAGCTCAGATACGTTAATTAGTTTAGGTTATTTGATAATGTTAGGTATTGCTATGCATGATTTGCCGGAAGGGATGGCTATTGCCTTAGGGGATGAATTAAAAGGCCGAACCGGTATGGTTATTGCCTTGGGAATTGGAATACATAATATCCCCGAGGGTATGGCGATTGCAGCTCCCCTAATCATGGGGGGCATGAGCAGGCTTAAAATCCTACGGCAAACTCTATTAGTCGGTTTAATTACCCCTCTTGGCACTATATTAGGCAAGCTGGCTTTAGTAGTTTTACCCCAGCTCTTGCCCTTACTGCTAGGTATTGCTTCCGGTATCATGATTTATTTAGTCATTTTTCAATTATGGCCTGAAGCCGGTATGAAAGGTCAAAGGAGCAGGTGGATAGGTTTTGCAGCCGGTTTTGTTATAATTTTTATCGCTACCTTCTTCTGATAGTTTTTAAGGTATAAAAAAGCTGATATAACGGACAATAAGCTTAAAAACTTAAGGAGAAAAAAATGCCTAAACTAATATATCTGGCTATAGCCGCAGCTTCCGGAGCAGCTATGGCTCTGCAGGGAACCTTTAATTCTGCTTTAGGGAAAATTATCGGTATATGGGAATCTACTTTAGTTGTTCACATTATAGGAACTCTTACAGTTTTAATAATTATGCTGGTAATAAGCAATGGTTTCGGCAACTTTTCTAAACTGGGGGAGGTTCCTTGGTATGCTTATTTGGGGGGCATTTTAAATGTACTTATCATATTTGCTGTAGTCAAAACTATGCCCCAGATTGGAGTAGGTAATGCCACCACTGCTATAATAGTAGCTCAAATTTCTACCGCGGTTTTAATAGATGCTTTAGGGTTATTCGGCATGAAAAAATATGATTTTCAATATATTGATTTATTAGGTATAGCTCTACTGGCCATTGGAGCCAGAATATTATTATTAGATTAATGCTTCCTACTATTACGCAGGGAAAATAGTTTATAATACAAGAAAGATTAGATGGTAAAATTAATTAACTTTCGAGGTATTATATGCTAGATAAGGATATCCTATTTTCCCTGCGTAGTTTTAATGATAAGTTAAAGAGTGAAGCTTTTAACCTTTTTAATACTGACCTGGTCAGAAACCGGCTGACTGCTAAAGGACAGTTTAAAAAAGCGGTTAAATCGTCCCCGGAAAATATGAAAGTCTTAACTAAAGGCCGTTCTATAACTGCAGTAGATGGTTCCAGGCTAGAGTATGGATCTTTTTATCCATATCATCTAGCTTTTTTGCGTACCCTGGCCGGTACTACCGGAAAAGAAGATATTATGGACAGCCAAGTCTTAACTCCCTTAAATCCGGAGGTGCAAGGTCTAGTGGAGAATTTGGCCTCCAAAAATAAAATATCTAATGATGAAGCTTTAAAAATATATTTAAAAAGGGCCCTGGCTCAGATGGAACTTAAGACTGCCTTAGAGGCAGTTAAAAAATACCGGCCTTTTATGCTGATGCTGGATGGGGGATTTTTGCTATTTGATAGATTTCCCGAATGGCAATTGCTATGTGCAGAGTGTTTAGAGAATGAGACTATACTGGTGGGAGTAATAGAAGAAATAGCCACAGCGGAAATTGCTCCCATGATAGATATTGAAGCCATAGGCAGACCTAGAATCTATGACCGGGAGATATTATTCGGCTTATTTGACAAAGGAGAATACCTGCATTTCGATCCTGGATATAAAATCAAAAAAGACTATTCCACGGTTTTTGCCCGGCTTAGTACTTCTCCCCAAGCCATAGCAGTTGACTTTTTGGCGGAACAAGAAGCCGACATAGAAAAAGCTATTAATTTTCTTTTTACCTTGACCCCAGCTAATGGACAAGGTATTCCTTCCTGGTTACAATTAATTGATGCCCAGGTAAGACTGCGCAAAAAGGAAATAGATAGGCTTTTGTATACTTGTATAGATGCAGATTTAATCGAGAAGTATTTTATACCTAACCGGGAGAGACGGATATACTAAGGGGGCAGTAATATGCAAATAGTTGGTACCACTAATGAACATGAGGTATGGGCGGCATCAGGGCAGCGCAGTTTTAGACTTAACGAGCTGCTGATTATAGAAGATAGTTTTTTGCATTATCCGGTAGGAGAGGTAATCGAAACTTATTCGGTTAATCCTTTTATACCATCTATAGATGAAAAATCCCCGGTTTTAGTTGATGGGGAAGTAATGAATGCCTTAAATAGTCTGGGCTATGAAATAGCCGAGGAAATGATTTATTTTGCTAAATTAAGAATTATCAGTGAGCTGTTTTATCCGGTTACAACCGGAGCTAACATACGGGAACCGCAATTTGATGAGGTACGGGATTTACTTATTAAAACCTTACCAGATCAAGGCCTTACCCTAGGAATAATTCAGGGAACCGAAGGGCTGACTGCTTCCTTGCCTTTAGCCTTGCAGCAAGTTGCTCCTTTATTTGATACTAAAAAAGGCATTAGCCCCCAAGTAGGAGTACCTTTTGTTTTCGACTATAAATCCATGAATAATTATCCCCATATGGGGGTTTTCGGGGGTTCAGGATCAGGCAAATCTTTTGGCTTAAGGGTTATAATAGAAGAACTAATGGAAAAAAAAGTACCCTTGTTAGTTTTTGATCCCCATTATGAAATGAGCTTTAAAGATATTTTCGATGAAAATTTACCAGATGATTTTAAGCAAAGCTATGAGCGTTCTTGTGTGGTAGTTACCGTAGGTACTGATGTAGGAGTGAAATTTGATACTTTAACCGCCGGGGATTTAGGTAATCTGCTCAGTGCCGTCAGCCCTATAACCGAAGCCATGGAAAATGCCGTTGCCGCTGTATTAGAACCCAAAGACCGTCTCAACTTGTTTACCGACCGTCTCAATACTCTGATAGCCTTATTAGAAAGTCCGGCTGATGATTATTATAAACAAGAGTTTATGAACCGTACCGATATCGAAGAAAATAAAAAGCTATATTATTGGAATAAACTTTTAGCCTTAAAAAAACAAGTAGGCCAGTTAAGTACTTTAAAGTCTATTAATTGGCGCTTATCCCGGCTAGTTCGGCAAGGCGTTTTTATGGATCAAGGGATTAAAAAAATTGAAGAAGGCTTAAAAGCACAAAAAACCGTAATTATTCGCGGCACTATCTGGATGCTTAGGGTTTATGCCGCTTATGTACTGCGTAACGTATATAATAAAAGAAGAGATTACCGGGATGCGGTGCAAAAAGGGCATACGGTAGAAGAAAAATTTCCTCCTTTTATAGTAATAACTGATGAAGCCCATAACTTTGCGCCCCGGGGCGATCATAATGTGCCCTCCCGCCGGGAAATAAGAGAAATAGCCCAGGAAGGCAGAAAATATGGGGTTTTTCTCATACTGGCCACCCAAAGACCGGCTTTGTTAGATGATACTACTAATGCCCAATTAAATACTAAGATAATCTTTCGCACCGTAAGGTCCACAGACTTGACCGTAATAAGAGAAGAAACTGACATAGGCAGTGAAGATATAAAAAGATTGCCCTATTTGCCTTCCGGGACCGGCTATATTTCATCCCCGGTTATCGGACGGACTATGTCGGTTAAAGTTAGGGTTTCTAAGACCAGAAGCCCCCATCAATTAAATCCTTTTGATGAATTAGAAAACCAGACTAATGAGCATTTTGCCACCATAGTCAAAATTATAAATGATTATTTGCCGGTCAATGAATCTAACCTTATTGATATAATTTTGAAACTGGAAGATGAAAAAATTAATCTTAGCGAAGCGGAACTGATTAATTATTTAGATAAAATGGTGGAGCAGGAATTAGTTATAAGAGAGAAAAACCCGCTTTTGGGACTAGTTTATAGTAGTAAGGCGTGAGGCGTGAAAGTGGTAGACGTAGGGGCGGCCTTTGGCCGCCTCAGACTGTCCGAAAACCATAAAAAAATCAAAGAAAAAAAGAGTATACAGGCACCGAGAAAACGGAAAAAAAGCTATAATAAACATAAAAGAGTAAGAATGGCGGTGCTAAAAATGGGATATA
>JAEWZB010000057.1 GCA_023395515.1 Bacillota bacterium
GCCATTGGGACAGCCCAAGCCGGCAAAAATATAAGCCGTCCTGCCAGTTATGGGAAGAGAAAACAAGGTCTGGGTTTGAGTGATATCCGGCTGCTTAAAAGTTGTATTCTCTGGTTCCCCCAGCAGCCGGCGCATAAAAGCTACCCCTTCCTCATTGCGGCAAATATAATCGTAGTATCCGCCGAGAATACTGTCATCGAGAACCGTACCATAACCGCCTAAAATGATTTTCGTATCCGGCGCATATTTGCGCACTGCTTTAACCATCGGTATTAATTTATGTAGAGTAGATGCTACAAAAGCAATACCTACATAATCATAATTATTTTTCAGTTCCTTTATAAACTTCTTCATAGTAGGATAATGGAGTGTAACTACTGGTGTATCCAAATTCTGGGCAATAAAATCTATACCCCATTGGGTGGTGGTAGCTCGAGTACGAAATACACCTTGAGCCCATAAAACCTGCCAAGAGCCCTCATAAGAAACTCCAAAACCATCGCCGTATTTTTCTCCAAATGGTCCGCAGACACTGCTTAACAATATTTTTCCTGGCTTTGCTTTTAAATTTACATAACTCAACAACTGTACCCCCAATGTCTATTCGTCGCATTAAGAAAATTTCAGCTTTCAAAATCTATGGCCGAGTTCAATAAAACTAACCTTATATGCTTTATGAAATTTTAGAAGATATAGATGATAATTTGTTTAATGGGCTTGATTAGATAGGTAGAACTCAGAAAAGCCGCCTGCAGTTAAAACTGCCTAAAGGGCAATTTTACTGCGGGTAGGCGCAACTTTTTTGATTACTTTGGAGGTCATTTTATGCTTTTTTAATAAATAATGCATTGACGATTTTAAGATTTTTAAAACTTAATAAGTTTTCAGGAAAGGCCGGGTTATAGAAAGGAAATACTTCGGCGAAGATAGGTAAAGCTATTGCAGATAAGATAACCCTATTATTATTTATGCATAAAAGACAGCTTCTAGAGCAATTTAAGGTTTATGTTCTTTATTCCAGGTATTGGAGAACATCGGCCAGAGGATAATCACGGTACTGAGCTTCATGAGCCAGAGCTTCCTCAGGGAGCCGGTATTTTTTTCTGAATGCTGAAGGAGTACAGTTAAAATTATGTTTAAAATGCTTTATAAGGTACTTGGGGTCAGAAAATCCGCATTCCATAGCAATATCAATGATGTGTTTATCGGTGCTTAAGAGCAGCTTGGCAGCCTCTTCACATTTACCGTAATAGAGTAATTCCTGAAAAGTTGAACCGAATTTCTTTTTTATATCATTGCTCAAATGCTGCAAACTAATATCAATTGCGGCTGCCATGTCCTTAAGTCCCAGATTAGCTTCCTGATCATTACGAGTAAATTCAGCTATTTGTTTATGTCTTTCCACCGGTTTTTCATTAAATTCCATGGTACCAAAACCCCAGCGCAGAAAATCGAAATGGTAAGTAATATAAATAAGCATCTCTCTAAGCAAATTTTCTAGGTTTTCCTTATATTCCTGCTGGCAACTGTCATTTACCATCCGCACTATACGGGCAATATATTCTTTCACTTCTTTATACTTTTCGGGAATGTCTGCTTCATGATAAGGTGAACAACAGTATATAAACAAATATCGGTTATCGGGCAAAATACTCCGGTAAAAATCAGGATCAATCTGTATAAACAGGATTTTATTATCCGGGTCACCGGCAGTGATGCGGTGCAATTCTCCCGTGTTTATAATGGCTATATCTTTTTCTTGCAGTATTAGATTATCATCGCCAATACTGATATTAACCGTTCCCTTGAGTACCTGTATAATTTCCAGAAAATCGTGCCAGTGGTAAGGATATTGACTGACATTCCTCACCAATGCTTTAAGCGGAATTTGGTTGGTAAACTCTATTTTTTCAGGACGCATATATTTATTAACTACCCCATTACTATTATCTAATATACCTTTTAATTATACTAAAGCATGGTATATCATTACAATTAATTCCATAGCAAGGTGGTTAAATTAAAAAATGATAGCGGGCAAAAGGAAGCATCAGCGGATTGGGGCATCCCATGGGGCCTCTGCAATTACTGGATTTAACCGGGATAGACCTGGAATATAATGTACTCATGGAACGCTATCAAGAAACAGGTAATCCAGCCGATAAACCCAGCCCGGCTATTGTGGAAAGATATGCTAAAGGACAATATGGCCGCAAAACCAAAAACGGTTTTTACGGATATTAATAAGTGAAAATTTGCAGATTAAATATGATTATGATAATGATTATGGGAAAGGAGGTTTGTGTTATTGGATTATAAATATCTAATTTTAAATGAAGAAAAAAATACTTGTATAGTTACTTTAAATCGCACCCAGTCACTAAATGCCTTGAATCGAGAAATGGTCTTAGAAATTGGCCAGGCATTTACCGAGATTGAAAACCGGACTGACATTCGTTGTGTAATTATTAACGGAGAAAAGAACTTTGCGGCTGGTGCCGACATAGGTGATATGGCTGATATGACCCCGGAAGCAGCCAAAGCCTTTGCTTTTGGGGCAATTTTTGATCAGGTAGAGAAATGCTCCAAGCCTACTATCGCAGCTATTTCCGGTTTTGCTTTGGGTGCGGGCATGGAGCTCCCTTTAGCCTGTGACTTAAGGATTGCGGCTCCTGATGCCCGGATGGGTTTTCCGGAAATTACCTTAGGAATTTTTCCCGGTGCCGGAGGGACCCAGCGGTTGCCTAAATTGATAGGTAATGCCCAGGCTAAAGAAATGATATACCTGGGTTCCACTATCAACGCGGAAAAAGCCCTGGCCATTGGTTTAATTAACCGCATAGCCGAAGATCCTTTGGCTGAGGCTAAAAAAATAGCTGCCAAGCTGGTTCAACTGCCTCCCATCGCTTTACGGTCAGCTAAAAAATGCATTGACCTTGCCAGTGATATGGATGCTAATGCCGGCACCCAATTGGAGCTCTCCTTATGGGGTAACTTATTTTCCACCTATGATCAAAAGGAAGGTATGAATGCCTTCTTAGAAAAAAGAAAACCGAATTTTATAGGTAAATAGAGAGGAGCACTTATTTATATGAAAGAAGTAGTTATTGCAAGTAGTGCACGGACCGCCATCGGTGATTTTATGGGTTCACTGGAAAGCTTTAGTCCGGTTGATTTGGGTATCTTTGCTCTTAATGGCGCACTTGAAAAAGCTGGAATTAAAGGTGATATGATCGAGTCACTGGTGGCCGGTAATGTTGGTCAAGCCGCTGCCCCCGGCAACAGTGCCAGATTAATAGCTCTAGACTGCAACATGCCTTTTGATTCAGCCGCCGTCACCGTTCATCAACAATGCCCCTCATCTCTACGCGCAGCTGAGATATCTGCTCAGGAGATTATGCTGGGTAAAGTTGATATAGGTGCGGTAGTTGGAATTGAAAGCCAAACTAATACCCCCTATATTCTGCAAAAAGCCCGAAAGGGTTATCGCCTGGGTGACGGAGAAGTAATTCAGGATGGTTTAATGCTGGGAGGCTTAATATGTCCCTGGAACGGATATCACATGGGGGTAACTGCTGAAAATATAGCTGAAATGTATGGTATAACCCGGGAAGAACAGGATGAACTGGCGGTACTCAGTAATAAAAGAGCCTGCCGTGCCATTCAAGAAGGATTATTCAAAGATGAAATAGTGCCAATTGAGATAAAAACCAAAAAAGGCCTCAAAATATTTGATACTGATGAACATCCTAGAAGTGATGCCAGTATGGAACTTTATTCCACCATGAAACCGGTATTCAAAAAAGGCGGAACAGTAACAGCAGCTAATGCTTCCAGCTTAAATGACGGTGGTTCGGCCTTAATAATGATGTCCGCCGACAAAGCTAAAGAATTAGGTATTAAACCCCTGGCTCGGGTGGTAGCATCAGCTACCGGCGGTGTAGATCCTAAGATTATGGGTATGGGCGTAGTGCCCTCCGTAAAACGGGCCTTGAAATTTGCGGGTTTACAGCAAGAAGATATTGATTATTGGGAAATCAATGAAGCGTTCGCGGCCCAGTTCCTGGGAGTAAACCGGGAGCTCAAATTAAGCCTTGATATAGTTAATGCGGTAGGTTCAGGTATATCCCTTGGC
>JAEWZB010000068.1 GCA_023395515.1 Bacillota bacterium
CATGAACGGAAATTCCTACCGTTTAAAGGAAACTCAGGATTGGCTTAATTCTTAAAAATAAATTTTTTATTAAATGGGGGGTACTTTTCGTTTATTATCTGGGGGATTTTTCGCTTGACAAAAACAAAAAGTGTATAATAAATCGTCAATATGTTTTTTAGTAAAAGTATGGGTAATAGATTCGGGACGTTGATAATAATGATAATAAACACCAGATACACTAGTAACTGTATTGGCTTGTAATAAAGCTAAAAATGTAAACATATCATCTTCCCAAAAAGAATTATTTAAAAATTTTAGATTACACCTACTCAAAAATTCTGTTCTGTAAATTTTATTCCAAACCACAGGGCTGATCATAAAGTTATTGCTAATTTCCCTACATAGTATTCTCAAACAATAAGAACCTGTTAACTCTGTATCATTTTGGTACTCATATTTTGTTAAAGAACTTATATAATTATTCCATTCATGTTTTATTCCACATATTGCTATATCAGAGCGCTTTGCTTCTATTTTTTCTGTCATTGTTCTAAAGAGATCTGAATCTACCCAGTCGTCACTGTCAACAAATCCAATATAATTCCCTTTAGCAATTTCCATTCCTTTATTTCTTGCATTTCCTATACCCATATTATTTTTAAAGCATACATATTGAATATCAGGATGATTTTTCAGATATTTTTTTATTATTTTTTCCGAATTATCGGTTGAGCCATCATTCACTACAATAATTTCAATATCATCTAAACTTTGATTAACAAGCGAATCAAGACACCTCTCTAAATAAAAACTTGTATTAAAAACAGGAACGATAATGCTTAATATATAGTTTTTGATATTAATTCACCAGCCTTACAACAGATAATTACTTATTATCCTCCATTAAAAATTTAGGCTAAGTGCATTGTGATTGCACTTAGCCTTTGACTGTGTTTGGTAATAAAAATATGGCTTAACATTTAAATTAAACAGTAGTAGTTCCTTTCCTCAGATTAATCAAAATATTATTATGAATATCTTGGGGCGATTGTCTAATTAATACACATGGAACTGCTTGGCCTACACAAAAGTATTTCTCGGCATGATTTAAACTACGGGTATTAGATTACATAGTGGGCTTTATAAAGAATGTTGGCATACAATGTATTGACAACGTAAACCAAGGGTAATACTATCAAAGAAAAGGAGTTGATTATGTGGCTACATCACCTACGCAAATAAGAATAGATGAAGAAGTAAAAAAGCAAGCTACTGAGCTTTTTGCTAAGCTAGGATTGGATATTTCAAGTGCAGTTAATATTTTCTTGAGACAATCTATTTTGCAGGGGGGACTTCCGTTCGAAGTAAAGGTGCCTCAATATAGGCCAGAAGTTATCGAAGCTATGAAGGAGGCAAGGAACATAAGTAAGGACACAACAGTTAAAGGTTATACTGATTTAGAGGAAATGTTTAAGGAACTGGATAATTAATGGAATATCAAGTCAAATGGACCTCCAAATTTAAGAAAAGCTATAAATTGGCTAAGAAGCGTGGACTTGATATTTCGCTGCTTATGAGCGTCATATACAAGTTACAGCATGGAGAACAGCTAGAGGAAAGGTTTCGTGATCATGAACTTAAAGGGGAATATAGTGGTTTCAGGGAGTGCCACATTAAACCGGATTGGCTGCTAATTTATCTGATAGAAGATAACATTTTAACATTAACATTGATTGATACAGGAAGTCATGCAGATTTATTTAACATATAAAAATGAAGGCTGTTCAAGTTTTTGGTATTTGACTTTTTTCTAAATAAAAAAGGGGCGGCCGAAACCTAAGTTTTAGCCACCCTAATTAATTTATCTCTACTTTTTCTTACGGTTGCGAATGTAGTTAGCTATGAAGTACACTATACCGATTATCAGTAAATAAGGAGCGGCCATAAATATGCCTATAATCAAGTTATTGCCCAGATTTATCAGTGAATTTAGACTGGAAATCAAGCCTTGTACGGATTTGCCCCAGGTACCTTGGGGAGCAGTTATTTCTCCGCCGCTGCTTTGTCTTAAGTTAATGCTGATTTGACTATAGCTAGTAGCATTATTTAAGTAGTTCATACGGGCCTGCAGGGATTCCCGGTCAGCTCTGACCCGGGATAGTTCTTGTTCTACAGCTAATAAGTCCTGAATATTATTAGTTTTGCCATCCATAAATGCCAAAAGGCGTTCTTCCTGTTTTTTAAGAACTTCTAAGCGGGCTTCGGTGTCGTAATATTCCATAGTAATATCTTCGGTGCGGTTGGAGCTATTCTTGACTTGCCCGACGGTTTGCAGGTATTGGGTCATTTGATTTAGGTTTTCTTGGGGGATTTTTACGATTAAATAAGCATTAATATGATTAGGGTTATTGTTGATTTGACTTTCTACTATGTAGCCCTTTAAGCTGTGAGTTTTACTTTCAATATCGGCTAAGATTTTAGCCGTGCTTGATACTTCAATATTAAAGTCCCAATACTCAATAAGCTTACGGTCTACAGGACCACTATCTTCGGACACTGTAATATCTTGGGCTTCAGTGGGATAGGCTTGGTTCGCTTCGCTTTTCACATTGTCACTGCTGGACTTAGCCCCACATCCGGCTAACATAGCAAATAACATAATAATTATTAGGATAAAAGAAAATTTTCTCCTGATTAGCATAATAATATCTCCCTCCAGCAATCTCATGTTAATTATACGTTAAATTAGCGGAAAAACTATCAACTAGTTAATATTACTACGAAAAGTAATAATATCGTTAGTTGAATGTATAAATACTTCGTCGCCAGCCTCCGCATGGGTAACACCAATCGTTTGGCTTGAGACGAAAAGGGTACCGGGCCAAATGCGCATCCGTGCTCAGTGGCTCTCTCGCCCTGTCCATAGGGCTCGCCCCCTTTCGCCTTTTCGCCTTCACGAGGTGTTACTACCATGCTACGGCCAACGGCTCCTACATATTTATACATTCAACAAGATTGATTTTGGGGTTTGCAACTTAATCTATATTTCCACCTTAGCTACTACTGGTAAATGATCTGAAACATCAGTATCAATTATGTAATAGTCAAGGGGGGTTATATATTCATTAACAAATATATAATCGATTCTGGCGGTAGGATTATTAGCCGAGAAGGTATTTATTTGAATACCGGAGTTTTTAATGAAGGTATCAGTTAAGAAGTTATTAACCATAGTGATTTCAGGATTAGACGGCGGAGCATTGAAATCACCTGCTAATAGGGCCGGGTTATTTACGCTTAATATATCGGGCAAAATAATGTCAACAAGATGCTTATAGCGGGCAGGTTGGCTTAAACCTAAATGGGTATTGAATATACTTATAGTCTGGTTATGGGTGCGAATATCAGCTTGTAAGCAATACCGTATATCTTTACTATCTGCTAAAATTATGTTACGGCTGGAAGTAATGGCATAACGGGAGAGAATAGCATTGCCATAGGAGCCTTGGGCATACTCCCGAACTGCACCATAAATAAAACGCATGCCCAGCCTCTGAGCCAGAAAAGAGGCTTGCTTTTGTTCACCGGTTGAGGGTCTTAGCATATCCACTTCCTGCAGGTTAATTATATCAGCCTTAATTTGTTGCAAAAGGGTTAAAATCCTATCCAAGCTAGGCTGGTTATTAGTATCGGTACCGTGGTGAATATTAAAAGAAACCACCTTAATAAGCATAGTTTTCCCTCTTAATATTATTATCTTTAACTAACACCCATTTCCTTTAAACGGGAGGTTAGTTCAGAAGGGGAAGGTAAATCGGAAACATTAACCGACATTACTGCGAGACCTGCATCTTCACAGGCTCTTTTATTAAACTTATCAGTTAACTGCTTTTTTTTAGTATTATTGCTTTCACTTAAGATGACTAATTGTGGTTTTAAACTAGGCAGACTGCATACTAAAAAGTCCGCACTTCTTTCTTTCAAACGGTGTAAATACTCTTCTGCATTTTTAACATTAGGTGCTGATAATATTATTTCTTCCAAACGAACTTTAGGTAATATTACATATTTCTCCTGGTTAATAGAGTCGCTGATTAAATGAAATAAAGCTAATTCGGGGCGGGATAAAAGGGAATCTTTGCTTTTGTAAGGCAAGTTATCCATATCAATCCAAGCTTCACTTAAATCTATGACTTGCCCCTTTTTCGGATTTTTTTCCCGTTTAGATTGGTAATCACTATATACATCCCAAATTAATTTAAGGGCTATTAGTGCAATTCCAGCTAAAATTAATTGAGCCATAATCAATACTCCTTCGCCAAGAATTTATCTTATTATATCTTTTATGTAAGATTCCTTCCAGTATGTATAAAAACCCGGGTTACTGCACTGAACCCGGGTTCAATATTTAAAGTCTACGCAAAAAAGGCTTCTTCCATAACATCCAGTGCAGAAGTATCAGGGTCGGTGATTTTACTTTCCAAATCAATTATGTCGGTAACTACATTTCTTAAATAATATTTAGCCGCTTCAATTTTACCTTGATAGAAAGGATAATCAAAATGATCGGCCGGCAACTCTTGCAATTTTCTATGAGCCAGGCTGGCTTGCTCTAATATTAAACGTCCACTCATAAGTTTAGCGGTGGCGTGAAGAACCCGGGTAGCATATAAGCCTAAAAAGCCCACATTCCCTTGTAATGCATAGCCACTTAAAGTAGCTTTGAGGTTTTGATAAGCTTGTAGAGCTTTTTCTAAAATATCGATTTCCCGCTTAAAATACTCATTATTTTTTTCGGCAGCTAAGAAATCTTCCACATATTTTAACCATACCGCAAAACCTTGGCCTTTGCCAATTTGCCATTTCCGGCCTACTAAATCCATAGCCTGAATAAAGTTAGTGCCTTCCCAGATGGAATGAATCTTCACATCCCGCATTAGTTGGGCGATAGGATACTCCTCACTATAGCCGTAGCCACCGTAGACCTGCATAGCCTCACCGGTCAGAACCCAGGAGGTATCGGAATTATAAGCCTTAGCTATAGGAGTATTAATATCTAAAAGCATTTTGTGGATTTTTCTTTCTTCTTCGTCAGGTGAATTTTCAGCAATATCCATAATATAATTAATCCATGCTACCAGAGCGCGCATTGCTTCAATATTAGCTTTCTGGTGCATTAACATTCTTCTGATATCTTCGTGATTAATAATAGGTACCCGGCCTGCTTTGGGATTAGTCAAGGGTTTGCCTTGAATACGTTCTTTAGCATAGGCAGCGGAATTATAATAAGCTACTCCGGCTGCAGCTAGGGAACCAACTCCCATCTCTAAACGAGCCCCATTCATCATATGAAACATCTGCGCCATACCTTGGGCCCGGCCATTTTCGTCAGGGGGATTGCCTAGTAGCCATCCATAACAATTATTTTCTTCGCCAAAGGACATAACGCAAGTAGCTGAACCTTTCATACCCATCTTATGTTCAATACCGGCACAGGCCACATCATTAATATCACCCATAGTGCCATCTTCATTTACCCAAAATTTAGGTACGGCAAATAAAGATATTCCGGAAGTACCTGGAGCAGCTCCTTCTACCCGGGCTAACAATAAATGGACTATGTTTTCGGTGAAATCTTGCTCCCCGCCGGTTATAAAGCATTTGGTGCCTTTAATTTTATATTTGCCCGGAGTATCGGTGGGATAAGCTTTACTTAACATATCGCCCACATCAGAACCGGCATGCGGCTCAGTTAAGCACATAGTACCTGCCCATTGGCCGGCAAACATTTTCTCGGCAAAAAGCTTATTCAGATGTTCATCACCAAACATCTGGATTAATTCAGCCGCCCCGGAAGTAGCCATATAATAACAAGCTAAGCCTTCATTAGCTCCAAATATATACTCTAATACCGCTTCATAAATAACCCGGGGCAGTGCCCCCTCATATCCTTTATCCGAATTACAGGAACCCCAGCCATTTTCCTGCACAAAATGATAAGCCGCCTTCATCCCCGGTGGAACTAACACCTTACCATTATCAAAGATAACCCCGATAGCATCATTTTCATCATTAGAAGGAGCCACGACTTCCTTAGCCGCCCGTAAAGCTTCAGTAAGAATAGGATCTACATCATCTACTGAATAAACATTTTTAAACCGGTCATAACCTAAAATTTTGGAAAGGTCTAACCATTCTTTTAAAATAAATTGATGATCCCTCATGGAATATAAATAATTTTGTGCCATCTTCCAACCTCCCTAAGTATATAGTATTAAATTCCTTGATTAGATAATACGAATAGAAAATATTGTTTCTTTATTATAGCCTAATCCCCGGAACAAGCATATATAAATTTAATCGCCATTATTATTCTCTATTTTACGGTATGAAAATCAGTTCTACAGGAAGGAAAACTTAATTTTCTTTTTATTTACTCTTTAACCCAGGCCTTATTGGGTATAGAATATTAAGAAGGTTTTTATAAATAAGGAGGTCTTGAAATTGCATTATATAAGTAGCAGAGGAAAAGCTCCTGTAGTTGATGCTGCTAATGCTATAAAAATGGGAATAGCTCCTGATGGGGGTCTATTTGTACCTGAAAGGATTCCGGCCTTAGACACTAAGGTATTAGAACAGATGCAGGATTTAAACTATCGAGGAAGGGCTTCCTATATATTGAGCCAATTTCTTACCGATTTCAGCTCCACGGAAATAGATTTATGTGTAAATAATGCTTATAACCGAAAAAGCTTTGATAACGAGAAAATAGCTCCTTTAGTTAAAATAGATGAAAAGCTGCATATTTTAGAATTATGGCATGGTCCTACCAGTGCCTTTAAAGATATGGCTTTGCAAATGCTGCCTCACCTTCTCACTACCAGCACTAAAAAAACCGGAGAAAAAAGTGATATCTTAATTTTAGTGGCTACTTCCGGTGATACGGGTAAAGCTGCGTTAGAAGGTTTCAAAGATGTAAAACAAACTAAAATAATAGTTTTTTATCCGGTGCATGGGGTAAGTGAAGTACAAAAAAGACAAATGATTACTCAAGAAGGGGCTAATGTCTTTGTAGCAGCAGTAGAAGGTAATTTTGATGATGCCCAAAGCGGAGTAAAAGAAATATTTGCTAATAAGGAATTGCATGAATTCTTAGAGACTAGTAATATCAAGATGTCTTCAGCTAATTCTATTAATTGGGGGCGGCTGCTTCCCCAGATAGTTTATTACATTTCCGCTTATGCAGATTTACAAAAAGAGAAAGCCATTAAGCCTGGTAAACCGATTAATATCGTAGTTCCCACCGGAAACTTCGGTAATATTCTCGCTGCCTACTATGCTAAAGAGATGGGGGTTCCCATTAATAAGCTAATCTGTGCGGCTAACTCTAATAATGTCTTAACCGATTTTATTCGGACTGGGGTTTATGACCGAAACCGCCGATTCGAAAAAACTATATCACCGTCTATGGATATATTGATTTCATCAAATCTGGAAAGATTACTGTTTGAAGTGACTGAACATGACAGTGCAAAAATTAATACTTGGATGACCAGTTTAAAAGAGGCCGGCCGGTATGAAGTAGATGATAAAAATCGGGCAGCTATTCAAGAATTATTCTGGTCGGATTATTGTTCAGATGATGAAACTGTTGCCACTATAAGTTCTGTTTGGGAAAAGCATAAATACTTACTAGATACCCATACCGCAGTAGCAGTTAATGTATATGAAAAATACCTTAAATCTACTAATGATAATACCGTAACCATAGTTGCCTCAACTGCCAGTCCTTTTAAATTCGGCAGCAGTGTGGCCCAAGCGGTGATTAGTGCGGATAAATTAGAAGGCCTTGATGAATTTGCGGTACTGGAGCTATTATCTCAAGAAACGGGATTACCTATCCCGGCCGGGATTAAGACCTTAAATGAGCAAGAAATCCGGCACCAGACCGTGACTTCCAAGGAAGATTTACAAGGAACCGTTTTGCGGTTTTTGGGATTATAGGGAGTACGCGTATTAGGGAGAGCTTCGCCCTCTTCGGGTTTGACGCTGACTTTCGCAGACCATTATGATTTACGCTGATTATTTAATAAAAATGCTAGGGAAATAATTATTTCCCTAGCATTTCTCTTTAGATACACATAGATTTTTTCCCTAAATAATAAAAAATAAAAAGGTCAGCAACCTTAATAGTGACCGAAGGGAACATCAGTAGTACCCGTAGGGTGTGTAAATCATAAAAAATCAGCGTAAGTCTGGGTTAGTCAAATCGGGACGCAGTCCCTACACCTAACGCCTAACTCCTAACCCCTAACCCTGTTTCCCAATAAACATATCCATTAACTCATACCCGCTGCCTACGAACATGCCTTGAGCCGCAGCTTCTTCATTATAACTGCCGGACTCATTCGCCACCGGCTTATTTTTATCAAACAGCATAAAAGGTACCGGATCGGAGGTATGGGTTTTTACGGATAATGGAGTAGGGTGATCAGGCAATAATAATATTCTGATATCATCAAATTGATCTAACTGGTCTATTACTAAACTTACTACTTCTTTATCTATTTGCTCTATGGCCCAGATTTTCTTTTCTAAACTGCCTTGATGTCCGGCTTCATCAGGTGATTCGATATGCAGGTAGACAAAATCCTGTCCGTTTTTAAGTTCCTTTAAAGCGGCGGCGGCTTTACCGGCAAAGTTAGTCTCAATGCTTCCCGTAGCCCCTGCAACATTTACCG
>JAEWZB010000083.1 GCA_023395515.1 Bacillota bacterium
AAAAAGGGGGCGAGCCCCAAGGACGGGGCGAGAACGATTCTGAACCAAGGATGGTGAATATGAGTGTACCCCTTTTTTCTTGCAACAAGCAGTTGGTGTTTTGTCCTTAGTGGTGACCGTTAGGGAACATCGTTATGCCCTGTGGGTACCCCATGCGAAGTGTGGCGACGAAATATTTATACATTAAACTAACGCGCACTATGGCAGGCAGATGAAGCGTCCCCTTGCTCCTCACTAAAAAATACCCATCCGACATAAATCGGATGGGTATTTTAATTCAGTTCTTATTTAGTTTCTAGCTTATTGCATTGATTTCCAAAGTACTTCTGCTACATCAAATACTTTGGTACTTTCTTCTCTTTCGGCTGCCTTAACTCCGTCAGATAACATGGTTAAGCAGAAAGGACAGTTGGTTACGATCATATCCGGATTAGTTTCCAGAAGTTGATCAGTTCTCGTATCATTGATACGTTTATAACCTTCCACTGCATCTTCTTCCAGCCACATGCGTCCGCCGCCGGCGCCACAGCAGAATCCAAAGGATTTGGCTTCTTTAATTTCGGTTATATTACCACCGGCTGCTTTAATAACATTTCTAGGTTGGTCATATATTCCGTTATGTCTGCCTAAGAAACAGGAATCATGATAAGCTACTTTAGAGCTGACACTACCTGCTTTTAATTTACCTTCGGCTATCAGCTTAGAAAGAATTTCGGTGTAATGATAAACTTCAAAATTGCCGCCCATTTGTGGATACTCATTTTTAAGCGCATTATATCCATGAGGACAAACCACAATTATCTTTTTAACTCCATAATTGTTAAAGGATTCTAAATTAGATTGAACTAAGGTTTGATATAGATATTCGTTGCCTAAACGTCTGGCTGAATCTCCGCAACAATATTCCTCAGTTCCTAAATAGCCAAAGCTTACTCCCGCTTTATCTAATAATCTGATTAAGGATTCTCCTACTCTCTTATAACGGTCATCAAATGATACTGCACAACCTGCATATAGGAGGTATTCAAATTCCTTATTATCTTCAGGAAGTAAGTTAACTAATTCTCTTACGCCTCTTTCATTTAACCAGTCAGCCCGGTTGGCATAGCCTACGCCCCAAGGATTATAGTTACGTTCCATGTTGGTAAATGCCATTTGGGCTTCACCAGGCATATCACCTTGCCACATAACCAGATTACGGCGCATTTCAACTATTTTAGGAATATGCTCAATAAAGAATGGACAGTGCTCCATACAAGCCCGGCAGTTGGTACAATCCCAAATAGCCTCGGTGGTAACCACATCATATATCAAGCTTTGTTCCATGGGACTTACTACCTCGGCAGCTTCATCTGTCATAGCCATTTCAGCCTCTTCCACCGGCTGATTTTTAGCTGCTATCAGATAAGGAGCCTTAGCATCCATATGCTTTTTCATAGCTTGAATCAGTTGTAGTTTGGGATTAAGAGCTTTACCCGTTAAATAAGCCGGACAGTTTTCTTGACACCGGCCACAGCGAGCACAGGCATCTAAATCAAGTAAATCTTTCCAGCCAAAATCTTCAATATTTTCGGCTCCGAAGCTTTCAGCTTCTTCGATGTTATGAACCATTCTGCAAGCAGAAGGCTCTAAATCGCGGAATCCATAGTTTAAGGTAGCGCTGACAATATGCCATAACTTCGTAAATGGAACCAAAGCAATAAATGCAAAAGCAATTGCCATGTGGAACCACCATAAAACTCTGTGCCACATAAGAACAGCTTCTAAATTAGCAGCCGCAAAAGGCATAGCAAACCACCAGCCAATAGGTGACGCAAACTGCTCATAAGCAATTTGTGACATAGTGGCTGACATTTGAATTTGCGCTGCAATTCTTAAACCTTCGATGAAGTATCCGGTTAATAAAATAGTGAAGATTAAAACGATAAGCCAGCCGTCAGATGCTTTAGTATCATTCAGACGGTCTGGTTTTAATACGTAACGTATAAAGGCCATTACTACAATTCCGATTAAGGCGAGTAATCCAAAAATGTCAACTACTGCGGAGAAAACGATATAAGACTGGCCTTCAATATGAGGCCATCCTATCCAGAAATGAGCAGCATCTACACCTGCTGCTATAGCTAGGATTATAAAACCCCATAGTAAGAGAAAATGCATCGACCCTGCTAAAGGCTTTCTAATTACCTTAATTTGAGCTAAAGCATAATACAATAATGACCAAATTCTTTGGCCTACTTTATCATTACGGTGAATTTCGCCTTTAGCCAGCATCCATATTTGTAATCTCTTATAAGCACCGAACAGGAAAATACCGATAGGAATAAACATTATAATGTAGATTAGCCATTCATAGGGAATATTTGCTCCCACTACACGCATGGGAACTTCATAACCGCCTTCTAATGGATGAAATCCATAAATCATTATCCAATTCCCTCCCTTAAAACCAAAAACAAGATATTACTGGATATATGCTTAAAGCATATATCCAGTACATCCTAACATTCCCCTCTAGTTCTTCTAACTTACTTTTTTAATTCTGCAATTAGAAGTGGTACCACTTTAAATAAGTCTCCAACTACGCCAAAATCAGCTACACTGAATATTGGTGCTTCTGGATCAGTATTAATAGCGGTTATAAATTTTGAGGAAGACATTCCAGCTAAATGCTGAATAGCTCCTGAAATACCACAAGCTACATAAAGATTAGGGTTAACAACTTTTCCGGTTTGTCCTACTTGCAATTCATGTCCTAACCAACCGGAGTCAATAGCTGCACGTGATCCGCCTACGCCGGCGCCCAGTAAGTCAGCTAGTTCTTCCACAATTTTAATTCCGTCCGGACCTTTGCAGCCGCGGCCGCCAGATACTACCACTTCAGCTTCATTAAGTTCAGGTCTAGCTGATACAGTAGGAACAAAATCTTTTACTACTTGATAAACATCAGCATCGGTAGCAGCTACTGCAGGTGTTACTACTGCGCCGGCACCAGCCGCTTCAACTACTTCGCAAACCCCAGGGCGGATAGTAGCTAAAATAGGATCAGAAGTAACTTCAACTTTGGCTAAAGCTTTACCAGCATAAATAGCTCTGGTAAATACGCCTTTGCCTGCACTAATTTCAGCAGCAATAGCATCGGTAGCTAAGCCTGCTTCTAATTTTTGGGCTAACCTTGATGCAAAATCTCTGCCATTAAAAGAATGAGCAAAAAGAACTGCATTAGGTTTATATTCATTAATCATGGCTACCATTTGAGCAACAAATGCACCAGTATTATAATTAGCAAATACATCAGCATCTACTGCATAAACTTTGTCAGCACCATATTTTGCAAACTCAGGGGCTAGTGCTTCAACTCCTTTACCAAAAACAACAGCACTAACTTCATCGCCAAATTTTTTGGCTTCTGAGAGCATTTCAAATGTAACTTTACGGATATTACCGTCTCTTTGTTCAACAAAAACCCATGTTCCTGCCATCATTTACCCTCCTTTAACCTTTAATTTCAGCTTTAGCAGTGTTCTTCATGAAGTCAGCCAGTTTTGCAGCAGCAACATCTGGATCTTCTTCAATCTTAACCCCAGCTTGTTTAGCAGGTGGTAAAGCAAATTCTACTATTTTAACTTTATCTGCAGTTGTTACTGCATCTACTGTAGCAACAGGTTTTTTCTTGGCCTGCATAATACCTTTCATGGAAGGATAACGCGGCTCATTCCAGCTAACTTGGGATGAAATAACGGCTGGAATACTAACTTCTGTTACTTGAGTTCCGCCATCAGCTTCACTGGTACAGGTAGCTTTGCCACCGGCAATTTCAATATTAGTAATAACATTTACATGAGGTAGGCCTAAGATTTCTGCTATACGGGTAGGTACTTGAGAAGCACCATCATCAGCAGCAACATGACCTGCAAGAACTAAATCAGGATTTTCATCTTTAATAGCAGCCGCTAAGGCAACTGCTCTGGCATACTCATCAGCAGCAGAATCCTGCTTTACGAGAATACCTCTGTCTGCTCCCATAGCAAGAGCAGTTCTAATTGCATCCATAGCTTTATCAGAACCGGCTGATACAACAACTACTTCATCTACAACTTTCTTTTCCTTAAGTTGAATAGCACCTTCTACTGCAACTTCATCATAGGGATTAATGATTAAATTAATACCCGCATCAGATATCTTGCCATCTTTCAACTCAATTTTAGCTTCTGTGTCAAATGTTTGCTTAACACACACGAGAACCTTCAAGTTCATTCCTCCTTTTCATCTAGTTAATTAATTTTAGGTTAGAGTTAACTGTTAACTCTGCAGACTGTACCTTAAGACACCACCCCCATAAAAGCGTCTATGTAGTTGCCAACGGCAATTATACCGCTAAAATGAGGAGTTACCTCCTCAAAGGTCTAATCAGATTTAACTTTCGCTATCAAAGCTATATTTCCTGCTTTTTTTAATATATTTGATAAAATTTGTCTGACTACTCTTTCTGATAAAAAAATGTAGCGACAGATTTTAAGCCTAATTCCTTGGCCTGAAAAATTTGTTCCGTGCTGCCGATAAATAATACCCCTTTTTTCCTTAAGGCATCAGTAAACTTACGGTATAAGCTTTCTTTAGTTTCTTCCGTAAAATAAATAACCACATTGCGGCAAAGTATCAGGTCATAATCCTTGGGAAACGAATCCCTTAGTAAATTGTGCTGTTGAAAGTTGACCATTTTCTTAATATCATCTTTAATTTGATAACCTTCATTAGTATGATCAAAAAACTTAGTCCTTATTGAGGTAGATACTCCTTCCATAGCACGCTCCGAGTAAAGACCCCTAATAGCCTTATTTAGTACATCTTTATCAATATCGGTAGCATATATACGGTCGGAAAAGTTCCAACGGTTTTCTTTAATCATCATAGCCAATGAATAGGGTTCCTCACCGGTGGAACAACCGGCACTCCATATTTTCAGGCTTCTTTTTTCCTGCAATAAAAGCGGAATAATCTCCTTTTCTAAAACCTGCCAGTGATTTAAGTTACGAAAGAATTCGGAAACATTAATAGTAATATGTTCTAAAAAGCGCCGATATATTTGCTGGTCTTTATTTAATAAATCTATAAATTCCTTATAATTCGGGGAATTAACTGTCCTCATGAAGCTATTTATCCTGCGCTCCATTTGCGGCCTTTTATAGGCAGTTAAATCAACCTTACTCAGCAACTCAAACTTATTAATAAACCAATCCCAACCAAAAGACTCCACCAAATATCCTCCCCTTAAACTATTTTGTCCAGAGCCATACTAACCGCATCTACGGTTCTTTCAATATCATCTAAATCATGGGCACATGATATAAAACAGGTTTCAAATTGTGCTGGTGGAAAATAGATGCCCCGGGGTAATAATTCCCGATAAAACTTAGCATATTGTTCCGTATTACAAGTCATTACATCATCATAGCTAGTTACCTCTTGTTCAGTAAAAAACAGGCTGAACATGGAGCCAAGCCGGTTTATTTCATAAAAAAGTCCCTTAGCTTCCAGAGCAGATTTAAGCTTATTAGTAAGCAGGTAAGCCATAACTTCCATACGGTCATACCAGTCATTATCTTTTAAAATATTAAGAGTAGCCACACCGGCGGCCATAGCTAAAGGATTTCCCGATAAAGTTCCGGCTTGATAAACATCGCCTTCCGGAGCTATACGGATCATTATCTCTTTTTTGCCCCCATAAGCCCCGACCGGTAATCCGCCCCCGATTATTTTTCCTAGTGTAGTAAGGTCAGGTTTAATATTGCAGATATTTTGGAAGCCTCCGTAACATACCCTAAACCCGGTAATAACTTCATCAAATATTAAGAGGCTGCCGGTTAATTCTGTGATTTTACGCAACCCTTGCAAAAATTCCAAATCAGGAAGTACTAAGCCCATATTAGCTGCCACCGGTTCCACAATTACCGCGGCTATGTCATTTCTGGATTCTTTAAATAAATTCTCCACTGACTCTAAATCATTATACTTGGCAACCAGGGTGTTTTCTGCATTAGAAGCAGGGACACCGGGGCTGGTAGGAATACCGGCAGTTAGTAAACCGGAACCGGCTTTAATTAAAAATGAATCAGCATGTCCATGGTAACAACCTTCAAATTTTATAATTTTGGAGCGGCCCGTATAAGCTCGGGCTAAACGAATAGCACTCATGGTAGCTTCGGTACCGGAATTAACCATCCGTATCTTTTCCAGGGAAGGAATAGCTGCGCAAATAAGCTTAGCTAATTCTAATTCATGTTCATTAGGGGCTCCATAACTAGTACCATTTTGGGCAGTCTCAGTTATGGCTGTAATAACTTCAGGATGACTATGACCTAAAATAAGTGGACCAAAAGATCCCACATAATCTATGTATTCATTGCCATCAACATCATATAACCTGGCACCTTGAGCTTTTTTTATAAACAAAGGATTCATTCCTACCGCCTTAAAAGCCCTAACCGGGCTATTAACACCTCCCGGCATATACTGGGCAGCAATGGCAAAAAGCTTCTCTGAATTGTCATTTTTGAACATCATATCTTCCCCCCTAACTATATTCTTGAATATCATTAATTAGAATTAAACGTATTTCATGCTCACTTTTTTTAATTCTTTTAAACTTTGTAATATTTTATAATTTTTTAAATTAGTTGTTTGGGAAATGTGTTCAACTATCTCATCCAGTTGTTGCTGATTTTGCGCATGAATCATGGTAAAGAGGTTATAACCGAATTCCTGGGGTACTTCCCTTAAATAACAGTGACTTATTTTAGGATGTTCAGCCATCATTTTGCCTATTTTATCAGCATCTTCTTCGTCTACTAGCCAGGCTACCATAGCATTAGTATTATAGCCGGCTTTTTGATGCCTTAAGACCGCCCCGAATCTCCTTACTATACCTTTTTCTTGCCATGTTTTAATCCGCTTAACAATATCCTCTTCCGTTAAATCAAGCGAGGCAGCTAAATCAGCAAAAGGATTAGATGTTACCGGTATATCACCTTGGACAAAATGCAATATTTCTTTATCTGTTTTATCCCAGTTCATAAAGTTTCACCCATTTCTAAAGCTACTTTGATTTTATATAATTTTTTGGCCGGCATGGAATGAACCTTAATATCAGCCCTTTCTTCAATTAACTCCAAGATTTCCATAGCCTGATCCGGACTTGCGGCAGTAAGGGTAAACCATATATTTAATTGGTGGTCTCTTACATAGTTATGGGTAACCCCTTCACATTGGTTTATGATAGCGGCTACCTCATTAATCCTGGCTTCAGGTACACTAGCCGCACACAAAGTAGAATAAAAGCCCATATTTCTGGCATCAAGGATAGCTCCTATTCTTCTAATAATACCTTGCTCTTTAAGCTGACTAATCCTGGCTAAGACTTCGTCTTCACTAATCCCTAATTCATCAGCCATTACACCATAAGGATTAGTATGTAAGGGGTAATCTTGTTGCAGGATATTAAGAATTTGTTTGTCTAATTTATCCATTTTCTTTCCTCCGCGGCTTATAAAGACACCATTCATCTTCAGCCATGTAGTCACCATTACTGTAATAATAAGCCCGGGCCCGGCATCCGCCGCAGCGGTCAATATAATCACATTCTCCACATTTTCCCGAATAGGCTTGAGTTCTAAGCTGGTTTAAAAGCTCATTATTTTTCCATATTTCATCAAAAGGCTGTTCCTTAACATTACCCAAAGGAATATCCAGATAAGCACAGGGCTGTACATCACCCTTAGGACTTATAATGCAGTAGGTTATTCCCGCCAGGCATCCCCGACTAAACCGGGTTTTTATGTTCTTCTTATCTGCTATTCTGATAAACTGCGGAGCACAAGTAGGCTTAATTTCAATCGGAACTTGTTTTTGTTTTTCCATTAAACGGGCTATAGTCTGCTCATATTCCACTACCCGCAAGGCTTCTTTTTCAATGTCAATAGCCCGGCCCGTGGGCACTAAAAAGAAAACATGGTGAGCCATGGCTCCAATTTCTATGGCAAAGTCGGTAATCTGTTCTAACTCATTAACATTCCAATCCATAACGGTAGTATGAATCTGAAAGGGCACCCCGGCGGCCTTAAGATTATTCATACCCCTTACCGTTAAATCATAAGTATTTTCCAATTTGCGAAAAGTGTCATTCTTGGCCTTATCTAAGCTATCCAAACTTACCCCGGCTGCCATAAAACCGGCTTTTTTTAAATCCTGGGCCACCTGCGGAGTAATTAAGGTCCCATTAGTTCCCAATACCGGCCTTAAACCTTCCTTAGTAGCAAAGGCTCCTAATTCATAAATATCTTCCCGCATCAAGGATTCTCCGCCGCTAAAAATCATAATGTAAAATCCGGCTTTTTTAATTTCGGTTATAAGCTTCTTAGCTTCGGCTGTAGTAAGTTCATCACTTAATTTAGCCCCGGCATCACGATAACAATGGTCACAATACATATTGCATTGATTAGTGGAATTCCATGAAACTAACATTACCCTGCCCCTTTTCTGCTTTAAGGTTGATTCCTTGCCCCAGCTTTAACTTAATCATGTTGAATGTATAAATGTGAAGGAGCCATTTGACGTAGTATGGAGGATACACCCTGTGAAGGCTCAAGAAAAAAGGGGGCGAACCCCACGGACGGGGTAAGCGGGACATGAACATGGACGTGAATTGGCCCGGTACCTCTTTTTTCTTGAGACAAGCAGTTGGTGTTTCCCCATACGGAGTCTGGCGACGGAATGTTTATACATTCAACTAACGAATATAACCTTTTACAGCATAATCAATATTTTCTATAAGACTTTAGCTATATCCTTGGCTGCATAAGTAATTATTAAATCAGCCCCGGCTCTTTTTATAGAGGTTAATATCTCCAACATAATTTTTTCTTCATCTAACCAGCCTTTAGCGGCGGCCGCCTTGACCATGGCATATTCACCACTGACATTATAAGCGGCGGTAGGCATAGCAAAATTATCCTTAACCGCTTTAATTACATCTAAATAGGCTAAAGCCGGCTTAACCATTACCAGGTCGGCTCCTTCCTCAATATCCAAGGCTACTTCGGCCAAGGCTTCATTAAGGTTGGCATAATCCATTTGATAAGTTTTACGATCCCCAAATTGAGGCGCTGAATTAGCTGCATCCCGGAAGGGGCCGTAAAAAGCGGAAGAATATTTGGCAGCATAGGCCATTATCGGTATATTAGTAAAACCATTTTCATCCAGACAGGTGCGTATCTTTCCGACCCGGCCATCCATCATATCAGAGGGTGCCACCATATCACCGCCGGCTCTGACATGAGAAAGAGCCTGCTTAGCTAATAACTCTAAAGTGGCATCATTATTTACCGTCCCGTCTTTTTCTACCAGCCCGCAATGTCCATGGTCAGTATACTCACATAAACAGACATCAGTTATGACATATAAATCAGGATTAATATCCTTTATATACTTAATAGCTTGCTGAACAACTCCATCAGCTTCAGACCCGGAGCTCCCCACCGCATCCTTGTATTCGGGAATGCCGAATAATAAGACTGCCGGGATATTTAACCCGCTTATTTCCTGTATTTCTTTTTCCAGCTTATCAACCGAATATTGAAAAACCCCCGGCATGGAATTTACCGGTATAGCTTTATCTTGACCATAAGTAATAAATAAAGGATAAATTAAGTCATCTACCGACAGTTTAGTCTCCCTTACCATGCGCCTTATAGTCTCTGAACTTCTTAATCTTCTCATTCTGTTTTGCGGAAATGCCATTTAACTCACCTAACCTTGTCTTTCTTCCTCGCTCAAGTAACAAGCCGGATCTTCTGCCCATAGGTCATCATAAACGGCTCTGGCTCTTATTCTACAACCGGAACATAGGGCTTTATACTTACAAGTACCGCATTTGCCCTTTACATGTTTTTCTTTTTCCCGTAATAATACTAATAATTCGTCATCGGAATTCCATAACTCACTAAAAAGTTTTTCTCTTACATTACCTATAGAGTAATCCTGCCAAAATTGACAAGGATGCACATTGCCTTGGGGGTCCACATTAGCAAATTTAGTACCTGCGGAACAACCGCCATGCATATTCAGCAACTGCACAATCTCGTCAGTAACAATGTTTACATCGCAGATTACACCGGTTAGTAGTATTCCAGACTACTAACGGCCTATTAATGGCGGAAAACTGTAATTACTATCCTCCCCACCTTCTGGCTTCACATGGTTAATTATCGCCTCAATAAGTCCATCAATGGTATAATTTTCAGCTATGACGTCAATGGTAAAGCCGGCCGCTTTGGCAGTTTGGGCTGTTATAGGTCCAATGCAAGCTATCTTAGTTTTTTTATTTATCCTTAAAGCATTATCGATTCCCACGATATTAACGAAATTATCCACGGTGGAAGAACTGGTAAAAGTAATAAAATCAATATTACCCTGATTTATTTCCTCCACCATATTCTGACTAACCCGCTTTTCGGCTATAGCCTTATATAAAAACACCTCATTTACATGAGCTCCCCATTCCCTTATGGCTTCCGGTAAAAGGCTGCGGGCTCCCCTAGCCCGGGGCAGCAATACCCACTGGCCCGGCTTAATCTTATGCTTTAGCTCCTCAATCATACCTTCGGCCCGGTATTCATCAGGCATGGTATCAACTATTATGCCTTTAGCTTCCAAGCTATCCCGAGTAGCAGGTCCAATAGCGCATATCTTAACTCCTTGTAAAGACCTGATATCCATATTTACCTTTCTAAGTTCAGTAAAGAATATTTTAACCGCATTTACACTGGTGAATATTAACCAATCATAACTGCTCATATTAGTAAAAGCATTATGCAGGGCCGTATAATTATCTTCTTTTTCAATGGAAATAGTGGGAAACTCCACCGGTTCTCCGCCTAGTTCAGCTATTCTTTCCACTAAATTACTGGCTTGCGCTCTGGCTCTGGTAACTATAATTCTTTTTCCCCATAAAGGCTTATTTTCCACCCAGGCTAAAGAGGAGCGCAGATTGACCACTTCTCCTACTACTATTACCGCCGGCGGCTTAAATCCGCTTTGCTTAACCTTATCTACTATATCTTCTAAAGTTCCGGCTAAAACTTGTTGCTCAGGCCAGGTTCCCCATCTGATAAGCGCTACCGGAGTTTGGGGACTTTTTCCATTATCCATCAGATTCCCGGTAATATATGCTAAATTTTCTACTCCCATTAAAAATACTATAGTACCAATACCGGCGGCTAACTGATTCCAGTTAATAGAACTTTCCGTTTTACCCGGTTTTTCATGGCCGGTGACAATAGTCAGGCTGGAAGTGTTATCCCGGTGTGTTACCGGAATACCTGCATAAGCCGGTACAGCTATAGCAGAAGTAATGCCTGGCACTACTTCAAAATCAAATCCCTGTTCACGTACATATAAGGCTTCCTCTCCCCCCCGGCCAAACAGGAAGGGATCTCCGCCTTTAAGACGCACTACTGTTTTACCCTCTTTAGCCTTTTGCACCAGTAAATCATTAATATCATCCTGGGGCATAGCGTGCTGGCCTGATATTTTCCCCACATAAATAAATTCAGCATCATCGGGAGCCAGACTTAATATTTGATTGCTGACTAAGCGGTCATATACTACTGCATCAGCCTTAGCCAGAACTGCTTTGCCTTTCAGGGTAAATAAACCCGGATCACCAGGACCAGCCCCTACTAAATAAACAAATCCCTTTTTCTCCATCATCAATCACCCAGTTCTCTTATATCTTTTAAAATGTTTAATGCGCCTTTATTAATTAATTCTTTAGCCAAAAGAATACCTAATTGTTTAGCTTCTTCAGCCCCACCCTTTATAGATGATTTATACACTTCTTGTCCATCTAAGGAAGCTACTAATCCTTCTAAATAGAGTTGATTTTTATCTATAGTAGCATGGGCGGCAATTGGTACTTGACAGCCCCCTTCCAGTTCCCTTAAAAAGGCTCTCTCCGCCAAAGTTGCCCATGCGGTAGGATTATGGTTAATGCGGTTTAGTACCGCTAAAGTCTCAGCATCATCTTGCCGGGCTTCCACGGCAATAGCCCCTTGCCCCACCGCCGGCATAATTTTATCATGACCAATAATATCACTTATATGATCATCCAGACCTAATCTTTTAACTCCGGCATAGGCCAGAATTAGTCCATCCAAACCTTGTTCCTGCATTTTCCGTATCCGGGTCTCCACATTGCCTCTTATATCCACCATAATAATATCCGGTCTTAAAGCCTTTATTTGGGCAATTCTTCTCAGGCTGGAGGTACCTATTCGGGCCCCGGCAGGCAGCTTAGCCAAGGTTATATGGTCGGGGGTAATGAGTACATCTTGGGGATTTTCCCGAGGTAAAACTGCCCCAATAATAAGACCGGCAGATAATTCCGAAGGCAAGTCTTTCATACTATGTACGGCAATATCAACTTCATTTACTAGAAGCTGATTTTCAATTTCCTTGGTGAATAAACCCTTATCCCCTATTTTAGACAGGGCTACATCCAGAATTTTATCCCCTTTAGTCTTAATCGTTATTATTTCCACTTCGATATTAGTGGTGGCTTTGATTTGCTCAGCCACATATTCAGCTTGCCAGAGTGCTAATTTACTCCCCCTAGTTCCCAGCCTTAATTTCTTCATTAGTACCCTCCACTTCTAAAGCAAAAAGAGTTTTTAGTACTTCTGCATATAAATGAGCTTGATTGCTAGTTGCCATACTCTTTAAGGTAACCACCGGGGTATGCAGCAATTGGTTAACTATGGAGTTAGCCATAGAAGAAATCACTTTGATTTCATGGTCGGATAATTTACCTAAACGGTTAAAAGCTCTTTTTAACTCTTGCTGTTTTATGGCTTCGCCTTTTTGTTTGATAGCAGAAATTATCGGCACCACATATAAGCTGGCTAACCATTCATTAAATTTTTCAATTTCTCCATCTATAATACTATTAGCAGCTTGGGCTGCCTTCTGTCTTTCATTAAAGTTGCCGTCAACTACATTTTGTAAATCGTCAATATCGTAAATATGAACCCCCGCAATATTTTGTAAAAGGGGATCTACATCTCTGGGGACCGCTATATCCACAAATAATATTTGCTGACCCTGGCGGCTTTCTAAAATAGCTTTACAATTATCGGGGCGAATTACATAATGATTGGCAGCCGTACAACTTATAACAATATCTGTTTTTAGCAATTCTTCCGCCAGACTATCAAATTTAACTGCCCGGCCGTTAAAATCCTTAGCCATCTGTTCGGCTTTGGCATAGGAACGATTAGAAACTATGACCGAACTTACCCCATTTAACATTAAGTATTTAGTAGTTAGTTCACTCATTTCCCCGGCGCCAACTACCATTACCGTTTTATCTTCCAAAGATCCCAATACATTTCTAGCTAGTTCTACTGCTACATAACTTACCGAAATAGGGTGACTATCTATACCCGTTTCGGTTCTGACTTTCTTGCCTACGTAAATGGCACGTTGAAATAAGCTATTTAATACTCCATCAGAATGGCCCGATTCCATAGCGTAATTATAGGCATCCTTTACTTGTCCAATAATTTGGGTCTCTCCCAAAATCATAGAATCTAATCCTGAAGTTACATTAAATAAGTGCCGAATCGTTTCATAACAAGAAGGTTGGTAAATGTATTTTTTTATATGTTGGTAATCAAGTTCCGAATAACTTACTAAAAATTCTTCTAAGGCCTCAGTACCCTTTTCAATATCCTTGGTAGTGGCATATACTTCCATGCGATTACAAGTACCAAGAATGACCGCACCTTCAATTTCCGGGCACTTAGCCAAATCGCTATAAGCTTCCTCTAATCTGATTCCACCAATAGCGAAATGTTCCCTTATTTCTATAGGAGCTGTTTTATGATTTAATCCTGCCATGAGGATATACATTCCTGCACCCTCTCCCTTACCTTCTCCCTTTCCCCAGCCTTAAGCAAATCTATAATATCCAGATCAATCAAGGCATTAAAAACCTGTTTGCGAATAGTTATATCAGGGATGTTATTTTTAATAATTTCCCGGTATTCACCTAGCAAATCTAAATATTCACCATATTCATGAGTATACTGATTTTCCAATTCTTCTCTTAAACGTCTAGCCAGCATCGGGCTTTTACCGGCGGTAGAAATAGCGATAGATAGTGAGCCACGTCTTACAACAGCAGGAACAAAAAAGTCACAATTCGGCGGGTCATCTACAGCATTGACTAGTATTTGTCTAGTGGCGCAAAGTTCGGCAATTACACGATTAGTCTCACTATTATCAGTAGCTATAAACACCATAAATACGTTTTCCAAATCTTCTGGTGCAAATTCCCGTTCACTTACCTTAATTAAACCCGAGTTGGCATAGTGTTTTATATCCGGTGTTATTTCAGGACTGACCAGAGCAATATGGGCTCCGTATTCCAGTAGATTTTCTACCTTTCTTTGAGCAACTATCCCTCCCCCCACTATTAAACAGCTTTTGTCCAATAAGTTAATATAAATAGGATAAAAATGCTTCTTCTCTTCCATAACTTCCCCCGTACAGAAAAACTTGTTACACCAAATCGTTAGACTTACCCTAAAGGTTAGAATCTAACCGGCAGGCGCAAGCTGTTTTTCTTATATTAACAACACTAAAATTTTTATACTTTCCGCTAGTATAAAAAAAGTCTGCCCCCCAGACTTATTTATCTTTTTTATCTTCTAACTCATCAGTTTCTTCATTCTGAGTTTTACGAAAGCTTTGTATAGCTTTTCCCAGAGATTGACCTACTTGCGGCAATTTACCTGGACCTACAATAATGAGTACAATAACTAGTATCCCGATTAACTCCCACGGGCCGAAATTACCGATTAATCCAAACATTATTTTCCTCCTTTTCGTCCAAAACCAAGCATCTGGTAATGCTTATTATGACAAAACCCGCCATTTTTGTAAAGCGAGACGCTTAAGTGTGAAGGGTGAGGTATAAGGAGTAAAACCTAATCCCTCACTCCTCACACCTCACGGCTGTGACTCCTTACTCTTCATTTTCCTCGTTTTTCTTTTTTTTCGCTGCCTGTTTCTTCTTTTTCTTCTCTTCCTGAGCCGCTTTTCGTTCCGGATCAGGCTTGGCAAATTTAGCTACCCATATACTTATCTCAAACAATATATAGACCGGAATTGCCATCATCAATTGGGATATAGGATCAGGCCCCGGAGTTAAGGCAGCCGCTAAAACAACAATAATCAGCAAAGCATATTTGCGGTTACTGGCCAGCATTTCGTAATTTATAACGCCGATCTTGGTTAAAAAGAAGACTATGACCGGAAGTTCAAATACCAGGCCAAATGGTAAAACAAAAGCCATAACAAATGATACATACTGATCTACCTTAAACATGGTTTCCAGATTTTCACCGGCAATGTAAATCAAGAAGTTTAAGATTAATTGCAGAACCCCAAAATAAGCAAATAGAATCCCTACTACAAATAAAATAATAGTAACAGGAAATAGTATATAAACATATTTCCTTTCCTGGGGATATAGGGCCGGTTTAAAAAATCGCCACACCGAAAATATGACTATGGGAAAAGCAATAATAAAACCACTTAAAAAGGATAACTTAAGTTTGACAAAAAAAGCTTCCGTAACTCCAGTAACAATTAAACCTTCATTAAGATTAGACAAAGGTCTGATCAGAATCGCTAAGATTTGTTCACTGAAATAAAAGGAGGCTACCGCAGCTAGTATTATAGCAATTACACTTATTATTAAGGCTTTGCGCAATTCTTCCAGATGTTCAATAATAGTCTGTTTTTGTTCATTAGTTAAATCACTAAGTGCCAATGTTAATCCCTCTGTTTCCTTAATAATCTCGTTCCAGAATATAATTAGCTATGTCTAATAAAGCTTTTTTTTCGGGTAAATCCGGAAAATTCTGCAGTTGAATCTGCGCTTTTTTGGCATACCGCTGGCTAACATAATAAGAGTAGTCTATGCCATCCGAATCTAGAATCATATCAATAATCTTTTCCGTATCATTATTACATTTTTCCGGGGATGCTAAGGCCAGCTTAAGTTCCTGACCATGTTTACCATGGTACATAGCATATAAAGCAGGTAAGGTAATTACCCCCTGTCTTATATCACTGCCGGTAGGCTTACCCAATACTTCTTCATCAGCCACCAAATCTAAAATATCATCGGTAACCTGAAAAGCCATACCTAAAAAATAACCATATCTCTGTAGATCTCTAACCCTATCAGCATGAGCATCAGCCACTAAAGCCCCTAATTCACAACTTACTGCTATTAATAAAGCAGTTTTTCTTTCTATCCTTCTCAGATAGTTTTTAAGCCCAATATTTACATTAAAGCTGCTCAGCATCTGGATAATTTCACCTTCGCAAATTTTCATGCTGGTTTCCGCCATAATCTCCAGTAAATCATTGCGCTTATATTGGGCAATAAGTGCTAAGGACCTGGCTAATATATAGTTTCCAGAATAAAGTGATATACGGTTTCCCCAGCCCTTTTTAACCGTGAAAGTTCCCCTGCGCGCTTGGGAGTTATCAATAACATCGTCATGAACTAAAGTTGCCATATGGATTAATTCCAACGCTACTGCCATAGGTATAGCATTACTAATATCAGGTTTAAATAAACGGGCAACTAATAAAGCAAAAGCAGGTCTTAGTCGTTTTCCTCCGGCATTGATTAAATGTATTGAAGCTTCATGTAATATATCTATATTAGAATTAATGCTTTGCTTAAGCTCTTTTTCAACTTGATTAAGTTCCGGCTGTACTAGACTAAACAGATTAAATTCAGACATATTTACCTCTTAACTAACAATTAAATATATTATATAAAGATTCCTTAGTAAATTCCAATCAATTATTGGTAACGCTCATACAAACTGTGCTCAATCCTTAAGGCATCCAAAACTTTGCCTACCACAAAATTAACCATATCATTAATATCCCTAGGGTGATTATAAAAGGCTGGCATGGCTGGAACTATATGAACCCCCAAATCAGATAGAGTCAACATATTTCTTAAGTGAATACTGCTTAAAGGAGTTTCCCGGGGTGCCAGAATTAATTGCCTCCTTTCCTTTATGATAACATCAGCAGCTCTTTCTAATAGATTCTTGGAAGTACCATGAGCAATATTAGATACGGTAGACATAGTACAAGGTATTACTACCATTCCTTCAATCAAAAAAGAACCACTGGCAATAGGAGCGGCAATATCAGAGTTTTGATATAAAAAGAGATTATCCCCCGGCAAATGCTTACGAAAAGTTTCCTCCACCGAATCAGTAAAATCCCACTTAAGCTCTTGCTTAATCACAATCCCGGCCGGATCACTAATAATTAAATGAACCTCCAACCCCATCTTTAATAATTCCTGAACCAGTCTGACCCCGTACACGACACCACTAGCACCAGTTAAAGCAACTACTAATCTTCTGGGCAAAGTAAAACCTCCTTTAAACTGTAACCTTAACTTTAATTTGGCATTGCACCGGATACTAATAGATTACCCCTTGTTTACCACCTAATATCCATTAACGTTGTAATGAAAATTATTAGACCTACAAAACGGTTAATCTTAAAGGAAGCCAAGTCCACTTTGCTTAAATCACCAGGTTTTACAATTATATGTTCATATAATAGTACTAACCCGGCAAATAACACCCCACTATAATATAGAAAGCCTAAATGCAATATTATTCCGGTAAGAATCAAGAAAATAACCGTAAAAATATGAAAAACCAATGAAAATCTAAGGGCCCCTTTTTCCCCAAAACGGGCCGGAATCGAGTACAAACCTTGACTACGGTCAAATTCAATGTCCTGGCAAGCATACATAGTATCAAAACCGGCAATCCAACAAGCAACCGCGGCGGCTAATACTATCGGCTGCCAATCAAAAGTACCTGTAATAGCTATCCAAGCTCCTACCGGTCCAATTCCTATAGCAATACCTAAAATTAAATGACACCACCAAGTAAACCTTTTGGTATAAGAATAACCCCATAAAATAAATACTGCCAAAGGAGCCAGCCGTAAACATAATTCATTAAGCTGGCCGGCTGAATACACTAAAATACCGAAACATACGATTACAAATAACCAAATCCACCCTACTGATAACTTGCCGGCGGCTAATACCCAATCCGACGTGCGCGGGTTAGCCCGGTCATAGTGCCGGTCAATTATACGGTTTAGACATAAGGCAGCCGTTCTCGCGCTTACCATGGCTATGGTAATCCAAACTAGCTGGGCCAGAGTAGGCATACCCCCAGCCGCCAAAAATGCACCTAAGTAAGCAAAAGGCAGTCCAAATAAAGTATGTCCAAAGTCCACCATGTTCAAAAAAAGCTTTAATTTAGTCAAGACCGTACTCTCTCCACTTTTTATCCACCATAGCTTTAACTTCCGGACTCATTACGATATCTTTGGGCCATTCCCGGTTATGTCCTTCACTTTGCCATTTGCGGGTGGCGTCAAACCCCATTTTAGAACCATAAAGAGGCATAGGTGCGGAATGGTCCAGGACTTCCAGGGGGCCTTCTACAATCATAGTATCCCGTCTGGGGTCCACATTATTAAAGACTTTCCACATTACTTCCGAAACATTTTGGACATTTACATCTTCATCAACTACCACTATAAACTTAGCAAACATCATTTGTCCCATTCCCCACAAAGAACTCATGATCTTCTTAGCATGACCGGGGAAAGATTTCTTTATGGATACGATAACACAATTATGAAAAACACCTTCCATAGGTAAGTGCATATCAACTACTTCCGGCAATTGAAACTTTAGTAAAGGCAAAAATATGCGTTCAGTGGCCAAAGCCATATAACAATCTTCCTGGGGAGGTTTTCCTACTATAGTAGTAGGATAGATAGCATTTTTACGATGGGTAATACAAGTTACATGGAAAACCGGATATTCATCTGCTAATGAATAATAACCGGTATGATCCCCAAAAGGTCCTTCAATTCGTCTTTCTACCGGATCTACATATCCTTCTATAACTATCTCGGCATCAGCCGGTACTTCCATATCTATAGTTTTACATTTTACTAATTCCACCGGTCTCTTTCTTAAAAAACCGGCAAATAATAATTCATCTATATCTTTAGGCAAAGGTGCAGTACCTGCATAAGTAATGCTAGGATCTCCCCCTAAAGCTACGGCCACTTCCGTAGGTTTACCTAATGCACAATTTTTACGGTAATTCTCGGCTCCATCATGGTGCATATGCCAATGCATTCCCGTAGTGGTAGCATCAAAAACCTGCAAACGGTACATACCTACATTACGTTTTCCGCTCTCTATATCTTTAGTATAAACTTGAGGTAAAGTAATGAACTTGCCTGCATCTTCAGGCCAACATTTTAAAATAGGCAGCTTATCCAGGGAAGGATTATTGTCTACCACCTCTTGGCAAACTCCCTTTTTAACTACCCGGGGAATAAAAGAAGAAACCTCAGCCAGTTTAGGTAATAGCTTTACTTTATCTAACATAGATTGAGGAACACTATCTGCTATTTGCAGAAATTCTATAATCTCCTCGGCCACATCATCTAATTTATCTACTCCCAAGCTCATAGCCATGCGTTTTTTGCTGCCATAAGCATTGATAAGAACCGGCATTTCATAGCCTTTAACATTCTCAAACAGCAGGGCCGGACCATAATCTTTACTAACTCTATCCGCAATTTCAGTTATTTCCAATTCACTACTGACCTCAGTAGTTATACGTTTCAGTTCCCCTTCTTTTTCTAAAACCGCAATAAAATCTTGCAAGTCCTTGTATGCCATTTATTCACCCTCCATTAGTTCCAATTCCTCTTCTACTCTTAATTGAAGTAAGCCAACTATGCTCTTTGCCTTACTTCAAAATTAATCATTCTAAAATTAGATAGCGGCTACTTTCTTTAAATTCCCGGAAAAATCGGTTAACTCTCTTAGAGCCATTTCTAAATTACCGGGGATTACTTGCCCCGATTGACTTAGCCTGATAAATAACTGGTTAGCCTGAATAATATATTTACTTATTTCCTGAGGCGCAGCATTACTATATAACAAGACCATAACCATACCTACATGCGTTCCCAACCTATTAGCTATTTCTAATTCAGATTTACTGGTAACCCCGGCTATTCTTGCCGCAGTTATAAAAATTGTCTTATATAAACTGGCACTGGCTTTCTCCACTGCTTCACCGGAATCAGGCGCAATTTTATGTTTAATAATCAGACCTTCATTAATATCAATCATTAAATCAGCAAAGCTATCTATTAATTCACCCCAGCCATTTTTTAATAATAAACTCATAGTCAGGCCGGATAGATAATCACCAATCAAAATAGTAAACTGCAGAAGCTGGTTATATTCCTGGCCTTCCTCATCATCCTTAATAGTTCCATGTATATGTTTAGTTAAGTAGACCATTTTAAAGATTACGGCCATCTTTATTGATAAATCCCGTTCTATTTCAAAGTAGTCATAGGCTAGTAAAACAAATTCCGGTATGCTTTTCCATAATGGATCAGCTTCTAATTCATTAGCAAAGACCTCTATTTCATCCCACCAAGAATTAAGAGATTCCCTAAGGGTTTCATCGATTATACCTAATTCCTTATTAAGTTCCCGGGAAAATACAAAATTCTTCAAAACTTGTCCTCCTCGATAATAACTCTACTAAGCCTCTTCTAACATTCTACAGAATATCCGCCTTTCCTGCCTTATATAATTTTTTCCTTTATTTTTCTATTTATTAAGCCATTTAAGCTCAACTGGCATTCATTATAAGTGGAAATATAGATTTAGCCAAACATTTAGCCATCAATTTATATTTGTGACCAAATAAAAACAGGTCTTACTCCCCATATTCGGTAATAAGACCTGTCAAATGGATTTTACCCAGCATCGTCGGTCAACTAAAATATTATCCCTCCTAGATATTAACCACTAAGCGTTCATGCTGACCTTCCAATATTCCCCGCTTAATTTCCGAAGCATTTACATAATCTGCTCCAAAAAGTTCAGCTAAATAGTTACACGCATCCCATGGGTTAACTTTCTCACCGCAGGTAAATACATCTACGGCTGCATAACCCAGTTCTGGCCAAGTATGAATCGCCAAGTGCGACTCAGAAATAACAACAACACCACTAACACCTTGCGGGCTAAATTTGTGAAACACAAATTCTCTAACTTCTGCGCCAGCCTCCAAAGCGGCATTGACCATGATATCCTCTACTTTTTTGATATCATTCAACACCTCGAATGGACATCCATACATTTCAGCTAAGATATGTCGCCCTAAAGACTGCAATAATGTCGCCTCCCTTCAGTTTTTAAATTGGTTTTCCCAAACCTCCTTTATTTTTCTTTAAAAAAGTTACATGTAGAATTTTAGCATAATTGTCGCACATGTCAATAAATTGCTGCTTTTTTTTCAGCAAATATTAGGAAATTTGAGCAACATTCGTAATCTAATCGATTTATAGCATTAACTATAATGTTATGCTTAATATTATGCATTAATTCACTAATATGCATTCTTTTTTAATAATAAATTAAATTGAAAAAATTATCGGCCGGTATAAATATTGTAACGTCAGCCTCAGTATGGAAAAATAATTAATATACTTATCGCCATTAAAGGAATAAAAGCCTGCATATAGAAACAGGTTAAGGTTAAGAATTAGGAGGATCTACATGATGAAGAAAATATTTATTTTACCCTTATTAGTATGGTTAATCATTAGCTTTTATAGCTTGGAGCTTAGCATAGCAGCAGAACCCCCTAACCAAAAAGCCGTATTGTTAGTTATGGATTACGTTGATACCCAAGACCTGGAACTGGCTAAAACCCCTAATCTTGATAAATTAGTAAAACAAAGCGGTACCGGCTTAATGAACATCAGAGCCAAAAACCGCTACCCTTCCAGTTCCTATATGTCAATTGCAGTAGGTAACCGGGTAGGAACCATTAACAGATCTGAACTATCCTTTAATGTCGAGGAACCGATTAATAATCTGCCTAATGTTTTTGAGAAAAATGAGCCTTATTGGTCGGCTGGGGAGCTCTATCATTTGTTTACCGGAGTTAAACCTCCTCAGGAAGGAATAGTTAATTTATATACAGAGAATATTAAGAAAAGTGCCCTTATTTATAACCCTTCTTATGAAGCCGGTCAAATCGGGAAAATTGCCCGAACTAATGGGCTTAACGTAACCGTATTAGGTAATGCTGATACGGTTGATGCTTTAAACCGGGATGTAGCCCTTTTAGGTATGGATGAAAACGGCATAATTCCTCAAGGTGATGTAAGCTCCAACCTGGTTGAATATGATTCCCTGATGGCTGGGGGAATAAAAACTAACCATGATGCTTTATTACAAAACATTAAAAACTATCTGCCTCTTTCCGATTTGCTTATCATAGACTTAGGGGATACTACCCGGGTAGAAATGAGCCGCTTTGCTACGGCCGATCAAATTGTTTTAAACCAAAGAAAAATGGCTATTGAAAGAAATGATGAATTTTTAGGCCGGCTGCTTTATCATCTGGATTTAGAGTCTACTATGATATTAATAATATGTCCTAACCCTCATAAAGAAATGTTAAGTGAGAATAACTTTGGTCTTACTCCTGTACTCATACATAATCCGAACCAGCCCGGAGGCCTGGTGACATCTTCTACTACCCGCCGCACCGGATTAATAACTAATGCGGATATACTGCCCACTATATTTTCTTATCTGGAGGCTGATTTTATCTCGGCCAGTAATGGTACTAATATTAAAATGACCGCCAACAATAGCATTAATATGGTAAATAAAGAACTCGAGCTATTTAAAAACTTAAGGGCGGCTAGAAGCCCCCTCCATCTTCTTTTTATAAGTTTGGTTTTGTTAGTTTTTGTTATGGGTCTGTGGATAAACTGGAAAAAATATAATAAATTTAGGTATTTAAATATTTTAATTAATGCCGTCTTATCTATACCTATTTTGTGGATGTTTATTAGTTTTACCGGCTATCATTCCCTAGTTACGGTGCTGTTTATAACTTTAATCAGCAGCCTGGGATTAGGTATAATAATAAATCTTATCTTTAGCCCTATTAATGGGATATTCCTTATTACCGGCTTGACTTCATTACTTTTAACCATCGACTGCTTTACCGGGGCCAAATTAATGCTAATATCGCCTTTAGGCTCTGATGCAATTGCCGGGGGACGTTACTATGGAGTCGGCAATGACTTTATGGGAATTTTATTAGCATCAAGTGTTATTTTTATAACCCTTTTAGTATATCGTCTCCAGCTCCCTCAATATGCCCGGGCCATAATCGGCGGTCTTTTTCTCCTAATTATAAGTACGGCTATAGGACATCCTGGTTTTGGGGCTAATGTGGGCGGATTAATTACTTCCTTATTTACGGTGGGAGTTTTCATTTTGTTTATTACTAACCGTAAAATTAACTTACGCCAGTTAGCCATAGTAGGTTTAATAGCTATAATAGGAGTCATAGGTGTAGCCCAGTTTGATGCTCTTTATAGTTCTAATCCATCTCATGCGGGTAAAGCCATAAGCTCTTTACTAACTGGGGGTTACCAGGTATTCTATTCTATTATCAGAACTAAACTAGGTATTTTAGCCAATACGGTTTATACCTCTAATTGGAGTATAGTGTTTCTGGTAGCTGTGGCCCTTTTAACTTATTTATGGTTTAAGCTTAATACTCAAATAACTTTGCTGGCTTTAAAACTTCCCCATTTAATGTCGGGGATTCGCATATTAATAGTATCTACCTTAGTTATATTTGTAGTGAATGATACCGGGGTTATTGCTTCTGCTTTAATTTTGACTTATATTATTTCATGTTTATGGATTGGGTTGAACGAAATATAAAAGTTTGAAGGAACGGGCTAATATGAAAAAAACACTTTTTATAGGAATATTTATCTTAATAACCGCCTTAGGGATAATTGCACCAGTAGCTGCTGCCTCTGATAATCATGCGGCTGACCGGGTAATTATTTATATGATTGATAATTTAAGCCTTAATGATATTAATGCAGAAAATACCCCTTACCTATGGTCCTTGCAAAAAAAAGGCGGGGTAGGTTTACTTAATACGGTTACCGGCGGGGAAAGAACCGTTAAAAATGCTTGTGCAACTATTTCAGCCGGAAAAATTGCAGTGGGAAGCAATAGTGCCCAATTAAATTTTCAGGCTGATACCATGGTAAATAACGAAAAAGTAGCCGATGTTTTTTTTCGCAGTACTGGTTTTCTCCCCAACCCCGAAAATATTGTAGTTACCAATATAGAAGTTATACATAGGAATAATGAACAAAGAAAACTGGGCAAGCCCGGACAACTAGGAGATTCATTGCATTCCTTAGGCTTAAGTACGGCAGTAGTAGGCAATTCAGACCGTTTTGATTTAGTTGATAGGCCGGGAGCTTTATTATTAATGAGTTCTAAAGGCATAGTTGATCAGGGACAAATTGAAAAAAATACCGCCCCATCGTTTTATTGGACGGATTATAATCTATTATTTGAACAAGCTAAGGCAGTTCAGGATAGTGAAGTAATTTTAGTTGAATATGGTGACTTAACTAGACTTGAAGCTATGCATGCTTTATTTTCAACTTCAAATTATAACCAACAACGCAAACAAATCTTAGCTCAAATTGATAAATCTATTAAGCAAATAGATAACGGGCTGGCCGGTAACCAAACCTACCGCTATGTAATCAGTCCCAGTCCTTCCCGTAATTCTCTTATTCCTAATGCCCTGTTAACTCCGATTATAATTATCAAATCAGATAGCAACGGAACCTTAACTAGTTATTCAACCCGCCGGGAAGGTATTGTACTGCTTACTAGTTTAAAAAATTCTATATTAAGCTCCTTTACTTCCTCAGTTAAAGATCCCATTTATGTATCCTCCCACGTAAGTCCTTATAACTATCTTAAAGAACTAAATAAAAGAGCGGTTTTTAGTTATGCTAATCAAAAATTGATTTTAACCGTCTTGATGGGCTTATTAGTTTTATTAATCATAGGATTATTCTTTACTTTATATAAACTGAAATCTTTCTTATATACCGAAAGACTCTTAACCTTAATATTATCACTGCCTTTAGTATTATTATTTATGTCCCTCTTGCCCATATATAATAAATTTCTTTTTATCGGGGCAGTTATAATACTATGCTTAATTACCACCATGGTAATAACAGCCTTAAGCAAAATCACCAAATATAACCCGCTAATGATTATCCTTTTTATGACTATTCTTACCATCTGTTTAGACTTAGTGCTAGGTTTGGATTTAATATCCCGATCGATTATGAGTTATCAAATAATTAGAGGGGCCAGATACTATGGGCTAGGTAATGAGTACATGGGTATATTAATAGGGGCTACCATCAGCTTTGCTACTTTATACCTTAATAAGGCTTCTACTCCCCTGCGCTTTAGAGTAGTTAAAATTCTTTTCGCTCTAATAGTTTTTCTGATTGCTTATCCTCTTTTCGGTGTAAACGTAGGGGGGACTATAACTGCTTGTATAGCCCTGGGTTATACCCTAATAGTACTATACAAGTCAGAATTAACCTTGCTGGACATATTGGGAATATTAGTCGGTACGGGAATAGTACTATACTTAATAGCATTAATTGATATAGGCCGGCCTTTTGAACTGCAATCTCATTTAGGAAAAAATATTAATCTTATCGCTAATGAAGGCTTTAGCAGTATGCTTGATATAATAAAGCGCAAGTTAGAAATGCACTTAGCCCTAATTAATTATAACTATTTAGGCTGGATTTTCTTAGCCTTATTAGCCGGTATTTCATTACTTGTTTATAAACCAAGTAATAAGCTTATAAAGATTAAAAACGGTTTTAATAAACTATATCAAGGTTTACAGGGCATAATAATAGCAGCCATTATTGCCATCCTATTTAATGATTCTGGTATAACAGCTGCTGCAACCTTATTTATTTATTTTTTCTGTATCTTAGCCTGTGCTTTATCACCTAAAAAACCTTAGCTATTCCAGCCCATTTAACAGGTTCTTAATCCCGTGAATAAATTCTTTTTGATTTCCTTCACCCAGCAAATCATATAACCGGGCATTAAATTCTTTAGCAATCTCAGTGGCCTCTTGGGCTATGGATTTTCCGGCCTCGGTAATAAAAACCCGAATAGCCCTGCGATCTTGGGCATCAAGTTTGCGTTCCACTAAACCTTCTTTTTCTAGTTTATCTACCAAGACGGTCATGGAGGAACTATCAATTAAAGTGCGATTACCAATTTCTTTAAGAGTAATCCCATCATCTTCTAATAAACAAAAGAGCACAAAGGATTGAGGAATACTAATCCCGTATTTATCTAAACTTTCTCCTAAATTCCGATCAATCTTTTTCATACAATGGCGCAAACTAAAGCATAAGTAATTGTTTAACTCTGTCATAACATCACGTCCCCTTTAAACTTTTGCCTAATGATACTTAACCATTATATCACATATAACAATATTATTATATTTCGTTATATTATGTCAGCAAGATTTACGCGGTAAAAATCTTTTTAAAATCCTTACTGCTTGCACTTAATGCTTTATAATGGTATTTTAAAATCATCATTAAGTCAAATTATAAAACATTTTAAACTTTTTTATAATGGTAGAGTCAAAACCTCTGTCCATAAAAGGAATAGAGGTTTTATTATATTTTAACTTTATTATAGCCAAGGAGGAAGAACTGTGACTAAAAATAAAAAAAGAATTCTGACCGGAGATAGGCCTACAGGCAGCCTGCATCTTGGCCATTATTTAGGCAGCCTGAAAAACCGGGTGGAACTACAGGCAGATTATGATACTTATATAATAATTGCGGATGTACAAGCCCTAACTACCCATTGGGAAAAAGATGAAGATTTAAACAAACATGTTCACCAGATTACTTTAGATTATTTAGCCGCAGGTCTGGACCCTAATTTATCGACCATATTTATTCAAAGCATGATTCCGGAAATACATGAACTGACTATGTATTATTCCTTGTTTACCTCGGTTAATGTTTTACGGCATAATCCCACTATAAAAACGGAAGCTAAGCAGCATGGTTTTACCGATATGACTTATGGTTTTCTAGGTTACCCGGTTAGTCAGGCGGCTGACATCTCCATTTTCAAGGCTCATTTAGTTCCGGTAGGCGAGGACCAAATACCCCATATAGAATTAGCCCGGAAAATTGTGCGTAGATTTAATGATCTCTATCAGCCGGTCTTAGTGGAGCCCGAAGCCTTAATCGGCGAAGTTCCCCGTCTGATAGGTCTGGATGGTCAGGCTAAAATGAGCAAAAGTCTTAATAACGCGATTTATCTAAGCGATACTGTGGAAGAGGTTAATAAAAAAGTAGGCAATGCCGTTACCGACCCGGCCCGTATCCGTAAAACCGACCCTGGTCATCCCGAAGTATGTACAGTTTTTGCCTACCATAAAATCTTTAATTCTGCCGAGGTAGGCTCAATTGAAGAAGATTGCCGGAAAGGGCAAATCGGTTGTGTAGCCTGTAAGAAAAATTTAGCAGTTAAGATTAATGACCTCCTGGAGCCTATGCGTATCAGAAGGTCAAACTATGATGCGGCGATGGTTAAAGATATATTAATAGAAGGTACCAAAAAAGCCAGAAACGTGGCCCAGGAAACTATGGAAGAAGTAAGGGCCGCCATGAAAATAAACTATTTTTAAAGCGTGAAATGTAAGCGCAGACAGGGGCGGTCTCCGCGCCGCCCCTGTCTTGATTGCTATTCTATTTATAGGCTTCCGGGAGCCAGCTTTTTACTAAATCTTGATTCTCCTCTACCCATTTACGGGCGGCAGTTTTGCTATTACCGGTTTCTTCGGCTAATCCCATCGCTGAACCTATATCCGCATCTCCCCAGTGGAAATTATCAAATAGTTCATAGACTTCCGGCATATCTTCTTTAAGTCCGGTTCTAGTTACAGTATAAATAATCTCGGCTTCACCATAAGCCTTTTTGGGATCTTCGAGGTATTTTAAATCCCATTGGGCAAATTTCCAATGGGGGCTCCATCCGGTTACAACTATCCATTCCTGGTTGGCAATGGCTTGTTTTAACAAGGCCACCATAGTGGCATCAGAACCTTCCATTAGTTCAAAATCTAAATTATAATCATGAAGAGCTTGATTAGAAGCTTGCATAATACCTGCTCCCGGATCAATCCCGATAATTTTCCCGTTAAATTTGTCTTTCACTCCATTTAATTCTTCTATGGAGTTTATATCGACATAACCAGGGACTACTAAACCGATTTTGGCCCCTTCATAATTAGGACCCAGGTTTTCCACTTTATCTCCTACCTTTTCCATATAATTCTTATGAGTAAAAGGCAGCCAGGCAGTAAATATTGCATCACCTTCATCATTAGCTAAACCCTGAAACATAGCCGCAGCAGTTACAGACAGCATCTCTACTTCGTATCCCATAATGTTTTCCAGAATATCTGCCATAATATAAGTCTCAGCCCGGGCACAAGCCCATTCTACATATAATAATTTCACTTTACCTTTGTCACTGGAACCTCCAGATGCAGGACTCCCACTACCGCAGCCTGCCACCGTAAAAGCTGCCAGTATAAGCAAAGATAGCAATAAAATATTTCTTCTCTTTTTTAACACTATATCCTCCCCTTCATTTTTTACTTGGATTTACCTAGGTTTTGGGTTATACGGTCTAAAATTATAGCTAAGATTACAATTGCGACTCCTGCTTCAAATCCCATTCCCATATTAAGAGTTTGTATTGCTTCCCACACTACACCCCCCAGTCCTTTAGCTCCAATCATAGCTGCTATAACTACCATGGATAATGACAGCATTATACATTGATTTATGCCGGCTAAAATAGTAGACCGGGCTAAAGGTAATTCGATCTTAAACAACATTTGAAAAAAAGTAGAGCCAAATGATTTACCCAACTCTATTAGCTCTTCCGGAACTTGCTTAATTCCTAAACTAGTTAGACGTATAACCGGAGGCATAGCAAAGATTAAAGTGGTAATAACGGCCGGTACTACTCCTAAACCAAAAAACGGTATAGCCGGCAGCAAGTAAACAAAGGCGGGTAAAGTCTGCATAAAATCTAATATAGGCGTTATTATTCTATGGGCAGACTCATTTTTAGCCGCTAAAATTCCTAAAGGAATTCCTATGATAATACATAACAATACCCCGGATAATACCATGGCTATAGTGGCCATAGTCGCATTCCACAGCTCAATATTATAAATAAAAAATAATCCTGCAATGGTAAATAAGGCTATCTTCTTTCCCGCCAAACGCCAGGCAATTAAAGCAATTATGATAATAATCAACTCAGGAGGGATATCTATCAAAATATCCCGGAGTCCTAAAATAATTTTTTCTAAAGAGTCAGATATGGCTTTGGTAGTATCACGGTAATTTAAAGTTAAATAATCTATCGCCATATCTGTCCATTTGGCTAATGGAATTCTGGGAATACTATTCATCAGTCATTCTCCTTTCCCCAGCTAATCCGGCTATAACCGAACCTCTTACTAAAGTTCCTTTTAAATGGTGGTTTTCATCTACAACTGCCACCGGAATCTTAGTATGGGCTAAAACATCTAACAAGTCAGATAAGTTAGTATCTAACCCGGTAACCGGTCCATCCTTTTCTATAACCTCATCTAGTACCCTTTGCCCTTCTTCCGCAACCCGGGCCGCATTTTCCGCTTTTACATACCCTATCAATTGGCCGGACCGGTCGGTAACAAAAACTGAGGAGATACCATGCCTTTCCATCTGGTGAAGGGCAGCTCGGGGTCCGTCTTTAGGATAAATTATAGTCCGGGGTTTAACCATAACTGCCGAAGCAGTTAAGGCCTTGGAACGATTTATGTTCTCAACAAATCGGGCTACATATTCGGTAGCCGGAGATAACAGAATATCTTCCGAATTGCCCATTTGTACTATTTGGGCATCTTTCATTAAGGCAATTCTGTCTCCCACTTTTAAGGCTTCATCCAAATCGTGAGTTATAAAAATAATAGTTTTTTGCAGTTTCTTTTGTAGCTCCAGCAATTCATCTTGCATATCTTGCCTTATTAAAGGGTCCAAAGCACTAAAAGGCTCATCCATAAGCAAAATATCAGGATTAGTGGCTAAGGCCCGGGCAATACCTACTCTTTGTTGCATTCCGCCGCTAAGATTTTCCGGATAATATTCTTCCCAGCCCTTAAGGCCCACCATTTCCAAAGCTTGGAGAGATTTTTCATACCTCTCAATGCGGGGCATATTTTGAACTTCCAGCCCAAAAGCTACATTTTCCGCAATGGTTCGGTTAGGCAGCAGGGCGAATTTTTGAAAAACCATCCCCATCTTTTTGCGCCTAACGTGAGTAAGCTCCTTGCCCGACATTTTGGTAATATCTTGTCCGTCAATTAATATTTGACCGGCAGTGGCATTAATTAGCTGGTTAATGCACCTTAATAAGGTGGATTTACCACTACCGGATAAACCCATAATCACAAAGCTTTCTCCTGCATTTACGACAAACGAAACATCTCTTACTCCTACTACTTGCTTAGTCTTGCGCCTAATTTCTTCATTACTCACACCTTCATTCAACATTTGCAAAGCTTTGTCCGTATTATTTCCGTAAATCTTACTCAAATTAGTTACTATTAATTTTTCCATAGATAATCATTCCCTTCTTATAGGCATGACAATAAATCGCCTTAATTCCCTTTTAATAGGAATATTGCGTTAGCACAGACTATATACTTATTACTAATAAATAAGCTAAGCCTACGAAGATTTAATAAAAAATAAATTAATAAAAATTAGAGGTGGGGAGCCTTCGAAATCATTGAAGCTTTATTATAGAAGCTATATAGAAGTTTACCGGAAGGCAAAATATCCCCATTCTCCCCTTACACCTGCTTACGAGGTTAGCTGACGGGTTAGGGTTATAAGGCACCCTTCCGTTATGGATTCACCCCAACAAAGTGGTTCCCCCGTTCTTAAATAACTAAGATTCAGCAAGAGAATGGCTGCTGCCAAAAGTTTACTATTAATATTAATTTTTCAATGTTTATATTATAGGCATACTTTAAGAAGCCTGACAAACACGCTAAAATGCAATTAAAACTAATATGTTTTAAAAAAATGCGATATAACTGCCATATGCTTAAAAATAATAACTAATTCGGTTAAGGCGTAAAGCAGGTGATATTCCTACATAATATTCGCCTTACGCAAGACTTCATATAATACCGGTACTACTTGTTTTTTCCTGGACATTACTCCTTTTAAAAACACGGTATTATCCGATGATGCAGGGCCAAAGGCTTCAGCTACTAAGGAACTCTTTTCTCCGCTTACTATTAATTGAGTACCTTCCTCAATAATATCCGTCACCATTAAACACATAAAAGCATAATTATTTTTATTACAAATATCTTGCATAGTTTTTTTAATGCCCGCCTTACGCTGGGAAATTCTAGTTAAATCAACGGTTTCAATTTGGGATATAGCAAAAACGGTTTCATCGCTGGTATATTCTTTTAAATCATGACTGACTAAGTCAATATCAGATTGTTTATCAATAATACTGCCTCTATCAAATAGTTCTTTACCCCATTTGATAGCATCCAAACCTGCAATTTGACTTAAATCCTTGGCAATTCTGGTATCTTTGGCAGTGGTGGTAGGTGATTTAAAAATCATCGTATCCGATAATATACCGGATAACATTAGCCCGGCTAAATCCCGGCTAATAAACATATTTTTTAGTTCAAACATCTCCGCCACTAACGTACAAGTAGAGCCGACCGGTTCATTTTTGAAAAAGATAGGAGAAATAGTCTGAATGTCTCCCACCCGGTGATGGTCAATTATTTCTAATACCTCGGCTTGTTCAATACCTTCCACCGCTTGGTGTCTTTCATTATGATCAACTAAGATTATCTTTTTTCGTTTCATATCCAGTAAGTTATAACGGGATATCATGCCTAAAAAACGGTTTTCATGGTCTACTACCGGGTAATTGCGAAAGCGGGTAGCAAGCATATGCTTACGAACTTCCTCAACCGTTTCATCCTTTTCAAATAGGGTTAATCCTCTGGTTCTCATGATATCGGCCACTTTATAGTTTAATATTTCTCCTAATATTTCGGGACTTTTATCAATATCTCGGCCCCGACCTAAACTATCCATAAAAATCATAGCCAAATCACCTATAGTTAATAGGCCTAAAAATTTATGCTTATCATCTAAAACCGGCAAAGTTTTTATGTTATGTTTGCGCATAAGATTACCGATTTCCATAACCGTCATATTTACGGTAGCATAGACAATAGCCTGATCATCCAGTAAATCATCTACCTTAGTGCCCACATTTCTAAGTATCACCGGAGGTTCAAAATTAAACTTTTCTAATACAAAATTAGCCTCCTCACTAATATCGCCGGCTGCGGCTGCTATGTATATACCTTCATCAGTACTTTGTTTATATGATTTATAACCAATAGCTGATGCTATGGAATCTATATCCGGGTTCTTATGACCTATTACATATACTGGTTTCATTTTTACTTCCTCCCATTAGTGTAAATTGTAAGGGGTTAGGGGTAGAGAAATTTGCTATCAGGGGCGTAAGAACAAATTTGCTATAAATTGGGCAGCCAGGACATCTTCCATGGAATTACGGCTGGCCGCTACTACTGCTATTCCGGTGTCAGTTGCCCGGATAACATTAGCAGCCCGTTTAATAGCGGACAGAGCCGGTTCTATCCCTTTTTGTTTTAAAGTTCTGGCCACAGTAGCAGTTATAACCTGACGGCTTTCCACAAAGGCGGCATCAAAAGCTACTCCGCCGGTATCGGTAACCGCCACTACTACCCGGTCCTTAAATTCTGCTAATTTAGGAGTCTCAGCTCCTATGTTGGGTAAAACCGCTTCGATTATTCCGCCTTTACTTTCAATGCCCTTAATAACCTTCTGACAGCGGTTTATTCTTTCCTCATCTGTCCCCACCCGTGGTTCTGATATTATAATTATATTATTATTTATTTCTTTAGCCAGAAGGGCAGCTTCCTGGCCAATTGCTTCCGGGTTAACCTGGACCGGGGCTCTGGTAAAATCAGGACTGGCCCCTAAAACGGCATAGGCTCCGCTATCTAAAGCACTTTCTAAAGTAGTAGACATATCAATAACATCCACAATCATAACCAGCATACCTTCCCGGGCCGCATCTCGGGCCCCGCTGGCATCACTAGTTACGATTATCTTTTTTGACCTTACCATAATAGCCGCCTCCCCCTGGTATTATCTGCAATCTACCCGCCCGCATTTTGTTTATCATCATGGCAATATCGGGGCTAATCAGTCTGGCTATATCATCTACACTAACCCGTTCTAATATCTCAATCTCATTATCAAAAAAGGCCGTAAGTTTCTTTAAAGTCTTAGGACCTACACCGGGCAATTCCTTTAAAGGAACCCGGTAATTATAAACCGGCCGGCCTACGGGATGATGGGCTTCCTCAAAATCTCTTATCTCGATAATCCGGTCATAAACTCCTTTGACCACGTTAGATGAGTTACCACACTTAGGACAGGTAAAAACCGGCGGCTTTTCTTCTATTATAACTTCACAATGAGGACAAAAACTACGGTGATATTTACCCATAATAGGGTCCATGCCATAATTAGCCATAACCCTGCGGCCGTCTTCATTATACAAAGCTAGTTTTAATTCCTTAAAGCTTTTGTCGGCTACTCTAAGCAAGTTATATTCCCGCCCTATATTGTCAGAGGAATGAGCATCAGAATTAGATAAAAAAGTGAATTCTCTAGTTTCTGCAATAGTATCAGCCATATTAGAGTCCGAGCTAAGCCCTAGTTCGATTACCTTAACTTGAGATAAATCCCGTCCTAAAATTTTAGCCAACCTATCAGTTAACATGCCATAAACCCCTTTATGGGGAGTAAAAGCATGGGCAAAGCAAAAAATGCCTTCACATATATAGGCTAAATTCAAAAATTCTATGATACCGGCATTAGCCCTTTGGGTAGAAAGCTCCAGATTAGTAACCCGGCTGCCTAAAAATTTCTGATATTTTTTTAAGCTGGGCAAATCAGGAAGATAAGTTATGACATGAATACCTTCTTTAGTTTCGGCCTCGGCTCCGGCAATTAACATCACTCCATTAGAAGCTATAAAACCTCCCTGGGGATGTTCTTTCAGCCGACCGTCATTAAGCATACCCTCCAGTTCTTTAATAACTAAGGGGCTGGCACAATCTACTACCCCTACTATATCTAAACCTTTGCGCAAAGCATCCTGAAATATAATGGTATCTAAAGTCAATTTACGGGAGGCCGTTATTTTAACCGGCTTTAGGCAGGCTGATCCAATATGAATATGTAAATCACCATAAATATTACGCAATTTTTATCCCTTCTTATCTTGGCTATCTTTAAATTAAATAACTCATTACCGCATATGATTATAAGCATATTGTATGCCTATAATACTTTTACCATCAATAATCTCTCCGTCCGCAATCATTTTATAGGCTTGTTCTAAAGGTATCATAACCGTTTCCACAAATTCATCCAAATCCAAGTTAGTTTCACCTGGGCTAAGGTTAGTAGCGGCGAAAATATGAATTTTCTCATCGGTAAATCCGGGAGCCGTGTAAAAGCTTAAGATTTTTTCCATGTTTTTCGCCCTTAACCCGGTTTCTTCCGCTAATTCCCGATGAGCACAGGCTAAAATGTCTTCTCCCGGTTCCAGTATACCGGCCGGAACTTCCAGCAAAGCTTGTTCCACCGGTTTGCGGTATTGTTTAACTAAGTAAATATTATTTTTATCATCTATAGCTACTATAGCCACCGCTTCCGCATGCTGCACAATTTCCCGGGTACTCTGGCGGCCATCCGGCAGTAATACAGTATCTAGTTTAACATTTATTATCCGGCCGGCAAAAATCGGTTTAGAACTTATAGTTTTCTCCGTGAAATCCATTAAAATCCTCCTGCATATTTTTACCATAATCTTCATATATTGCTCATGAGGTGATAAACATGAATATGGTAGTACAAAATAATAAAATTATAATTATTGGCCCACTAAAAGATATTATAAATATTCTGGCCCATTATCCCCCGGACACAACTTTACGGGAATTTATTAAATTGCATTTGCATTAAGCTAGGCTAATACCAGTTTATTAAGATTTTTTCCTTTAATAATACTGGCAGCAGTTAAGGCCGCCGCACCCAGGGTAAGGAAAAACTCCTTATCTTCATCAATGGTACGGCCCATAGTGGTAAGGTTAAGACTGCTGTTTCTCATTAGGTCTAAAGTATCATCAGCTTCTTCCAGGGTAAAATCATAGCGGTCCCATAGGCCGGCTAATCTTAATTGTTCTAAAACATGGGTTAAGCGGTCTTCCCTCATCTTAGCTATAGGAACTATAGATTTAGCCCGGCACACCCGGGATAAAACTGTTACCGTATGATGGCTTAAGCCAATATGCCGGTCTCTATTATCCGCAAAACTTATGCGCGGTACACAAATTGGTACTCCTTTAAGGGTATCAACCGCATTTAATATGTCTCCTTGTTCTATCCCGGTATAGCCCCATTTAGTTCCGGTTCCCACAATCCCTGGCCCCATAGTTACTATTACTACATCGGGATTAAACACCTTTTTAGCTGCTAATAATCCCGAATAGATATTTACCGCTTCCAAATCCCCGCCAAAAGCATGACCAATCGTAATACTGCCCTGTAACAAGTTATTCTGCTTAAGCCAATCCACCGTATTACTGAATTTTATAGGAAGAGCCGCTCCATCGGTCATTATATAAGCGATTTTAAGTTGAGAAGCTCCTAATTGCAAGCATAAAGGGGCTAACATGGAATGGAGGGTTCCTACTAATACCGGTAGGCCCTCTAAACTATCTGCATCTATTAAATCATGATGATAAGGACTATCTTCTTCTTCCACACTGAGCACTTTTAGTTGCATAGGAGTGTAGCGCAATTTCATGATATGTCCTTTAGGAGTTAAGTCTTGGCTTTTAAGACTTAAATTAGCCATAATATAATGATAACCACCACTGCCTAAGCCTAATTTCACTGCAGTAGTATTTACCATTACCTCATCCCCGATTTTAACTTCCCCGGTCAAACCCGGATAAACAATGCACTTTTCCTCTTTACCATCTATATTAACCAGATATCCGCCGATACCGGAACGGACAAATAATTCCTCAGTTACCAGGCCCCGTTTAATATCAAGCAAAAGCTAACCCCCTTAATGTCTGATTCTTAATTATGGTATTGATGCAAAAAGCTTTAATTCTTGTTGAATGTATAAATGTGTAGGAGCCGTTTGACGCAGCATGGAGGATACACCCTGTGAAGGCTCAATAAGAAAGGGGGCGAACCCCACGGACGGGGGCCGAAAAGCGGCACTCCCGATGTTCGCTGTCGCTCACTATTAAGGTTGTGAGAACGACTCTGAACATGGATGTACCTACGGGCACTTCTGATGTTCACTATCGTTCACCATTAAGGATGTGAATAGGAGTGTACCCCTTTCTTATTGAGCCAAGCAGTTGGTGTTTTGTCCTTAGTGGTGACCGTTAGGGAACATCGTTATGCCCTGTGGGTACCCCATGCGAAGTCTGGCGACGAAATATTTATACATTCAACTAACGAATATTATTTGAATTCAACATTTCGTTAGCCCTTTTTCACATATTCCTCAATAATCCCCAATACCAACTTAACATCATTAACTAAATCATCGATTAAAATAAATTCCTCATTAGTATGCACCTTTTGCATACCTATACCTAGGTTAGCACAGGGAATTCCGTGGCCATTAATGACACTGGCATCACTGCCCCCGCCGGTACTGGTTAAAACCGGCTTTATACCAATACTTTCAACTGCTTTAACTGCCAGAGCTACTACCTCATCTTCCGGGTTAAGACTTATTTCGGAATATAGAAAAGTGACTTCAACCTCGGCTCTGCCGCCCTCAGCTTCTACAATAGTTTTAAAAGTATCGGCCAACTCTTTAGTTAAATCATCTAATTTATGGCGCTTAAGACTGCGGGCTTCCCCTTTAACTACACAATAATCAGCTACAATATTCCGCGCCTTGCCTCCGGTAATTAAGCCCAAATTACAAGTAGTCTCCGAATCTATTCGGCCATTAGGCATATTAGCTAAAGCTTGCGCGGCCAGTTTAATAGCATTAACCCCTGCCTCGGGATTGATGCCGACATGAGCAGCCTTCCCATATACTCTATACTCTATTTCATTTTGGCAAGGGGACTGAATAATAATAGTGCCGGGAGCTCCGCCCCCATCTAATACATACCCTATGGAGGCTTCTAAAGTCTGAAAATCAAAGGCTTTAGCTCCATCTAATCCTTGTTCTTCCCCTACTGTAAAAAGAAATTCCAGCGGAGGATATTCTAATTTATTTTCCCTTAAAATATCGTATGCTTCTATTAATGCCGCAATAGCTGCTTTATCATCAGCCCCTAAAATAGTATCACCTTGACTCTTTATGGTTCCATCGGCTACTACCGCTTTAATGCCCATCCCTGGACTAACCGTATCCATATGGGCAGAAAAAAGCATAGGTTTAGCTTGAATAGTTCCAGGGATACGAACTAATAAATTCCCCGAGTCTCCGCCTACTAAAACAGCCGCTTCATCTTCTGTAGCTTTTAGTCCTCTTGAGGCCAATTCCTTGATTAAGTAGTCTTTAAACTTGCCTTCTGACCTGGATTCAGAATCTATTTCCACCAAACGGACAAATAAATCTATTAAACGTTTTTCATTAACCATAAAATTCACCTGCTCCTTTCTTCTCTGCTAGCCCCGTCCCCAATTATCCAAGGCCCGTAAAAATGAATTTTTCTCTATAGTTTGGGTAAGGGAGTATTTTTCCGTGTAGACATGCATCACAATTAAAAAAACTACGACCCCTATGCGTATGGCTATAGGTAAATAAACCATGCATAAATAGCCTAATATCAAGCCTAAAACATTAGAACCGGCATCTCCCATCATGACCTTAGCTTTTAAATCATAGGGAAGATAAGCTAATAATGCCCCTAATACCGGAGTTATCAGCAGCCAGTCTATATTACCTTTAGCTAAGATTAGCAGAACTAACAGAAAGAAAACAAAGCCTTTTCCGGCCCGTCCGGGTCTTAGATCCAGCAAGTTAAGCATATTGGTAAAAAGAGCAATTATAAAGGTATTAAGTATAACCTCATACCAAGGGCCTGATAAAAAAAGCGCTAAAAAAAAGGCGATTAGCCCTCCACCCAGCGCCTTTAGTCCCCCGGTTGTTAATCTGCCTTTAAATAATTGACCAAAATGCCCTTTAAAGCCTAAAGTATCCCTTTGCCCCCAGACATCATCTATAAAACCTAGAAAGCAAATAGTCATTACTCCTAATAAGAAAAGATGATAATTAACCTCATACCAGGAAAGCAGGCTAAAAAGGCCAAAAACTATAATCATGGCCATAGGCAGGCTAATTCCTGCACTTACAGGAATATCAATACCCTGATAATTCTTGCGCAGGGCTCCTACTTCAGTTAACATGGGCATTAACAAATATAGAAGCATCAACTCCAAAATACCCCCAGCCACTAATCCTACCAGGGCCGGAACTATAAGCTGCATTTACTTCCTCCCTCTTTCCTTAATAATTACCTTTAATACATCTTTAAACTGCTGGCCTCTATGCAAAAATCCTGATAAATCACGGCCGGTTTCATTATGTTTCATCATAGTTGGTACTTCTACCACTTTAAAACCTTGTTTTAAAGCCTTAATAGTCATAGCCAATTCTACTCCATAAGCTTCACTAAAAGGGGTTATGGCCTTAAGCACCTCTTTAGTCATAGCCCTTTGTCCACTTAGAGGGGCCGTAACCTCCATGGCTCCAGCTTTTTTAATAGCCCGAGCCGCAGTCCCTTTAACTAAACCAAAACCACCTTTACGGGTAGGGGGTGGAAAAGCTGCTATAGATAAGTCAGCTTTTTCCTCCAAGAGGGGCCGAATAATTTTGCCGGCTTCCCGGGCACTGCTGCCTAAATCTGCATCTAAGAACACTATTATATCTGTATCCAGATAGGGCAAGGAGGCGTTCATAGCTCCCCCTTTACCTAAGTTTTTATCTAAATCAATTAATTCCACATTATACTTTCTGGCTGTATCGGCGGTTTTATCAGTAGAGCCGTCATTTATTACTATAATTTTAGTTATATTATCTAACTCATTTACCGCCTGTAAAGTTTCACCTAAGCGGGCTTCTTCATTATAAGCCGGTATTACTATGGTTATAGTTTTCATCGGGTTCCACTTCCTAACGATTGTACCGGTAAAGAAGGCATAAATTTTTGGGCCGTATCCTTTATTCCGTAATTACCCGGCTCTCCTTCCATAGCAAAAACTAAAGATATTTGACCGGGGCTTAAATCAATATTATCGATAGTAGTAATATTATTTTGCTGATAATCTTGCATATAAGAGTACTCTATTTTAGATTTTTCTACTCCAAATACTTTGATTCCGTTATTGCCTAAGTGTTCAATTAAACTTTGATCAAAGCTGGAGGCAAAGTAATGATCTAAACTGTTAGTCCCCCCTACTAAGATAACCCCGGTAATAGGAGTATTAAAATCACCGGTAAAACTTAATAAATCATTTTCCTGCATAAATTCAGTAATGCCGTTATCATCCTGATTTAATAAGACAGCCGCCACACTGCCGGCAATATAACGTCTTAATACCTCATAGGTATCATAGGTATCGTCAATATCCTGGATATCATAATAATTTAAAAGTTTATCTATGATTTCGGGGTTAGATAGATTTATATTAGATAAAACTACCGTTTTAGATACTACCTGGGCCCCGGCAATGGTAATAGTATTAATAAGACCGGAAGGGATATCAGTATTACCCGTAACTACTATGGCTACATTTTCATCGGCCAGCCGCTCTTTAACTAAAAAGGGCAGTAAAGCTTGGCTGTAATTTTCATAATTACCTATAATTTCGTCTTTATAAGTATTTTCTTGTACTAACTGGACCTCCCTATCCTTGAATATAGTAAACTGCTCTTCTAAGCGATCGAGTAATTTCTTTTGCTGGTCAACTAAAATATCATCACCCATGATGGTACTGCCGATCAATATTCCTAATCCTAAAGCCAGAAAAACAGCAACTATTGATGCTATATGGTATTTTATATCTATCATTACTACACCTCATTACATGCTAAATAGAATTTGTAGTTGCAGCCAAATCAAACGGAAAAATGGACGAGTAGCAGGTGAAACCCACAATATTATTATAATCGGGACTAAGGCGGCAATTAATAATTGGATTAAATATTTACTTTGCAGACTTTGTTGATAAAGCTGACTAACTCCTCGGGCGTCAACTAAGATAGAGCCTACCTTTAGCCGTACTAAAAAGGTACTGCCCATACCTTTACGCCCTTTTTCCAGAAAGTCAATCATATTAGAATGAGAACCTACCGCCACCATAAGGCTAGCCCCATATTCCCAGGCTAATATCATAGCTAAATCCTCGCTGGTTCCAGGCATAGCAAAAGCTTCGGCCTTAAGACCCATTTCGTGTACCCTTTCCATCCCGGGTGCATTGCCATTGGCATAAGCATGTACTATTATTTCCGCCCCACATTGTAAAGCTTCATCTGAGACACTATCCATATCCCCTACAATAATATCAGGAATCAAGCCAAATTCTAAAAGGGCATCAGCACCACCGTCTACCCCAATTAAAACTGGACGTTCTTCCTGGATATAGGAGCTTATAGTTTTCAAATCTTCTTTATAGCTACTGCCCCTTACTACAATTAAAACATGCCGGTTTAACATATATGTATCTAGAGAGGGTACCTCAATATTACCTAATAGGATGTCCTTTTCTTTTTTGGCATATTCTAAAGTATTTTCTACAAAATCATCTAATTGGCTTTGAATATTATTATTAGCTTCTCTTAGTTTTTCCTTAACATCTTCTAAAGTCAGGATTTTACCTTCGGCTACCAGTTTCGTACCCCAGTAGACTTGGTTATCCTTTATTTCCAGCAAAATCCCCTCTTTGACCTTACTAAAAATATCGGTTCCCACTTCATCTAAAACCGGTATACCTGCTTTTAAAATTTTGTAAACCCCTTTGGCCGGATATTTACCCGTAATTGAAGGTTGAGCATTTATGACTAATTGCGGTTTTATGTCAATAATAGAATTTGCAGCAACTTCATCAATATCATCATGGTTAATAATAGCTATATCGTTTTTCTTAAGTCTTTTAACTAAATTTTTAGTTCGTTTATCCAGGCGGGACCTGCCTTTTATATGCATTTTATTACACCTCAACAGTTAAAGAAACATATTTTTCTTAACGAACTCTATAATAGCACTTGCTGTAATTTTAAGCTATTATCAATATATATAGTAACAACCGCCTGAATCTTGCAGGCGGTTGTTTTTTTACTATAGATAAGTATAATAACTTAACTAACTTTGTTTTCTAATCTTAACTTATCCGCAATTATAGCAATAAATTCAGAATTAGTAGGTTTCCCTTTTTCTCCGCTAATGGTATAGCCGAAGAACTTATTTATTTTATCCAGATCGCCCCTATCCCAAGCCAGCTCTATCGCGTGTCTTATGGCTCTTTCTACTCGGCTGGGAGTAGTGTCATATTTCTGAGCTATGGTTGGATATAGTTCTTTAGTAACTGCTCCCAAATAGTTTATTTCTTCAATTACTAATATTATGGCATCCCGTAAGTACTGATATCCTTTAACATGGGCGGGGACTCCAATTTCATGGATAACTTTAGTAACTTCTACTTCCAGATCTTTGGGTATAGGTGCAGTCATCGCAATGGAAGTTACGGCCACCCTAGGTTCCACCTTAGGTCTGACATCCCGGGCTACCTGCCTCACTCTATCCCCTAAAACATTTAAGTTAAAAGGTTTCAAAATGTAATAATCCGCCCCTAATTGCACCGCTTTTTGGGTAATATTTTCCTGGCCAAAAGCAGTTAAAATTATAATTTTAGGATTAGTTTTTAAATTTAGCTGGCTGACTTTTTCTAATACTCCAATTCCGTCCATATAAGGCATGATTAAATCGAGTATAAGTACTTCAACTTCTTGTTTTTCTAAAATTTCCAATACTTCCATCCCATTCGTACATACATTGACTAGCTCGAAATCGGGTTCATTTGTAAAATAATCTTGCAGTATTCCACAAAACTCTCGGTTATCATCCGCTATTAATACTTTTATTTCGTTGGTATCAGCTAACATATAAGTTTGTCCCCCTCACCATTGATAATGTCTGATTTATTAACCCTTTTCGACTGTTCCCCAAGAATTTCCTGCTTTTTTTTTCTATCAAATTACCCAATAATGTTCCAGACATTAACAAGATGATACAAACAATCAGATATATTTTTAGGGGGAAAAATCACTCATATTATCTGCATACCCAATTTTGCTAAGAATTCACAAAATTAATTTGTCGAAACTTTTATTGATGCTGCACTTGCAGATGGTAATTCCGACAGCATATTGTCCATAAATATCCCATAACCTCGTTCGGGATCATTTAAAAAAACATGGGTAACAGCTCCAATAATACGGGAATTTTGTACAATAGGACTGCCGCTCATGCCCTGAATGATACCACCGGTTAAACCCAAGAGCCGGGGATCAGTAACCTTCAATACCATGCCTTTGCCATTTTCCCTTTCCGGATAGACATTTTCAATTTCAATTTCAAAACGTTCTATATCATCACCGTTGACTACCGTATAAATTTCCGCTTTTCCCACTTGAACCTGATGAGCATAGCCTACTTCCATAGTATAATCAACCATGGGGTTAGCTATATCATTATCCGTAGTTCCATAAATGCCAAAGTACGTATTTTTGCTGATATTTCCTTCCACACTGCCTTGACTATTAAATATGCCGATTTTTTCGCCCGGTTTGCCCGGCTTGCCTGGTTTTATAGTTTGAATAGAGGCAGAAACTATTTTCCCTTTAAGCACATCAATACCTTGTTTAGTATCAGCATCCATAATTATATGACCTAAGGCAGCATATTCTTTAGTGCTGGGATTCCAAAAGCTCATAGTGCCTACTCCAACTACTCCATCCCGGACATATAATCCAATGCGGTTTCTCTGGGTTTCCGGACAAAACTGGGGCTTAACATTTAAGTTAATAATTTTACCCCGTCTTTTTATAGTTAAATCCAGGGCTTTTTCTTGATGCTCATCAATTATGCGGGCTAAATCGTTTTCGGTGGCCACCTCTTTATTAGCGGTTTTCATTATCAAATCGCCTATTTCCACCCCCTGGTCTTTAGCCGGATAATGTTTTTGCCCATCACTTCCTATAACCGGGGCAAAACCAACTACCATAATTCCCCGTGATTGCAGTACTACTCCAATGGAGTGTCCTCCCAAAACTACCCGGTGGGTAGGGACAGATTCAATGGCAATCGATTTAATCGGTATATAACCTAAAAGTTTAAGCTGGACATCTACTTTTCCGGGTTTTAAAGCGGCAATTTCATATCCATCTACACTTTTGGTAATAGATATAGTAGGATCTTCCGGACTGGCAAATACACTTTGCGCAGGCTCCATAACCAGCATTTGCAGTTTTTCATCTAAAGCGGCCGGCAATTTAAAGGAAATACTGCTAGTCTCACCCACTACTAAGCGTTGGCTATCGGGAAGGCTAAGCAAAGTTTTAACTTGGGTGGTACAACAAAGGGCCACAAAAAGAATACTAAGGATTATACCAATATAAGGTCTAAATTTGCGCAATTTTTTCACTCCCCGAAGACTTGATATTAACTATTGTCTCCGCGGGGAAGTGAAAGTATACTTAATTAGAAAAACTTGACTTGCGCCAAGTCCTCAGACGCAGGCGAAAGACCTAGTTTTTCTTATACTATCACCATTAAATTATTATACTTTCTGATAGTACAAAAAACTCCCTTGCAGGAGTTTTTTAAATTTTAAATTAAATTACGTTTATCGGCTTTCTCTAATTCTCATCTGCGGAGGCTTGCATATGGCTCCGTAACTCTGCAATTCTATCTTCGGCCTGGCGATTAATATTATTATTGCCTCCGCCTTTGCGCACTAAAGCACCCCGGAAGAACTTAATAGCTTCAGTCTCCTCACCCATTCTTAAGCTTAGCTCCCCTATGAGCATGGAAAGACGTTGTTCCTGTTCCACCGATGAATCCCGGCAGCCATTATAATACGAATCTTTAAACATATCCAAAGCCTTTTGGGAGGCAAATTTAAACATTTCCTCATCCTGGACGTCGTTATATAACCAGGAAAGGCGCAGCCATACTTTGGCCGGAGCAGCCGGATCATTATTAGCTATCTGCAGGGATTGCAGCATAAGATAATAACTGACAAACACCTCATCTATTTTACGGGGAGTGCTGAACTGTATTTTCACTTTATTTTGCAAGTCTTTAGCATGTTCCAGTAATTTTTTCCTATGAATAGCCGACACTTGCTTAAATTCAAAATTAAAATTGGCATAATAGCAATGAGGGCAAACCCAAATCAGATACCATAGAGGTTCAAAACCTGCGAAACGCTGGCGCATATCATTTTCTACCTTATTCAGCCGCAGTTTGGAAGAACGGATACTTTGAACCTTAAAGCTTTCTTCACAAACCGGGCATTGTACCTCCCGGTCAAATAGAAGTAGCTCATCATCAGGTGCAGCAGTCAAAGAATAGTTCTTATGATTCGGCGGGAAAATAGAGTTATCCAGAATCTGCACGGCCGGCTTTGCTTCAGCAGTTGATTGGCAAGCTTCCCCGGGTCTAAGTTGGCAAATTTCTTCATTCTGCTTACGCAGGCGATTGCTCATACCCTTCATAATGCGATAAGCCAGGCTCGGCTGCTGGGCAATAACCTTTTCAAAATTGTTTTCATCGATAACCAGGACAATAGTATCTTCTAAAGCTTCGATATTAGCACTGCGGGGCATACCTTCCAAGAGTGACATCTCTCCGAAAAAGTCTCCTGCGCAAAGTTCGGCTACCTTAATCGGAAAACCGTCAATAGAAATAATATACACACCTACTTTGCCTTTCAGGATTATGAACATCTCCCGGCCACAATCTCCGGCATTAAAAATATTTTCATCAGTATGGTAGGTTCTAACTCCTCCCAGCTTAGCTAACAATGCGATATCTACCATTTATTTTCCCCCTCTATTATAAGCCGCCAACCATATTAAGTTATGTTAAATTCCATATTCTATGTGGTATTTGCATAATCCTGCTATATTAACTATAGCCGCTGATACTATAGAAGCCCGGTCACTTCAGCCGCCTTTTTTATTCAAACCCTAATTACGGTGAATTGTTATTAATCACATTGATACATCTTATGTTTTTAATTAATTTATTATTTTAAATAGTAAAGGGGAAGCCTTAGCTTTCCCCTTTACTATTTATATTTTTTTAAAACCGGGTTCAAATGAAATTTACCCCAATATGGCTTTATCCAGCATTTCTCCCGCATGTTGCAGGGTTATTTCAGTATAGTTTTCTCCCCCTAGCATCCGGGCTAATTCTTTAATTTTGTCATGGTAATTAAGTTGTTTAACATAAGTAAAGGTCTGGTTATTTTTCACCTGTTTTTCAATTAAAAAATGGGTATTAGCATAGCTGGCCACTTGCGGGGAATGGGTAACTAATATAACCTGATGGTTTTTAGCTAATTCACTTAATTTTTTGGCCATAGCTGCTAAGGAAGTTCCCCCTACTCCTACATCAATTTCATCAAAAATAAAGGTAGGTACATTATAAACCTCGGTTAAGGATTTTTTTAACGCTAAAATAAAACGTGATATTTCCCCGCCTGAAGCTATTCGGGATAATGGTTTTAAGGGTTCACCCGGATTAGGAGAAAATAAAAATTCTATATCATCTAAGCCGTTAATACCAGGTTTATCTACAGGTTTCACTTCTACCGCAAATTTTAAATTAGGCATATTTAGTTGCATTAATTCTTCATTAACATTCTTCTCCAGAATTAAAGCGGCCTTTTTTCTTTTTTCGGTCAATTCTTTAGCTATTTCATTATATTCCTGATATAAAACCTTAAGCTGACTAGCTAATTCATTTTGTTTAGTCCCGCTATTTTCCAAAGCTTCCAGCTCGGCTAAAGCCTTATCATAATAACTGATGATCTCGCTGATACTAGCTCCATATTTAGATTTAAGCTTGCTGATTTCATGAAGACGGTCTTCTGTTTCTTCTAAAAGGTTCGGTTCAAAATCTAGTGAATTACGAAATCCTGATATATCGTTAGCAATGTCTTGCAAATTATAATACATATCTTCCAGAGTGGATAAAAATGATTGCAAATGCTCATCTTCTGTGTCATTTATAGCCTCAATCGCACAGGAGATTTGGTCATAGGCACTTAAGTCCTGGTCACTGGCATATAAGGCTGCTAAAACCTTAGTGGAAGTGATGACTAGCTTTTCGGCATTTCTGATCCGGGTAGCCAAAAGTATAAGCTCCTCTTCTTCCCCGGAAACCAGGTTAGCTTTTTTAATTTCATTTACTTGGTAATTTAAAAAGTCTATCCTTTGTAATTTATCATTCTCATTAGCCTGTAATTCTTGTAACTGATGGCTCACTTGTTTTATAGAGTTATATAAATCTTTAATACTAGTCAATAAATTATCGGCCTCGGGTGCAAAGCTGTCTACATATTCTAAATAATTTTCCGTTTTAAGTATGGATAAATGGTCATGCTGCAAATGCATATCCAGCAAAAAGCCGGCTAACTCCTTAAGAGTGCCTATATTAATATTTCTTCCGTTGACCCGGGCCAGACTGCGCCCATTAGATAATATTTCCCGGGTGATGATAATAACCTTATCTTCATCTTCCTCATCTAAAAACCCATTATCCTCTAAAAAACTGCACACCCGGCTATGGTCAGTGACAGCAAAAACTGCCTCTATTACGGCTTTTTTTTGGGTATCCCTTATCATATCATTTTTAAGCCGTTCCCCCACTACTAAGCCTAAGGCATCTATAATTATTGATTTACCTGCCCCGGTTTCACCGGTTAAAACATTTAACCCCTGGTTAAACTGGAGTCGCAGTTCATCTATTAATACGAAATTACTAATATATATTTCCTGTAACATAAAATCCCCTCTTATAAGTGGATTAGCTATTATATATCATCCGGTTAAATTCCTGGACCACTTTTTCGGCAGCATCTACCGGTTTAACTACTATAAATATAGTATCATCTCCGGCCACACTGCCTAAAATATGAGGCTGCTCGGCAGTATCGATAAGAGAGGCTACCGACTGGGCTGCCCCAGGCATAGTTTTAATAACAATAATGTTGCCGCTATAGTCAAAGTTAATTACTGAATCTTTAAAAACCCGTATCATGCGTTCTTGAGAACCTTTTAAAGCAGTTATTTCGGGCATGGCATAATGATAGCCTGCCGAATCCGGCACTTTAATTAATTGTAATTCTTTAATATCCCGGGAAACTGTAGCTTGGGTAATATCAAACCCATTATTTTTAAGGGTTTCACATAATTCTTCCTGGGTAGCAATACGCTGGTTGGAAATTATGTCCATTATGGCAAATTGTCTGCGTGCTTTCACGCTACACCTCCTTAAAGCTTGTATATAGCAATTAATTGGGGTGGATTATTAATTTGATTTATAAAACTTAATTGGCTAACCTCGAAACTAGCTTGGGGTAAACTAATTAAATAATCTTTTACTATATTTAGTTCCTCTTGTCCTCCTCTATGTCCTGGATAAAATACTATAGTTATAAGGCCACCGTGGTTTAACATAGTTAATACCTGTTGCACTGCTTTTAAGGTGGTATGAGGCAAGGTTACTAATTTAGATTCTGCCCCGGGTAAAAATCCCAGGTTAAACATAGCCGCATCAATAGGCTGGTTAATATATAGGTTTAAATTCTCATGAGAGTCGTTGATTAATTTTACCCTATTTAGTAAATTATTTTGCATTAATTTCTGCTTAGTATGTTCTATAGCTTCTGCTTGTAAATCAAAACCATAAACCTGGCCCCGATCGCCAACCAGACCGGCTAAGAACAAGGTGTCATTCCCTTTGCCACAGGTAGCATCTAAAGCTATATTTCCTGCTTTTATATGACCCTCCATTAAAAGGTGAGATACCGTAACCGCATTTCTCAAAAATGGAGTCTTCAATTTATTAAAACCTCATTTTTTCTAAGTCTGGCATCGGCGCCCGAAAAAAAAGGCTTATTTTTTAAATCTACTAAGGCAAGTTTATGATAGGCTTTTTTAATATTTATCTTAAAGTTTTCTTCCATATCCAGTTTAATTTGTCCATCTATAAAAATTAAAGCTTCTCCCGGGGTAAGGTCAGATAAGATAATATTTTTGTCCGGTGATATTACTAGTGGTCTTTTAGTAATAATATGCGAGGCTATGGGAGTTACGATAAAAGCTTCTAAGTCAGGATCGGCAATAGGGCCTCCGCAAGATAAGGAATAGGCCGTAGAACCAGTCGGTGTTGCTACTAATAATCCGTCCCCTTTATAGTGGCTTAGCCTTTCACCGCCGATATCAACATTGATACTGACCATACGTTGGGCTTTAGATTTTACTACCACCTCATTCAAACAATAAAATTTTTCTATAGCTTGATTATTACTGTAAATTATAACTTCCAACATCATTCTCTGATCCAGAACATAGTCACCATGTATAATTCGTTCCAGATATTGGTAGAACTCAATTACTTCTATATTGCTTAGAAAACCCACTGTACCCATATTAACCCCTAGGATAGGAACACCCTTATGGGCATATTGCCTGGCAGCTCTTAGTATGGTTCCATCTCCGCCTAAGACTACAACTAAATCCATATTGTTAAACTTATCTTTAGTGGAGCCGTCATCAATCTCTACTTCAATTTTTCTTTTAGTCAGGGAACTAGCTATGTCCCTGGCCATTATTTCAGTACTTTCTTTGTAACGGTTGTTAACTAAGAGTACTTTCACAATACTACCCTCCAAGATCTTTATGTGCATTAAAAACGACCTTTTCCACTTGTTCTGCCAGCAGTTCCAAAGGCTCGCCATTTTTTTGCAAACATAAAAAGTATTCTATATTACCTTGAGGTCCGGTTATAGGTGAATATGTTACTCCTACACATTGGAGTCCTGAACTTTTAGCATTTTCTATACTAGCTAGAATCACTTCCCGGTGAACATCAGAGCTTCTTACTACTCCTTTCTTGCCCACTTTATCTTTTCCTGCTTCAAACTGTGGTTTTATTAATGATATAATTACGCCTTCGTCTTTAATAAAACCTGCCACAACCGGAAAAACTTTGGCCGTAGATATAAAAGATACATCAATAGTAATGATATCAACTTTTTCTTCCTGATTTTCTAACGTAAAATACCTGATATTAGTGCGCTCCAGATTAATTACCCTAGGGTCACTTCGCAATTTCCAATCAAGCTGGCCATATCCTACATCTATGGCATATACTTTAACGGCTCCATTTTGTAAAGCGCAATCGGTATATCCGCCGGTAGATGCTCCCACATCCATAACCACCTTACCGGTAAAATCTATCTTAAAATCCTTAATTGCCTGTTCTAATTTATAGCCTCCCCGGCTAACATATGGGGGAGCAGCATTCACGTGTATTTCTGCACTTTCGTCAACACCGGTACCAGGCTTATCTATCTTTACTCCATTGACCTTAACTTCTCCTGCTATAACCAGAGCTTTAGCTTTTTCACGGCTCGCAGCTAAACCCCGCCTGAATATTTCACTATCAAGCCTAGTTTTTCCCAAACTTTAGCAACTCCCACCCATTATTTTTAATTAATTTAGGCCATCTGGTGCCGATAGATTCTACTATAGATTCAGCATCCATGCCTAACAAGTCAAAAAGCTGGTCTACTTTACCATGTTCTATAAATTCATCCGGTATTCCTACCCTGAGCATCTTTATCTTAACATTATTATCTGCCAGTAACTCAGCTAAGCCGCTGCCAAATCCACCTGACAATATGTTATCTTCAATAGTAACTACATACTTGGACTTAGAGCAAACCTCCAGCAATCCTTTAGTATCTAGCGGTTTAATAAACCGGGCATCAACTACGGTGGCCAATATACCTTCCTGGCGAAGAATTCGGGCTGCTTCTGTGGCTATAGACGTGCCCCGGCCTATAGCAATTAGGGCTAAATCATGACCTGCTTGCAGGTACCGAGCTTGGCCAATATTTATTAGGGAACGTTCCTTATTAAGGTTAACCCCTTCTCCTACTCCCCGGGGCCATCTTATGGCTACCGGACCCTTAATATAGAATGAGGTATGGAGCATATCTAATAATTCATTTTCATCAGCAGGAGCCATTACCGTAAAGTTAGGAATACTTCTTAAGTAGGAGATATCAAAAACTCCATGATGGGTAGGTCCGTCTTCACCGACTAAACCGGCCCGGTCCAGAACGAAAATAACCGGAAGGTTTTGCAAGGCTACATCATGGATGAGCTGATCATAAGCTCTTTGCAGAAAAGTAGAATATATAGCCACCACCGGCTTTAATCCTCCCCGGGCCATAGCCGCCGCCATAGTCACCGCATGCTGTTCACAAATTCCTACATCAAAGAAACGTTTGGGAAACTTTTGCGAAAACTCGGTTAAACCAGTCCCGCTAGTCATTGCTGCAGTTATAGCTACTACTTTTTCATCTTCGCTGGCTTTTTGCACTAAAAATTCCCCAAACAGTTCCGTATAAGTTTTTATAGACTTTTTAATGGGGCTGCCTGTCCCAATATCAAAGGGACCGATCCCATGGAAAATATCAGGATTGCGGCGGGCCGGCTCATAGCCTCTCCCTTTTTCGGTTATAGTATGGAGTAGAATAGGCCCTTTCATCTTTTTAGCGTTAGCCAAAACTATAGTAAGCTCTTCCAGGTTATGACCATTAACTGGCCCAATATAAGTAAAACCCAGCTCTTCAAATAGAATTCCCGGCACCATTATATATTTCACGGTATCTTTTACCCGGCCTGCGGCCCGGGCAATATTAGGGCCAATTCCGGGTATTTTATGCAATACTTGTTCAATATCTTCTTTAGTCCGGGAATAAGAAGGATCAGTACGCAAGCGGTTTAAATAACTTGACATAGCTCCCACATTCTTAGATATAGACATTTCATTATCATTGAGGATTACAATTAAATCACTGCCGGCATGTCCGGCATGATTCAAGGCTTCAAAAGCTATACCTCCGGTTAAAGCTCCATCACCTATCACAGCAATAACTGAATGTTTTTCGCCCTTAATATCACGGGCTAAGGAATAGCCTAAAGCAGCCGATATAGATGTACTGCTATGTCCGGTATCAAAAGCATCATGGGGAGATTCTTCATACTTGGGAAAACCGCTTAGCCCCCCATATTGCCTTAAAGTATTCATCTTTTCCTGGCGGCCGGTTAAAATCTTATGTACATAACTTTGATGCCCCACATCCCAAATTATTTTATCTTGAGGTGAATCAAAAACATTATGTAAAGCTAGGGTCAGCTCTACAACACCCAAATTGGCCGCTAAATGTCCGCCACATTGCGAAACACTTTCAATTAGTAAATGTCTTATTTCACTGGCCAGCTTATTTAACTTATTAAGATTTAAGCCTTTCAAATCCTCGGGTGACTTAATCGCATCTAATATTTCATACATTTGTTCACCTTCTATTCTCAAACAATTCTTTACCTGTAATCTTTTCCAACCAGCTTAAAGTAATTCCTACTTTTAAGATAATTTTATTAGCATTATTTATGGCAAAACTTTTTCCTATAGCTTTGCCCCCCACGGTAAGGGCAGCAATTAAACTGGTCATAACTGCACTAGCCAGAACTAAATCCATAAAAGGCAATATACTTCTTAAACTTAAAACTACACTGGCTCCAATAGCACCACTTAAAGTTCCGGCCACATCACCAATTACATCATTGCAAAAATTAGCTACAATATCCGCATTACGGGAAATTTTAACTGCTTGTTTAGCTCCAGATAATTTTTTTGCCGCCTTTGCATTAAAAGGCGGCAATTGTGAAGCAGCAGCAGCAGTTCCTATGATATCAAAAAAGATTCCTAAAAGTATTATACATAGTAATAAAATAATAGCCAATAAAACACTATCTACTGCTTTCATCAGCGCTTCTGATCCTAGACTTACTAATAAAGCAATGAAAAATGTTAAAAAGGCTACTAAAGATCCGGCTATTAAATTTTCCTTTTTTATATAGCTAAACAAAACTGCTATATCTCCTTAGATTATACGGTTCTGGCAAAAGGTTGTTTATCGAGTAAACGCTGCGACTTAGGTCCAGCAGGTTTTCCCAGCAAATCTCCCAAATGTCGCCAAATGGGCGGTTTCCCTTTATGTCTGCTTTACTGCGTTGCCGCCAGTAAGGCTGGATTACCACTTAGTACACACTTTAATCCCCGATAAACCGTGTAACTTACACACAGTCTAGGAGTTTTCCTCGACAACTCACATTCATGTCTAGCCTCTTTTGCAGAATACGGTTTCAGAGCAGATAATAATTTCTTGGCCGAGAAATTACAACCCTATTAAGCTCATTCGCCGCCTCCACTCAAGGCAGGCTACACTGCACCCAGCTTTAACCAAATGCAGGTTTTCCCGTCTCATTCAAAGATGAGGCGAGCCTCCACGAATAAGGGGGTCATGCCCGCATGCCATTGCGGATTGCCCCATTATTCTTAACTCCCAGCAACGACCCCTAACTGGGCGTCAAAAGCCGATACCAGAAGCTTCATCGATGTGCCCTTAACGGATTTTTAGGCCCGTCTTCGACATCAATAGTGTTGACTAGAATACTGCAACCTTCTGCCAGCATCCTGATCAGAAAGTAATTATAGCATAAATTTTAAGGATAATTCTTAATTTTTTAATTATTAGTTGCTAGTTAATGTAGGAAAGCATAGCTTTCCTTGCCATAATCAAAATTCAAAAACTATTCTATATAGATAATTATATATAGTTATACCTGTACTTACTATTATCAGTTATTTCTCTGTAAAGTGAATAAAGCCAGATTTTTTAAGAAATCTGCTTCTGAGCCAAATTCTCTAAGATTTTCGAGGCAAGTTGTTACATTAACCTGAGCTAATTCCAATGATTTATCCAGACCAAACAGACGGGGATAAGTCGTTTTATTATTTTTTTCATCACTGCCTACCGGCTTGCCAATAACCTCAGCATCTCCCTTAACATCCAGAATATCATCAGTTATTTGAAAAGCTAACCCAAAATGGTAAGCATAACTATTTAATTTACTAATCGCGGCCTCACTCATACCACCCAAAATGGCTCCCGCCACTATTGAAGCCTGAAACAACTGGCCGGTCTTCAAGCTATGTAGAGTCTTTAAGGTTTCATAATCAATAGATTGGCCTTCGGATTGCAAGTCAATAACTTGGCCGCCTATCATCCCCTGACTTCCGGCGGCTTTGGCTATTACCTTAATAGCTTTAACTACATTCCGGTATTCTATACCGGGGATTTCGGCGTTACTAGCTATTAATTCAAAAGCTAAAGTAAGCAAGGCATCACCGGTTAAAATGGCTATGTCCTCGCCAAACTTAATATGACAAGTAGGCTTACCTCTTCTGGTATCATCATCATCCATAGCCGGTAAATCATCATGGACCAGAGAGTAAGAATGAATCAATTCTATAGCACAAGCGGTAGGCATTACCGTTTCCGGCCGTGCTCCCGCTAAAACCGCTCCTTCTAAAACCATTATCGGTCTAATTCTTTTGCCGCCATTAAAAATAGCATAATGCATAGCTTCATGAATAATGGGAGGATATGCCTCTAAAATCACATATTTCTCCAGATTATCTTCCACCATCTTTTTTCTTACATTAAGTTCATGCCCAAAATTTTGTAAATTCATTAATTATTCTCCTTCATACATGGGGAAAGTGTTGCAAGTACCTATTAATTATGAACCAAAAGCTCTGCCTTCCTAGGGTCTATCCGTCAATATCAATTAAGTTGAATTCTCCGCTAGTTTCATCAATCAGCAGATGTTTAATTTTAGCATCAGCTTTTTTTAGTTCTTTCTGACAGTATACTGATAACTTCATACCTTCCTCAAATAATTTTAAGGAATCATCCAAGTCTAACTTACCTGATTCAATTAAGCCTACGATATCTTCCAGTCTTTTTAAGGCTGATTCAAATTTATAAGCTTCCATTATTTATCTTCTCCTTATCCGTGATAACTACCCTAAATTTTCCATCTTGTACCTGAACTAAGGCTTCACTTCCTATATCAGCATCATCAATAGAGCGTATTAATTTATCCTCACTGCGCAATAATGCATAACCTCTTTGCATTACTTTTAAGGGACTGAGCGCATCCAAGGTAGATAATAATACTGAAAACTGGCTGGCTTTTTTATCTATATTATTAATTATAGCCTTAGATAAATCATTTTTAATCTGGGCTAACTTTTCTTCCCGCTGTTCCACTAGTATAGCCGGATTTTGCCATACCTTCCGCATCATTATACTATCCAGCTGTTCACCGCGGTAATTAATATATCTAGTCATAGAAGCTAATAGTCTTTCCCGGTAACTCATTATTTCTTTTTCTAATAAAGCTATTTCCGGTACAGCCAATTGACCTGCTTGAGTAGGGGTGGCGGCCCTTATATCGGCGGCCAAATCAGCCAGACTGAAATCTATTTCATGGCCTACTGCTGATATAATTGGAATATGAGATTCGTAAATGGCTTTCACAACTTCTTCACTGTTAAAAGCCATTAAATCTTCTAAAGAACCTCCCCCCCGGCCTACAATTATTACTTCTACTTGCCCGTAGCTATTCAGCAATCTTATCCCTTTAGCAATTTCACCCGGGGCCTCATCACCTTGCACAGTACTATGGGCTAATATTATTTCTACCCCGGCATGTCGGCCTTTTATTACCCTTACAATATCACGGAAAGCTGCACCATCTTGGGAGGTTACTACCCCTACCCGATTTACAATTTTAGGGAGGGCTTTTTTTCTATCTAAATCAAAATAACCGCTTTCCGTCAAACGGGCTTTTAATTGTTCTAAATATAAAAACAGCCCTCCTAAGCCGTAAGGCTGCATTTCTTCTACATAAACCTGATATTTCCCTTGCTGGGCAAATAAAGAAGCAGATCCCCGCACTAACACCTCTTGCCCATCTTCAGGCACAAAATCAAGCTGACGGTTGCGGCTTTTAAACATTACACAACTTACTTGGCCTTCCTCATCCTTTAAAGTAAAATACATATGCCCGGATTGGCGATATAGCTTAAAGCCGGATATTTCACCTTTCAGCCAAAAATTGTGTAAAAATATATCTTGCCTGAGCAGATTTTCAATATAATTATTTAGTTCACCAACTGTAATAAAATCATTCATTTTAGTAATACCACTTTCCTAATTAGTAAGGGGTGAGGAGTAAGGAGTGAGGGGTTATTACTGACCACGCACCACGCCTCACCCCTAACCCCTTACGCCTTACGAATTACATCTCACGTTTTTATAAATTCTAACCTAATAAGGGTATCTTAGGCTAGATAATTGTTAATAGTTTTAAGTAGTAACTGATGGGCATTATTGCAAAAAGACCGGCCATAATTATCAGGGTTATTTGATCTTCCCGTTTAAATACCATCATATTTATCCGGCTATAATTAAAACTATCCCCGGTATAACCCCGGCTTTCCATGGCTAAGGCCAGATCATTCGCCCTTTGCATGGAAGCGGCTAAAACCGGAATTAGTATAGCCAGACTGTTTTGCAAACGGGTAAATAAGGGGCCGGAATCAAAGCTGGCTCCCCTGGATTTTTGGGCCCGTCTTATAATATCAGCTTCTTCTAAAATAGTAGGGATGAAACGCAGGGAAATATTAATTATCATGGCAAACTGGTGGACGGGAAAGCGCAACCGGGATAAAGGAGATAAAAGCCATTCCAGTCCGGCTGCTAACATTAAAGTTGACGTAGTCATAGTAAGCAGACTGCCCGTTAAAAAAATCACGGCTAAGCGCAAAAAGGTAGATATAGCCAGGTTTACCCCTTCTATAGTTATAGTAATTCCTGCTGCGCTTAGGATGGGGTGGCCACCAGTAAAGAAAATTTGGCATATAAAGATGATCAGGAATAAAATCCTCAAGGTCTTTAGCCCGAATAAAACTCTGGCTATCCCCATTTGGGAAAGATGGATAACCCATAATATAAAAGCCAGATGAAAAAGCAAAATAGGTATAGGCTGACTGGGCATCGCCGTAGCCATAACTAAAATAAAGCAGCTCAAAAGCTTAGTCCGTGGATCTAAACGGTGGATTATTGAATCTCCGGTTATGTATTGCCCTATTATCATTCCTGGCATGGGTTGGACTCCTTTAAAAGCCTGGCTATTTCTTCAGTAACTTGCTCGAAGGTAAGTGTTTCAGGCTTAATTTTATATCCTTTACTTCTTAAACGGGCCATCAATTGCAAATGTTCGGGTAAAATTAAATCATTTAAATTAGAAGTATCCTGAAATAATTCATAAGCCGGCCCATAAGCAATTAGCCTGCCCCTATCCAGAACGGCTATCTTATCTCCCGCTAAAATAAAATCATTAATGTGGTGTGATACCATAACTACCGTGGTATTATACTCTTTTTGCATTTCCTTAATAGCATTAATGATATAATCGCAGCTTTGGGGGTCCAGACCGGCCGTCGGTTCATCTAATACTAAAATAGCCGGCTGCATGGATACAATAGAGGCTAAAGCCACTTGGCGGCGGTTGCCTCCACTTAAGGATAAGGGGGATAGGTGCGCTATTTCATCAGGATTTAAGCCGACTAGCTTAAGGGATTTATACACCCGCGCTTCTATTTCATCATTATCTAAGCCTAAATTTTTAAGTCCAAAGGCTATCTCTTTGAACACAGTTACTTCAAAAAGCTGGTGTTCGGAGAACTGAAATAATAATCCGACTTCCTTCCATAAATCATTACGGTAATTTTTATGGGCCGTGTCTTGGCCACAGATTATTGCCTGGCCGGAAGTAGGTAATAATAAGCCATTTAAATGCTGCATAAGGGTAGATTTACCCGAACCATTAAGACCTACAATTCCTACCAAATCACCTTTTTCTATAGATAAAGTCACATTATCTAAGGCTATTTTTTCATAGGGAGTACCAGGTAAATATATATGAGTTAAGTTTTTTAATTCTATTATCGGCATAAAAAATTCACCATTTGCTCTAACGTAATAATAGTTTTATCTATTTTAAAATCCCTTTCCCTTAGACTTTGCGTCAATTTAGCCATAGGGGGAGGACTTAATCCTATAAGTTCAAATTCTTGAGCGGTAAAAACTTCCCAGGGTAAACTATCCAGATGTACCCGGCCTTGATGCAGTACCAGAAGGCGTTTGGCTACCGCTAATTCTTCCATAGCATGGGATATTATAATTATAGTAATTTGGTGTTTTAAGTTTAGCTCCTGCAAGCTTTTAATTAATTCATTGCGGCCTTGGGGATCGAGCATAGATGTGGGTTCATCTAATACTAAATAAGAAGGATGCATGGCTAAAGCAGCCGCTATGGCTAACCTTTGTTTTTGCCCCCCGGATAGCAGATGAGGAGCATGATAACGCAATTCAGTTAAGCCTACTACTTGTAAAGCCCAGGTGATTCGGGGTTCTACTTCTGATGGGGGCAGCCCGATATTTCCCAGTCCAAAAGCTATTTCTTCTTCGACAATAGGGTTTATTATCTGGTTGTCGGGATTTTGGAAAACCATTCCCACCAATCGTCTAATATCTTTTTTATGCTTATATTCTTTAGTATCCATGCCATTAACTAAAACCTGACCTTCACTAGGCAATATCAATCCATTTAAGAGGCGAGCCAAGGTAGTTTTACCCGACCCATTTCTACCGGCAATACCTATAAATTCCCCGGGCTGTATGGTAAGATTAATTTCTTTTAGAGCATATTTTTCATTACCTAAAACGTCTTGATATTTTTTAGTTACATTGCATAGTTCTATCATTACATTCATTTACCCCTTGTTAATCTCATCTCTTACGTTATACGCTTTGCAGTGGAGGAAGCTAACCATACTCTTTGTTAGTAAGGGGTGAGGGGTAAGAAGTTAGAAGTAGTGGATTATGCTTGTACCACGCCTCACCCCTTACTCCTCACACCTAACGGCCAGAAGAGCTACCCCTACCGCATTATCCGTACTTAAGCCAGGCTGGGCAAAAAAGAGCTTTAACCCTACGGCGGGATGTTCTAATCTTTCCTTTAGCCTTGCTCTTATAATAGAGTTGGCCATTACTCCGCCGACTAGCAAAACTTTATCAGTTTGAATACTTTCGCATTCTTTTACCATACATTTTTCAATAGTATTAGCTATATTCCTTAATACTGCAAAAGCTATTTCGGCCGGAGCAACACCTTTATTAATCAAGTTAACCGCCATAGTTTCTGCACCGGAAAAGGAAAATCCTTCCGGTTTAACGGCTGAGGGTATAGTTACCTCATGATTACAAGCCTTTAAAGCTAATGCTTCCATTTCCTGGCCGGCCGGAAAAGCTAAGCCCATGGCTACTCCTACCCTATCTACTAATTGGCCGGCATGAAGGTCTAAACCCTGCATTCCCACATTTATATCAAAAAAATAATTTGTACCTCTTTTTACCTGCAAAAATTCTGAGGTTCCCCCGGAAAAATGCAGGGCTAAAAATTTTTCTTCCTTTAGCAACTCCTGGTTATCAACTAGTCCGGCCATTATATGCCCTTCCTGATGGCTAACCAGATACAGAGGAATCTTCAATATACTGCTAATAGCTTTCCCTATAGATTCTCCCGCTTTAAATACCGGCATATAACTATTAGGCAGGGGGCGCGGAGCCGAGCTTACGGCTACAGCTTTATAACTAAAATCGCTAGTTTGCGCCAGCTCCTCTAATAAAACTGGCAGGTTTTTAATATGCAAAAAAAGGGCTTCAGATTGTCTTAAGCCCCGGTTCCCTTTTTTAACTGGCAAAGGGATTCTTTTATCTTCAATTATATTAAAATTACTGTCAGCTACGGCAATAGAGGAAGTATAGGCACTGGTATCAATCCCTAGATAATAATTCAAGTTCTTTCCCCTTTTATTTTATCTAAAATAGCATTGACAAAGCTGGCAGAATTATCCTCACTATATTTTTTAGCTAATTCAATAGCCTCATCAATAGGGATAACCGGCAAAGAGTGCTCCATAAATAATATTTCATAAGCCCCGATGCGCATTATATTCCGGTCTACTGATGACATACGGTTTAAATCCCAAGCCGTTGAGTAATAGGCAATCTTGGCATCTATACTAGGCAAATTATCTAAAGAGCCCTCAATCAATTGCCAGGCAAAAGCCCTATCTTTATCTTGCAATCCATCTTCATCAATCATAAACTTAAAGGCTTTTTTAGGTTCAGCTTGTACCTGATCAACCTGATATATTACTTTAAAGGCTACTTCTCTAGCTTTTCTCCTGCTCAAATTAATCTTCCTTCCACTATAGCTCCTTATCCTTGAAGAATTGTTTTAGCCATTTATCAAAATTATAGTTTTCATCTAATTTCTTACCTATAAAGTACCCTAACCCTATACAAATAATTATAAATATAGAACGCCAAAAGCCAAAATTTACAAACAAGATACTTAGGGCTAGTCCGGCTAATATGCCTATAGTTTTACCTCGGTGTTCAGTTATGAGTGAAAGCAGAAACTTTTCTAACATGATGGACCCTCCCTTATATAGTAGCAGGTGGGTTACTGCCCCCAAAATCGTCTACTAGAATCTTAACTTCTGCCACCGGAAGTCCCCCGAATTCTTCCAGATACTGTTTAACTATATCTTGAATGTTTTTAGTAGTTTCAGGAATGCTTAATTCCGGACTAATCATAATATGTAAATTTACTATTACCCCTTCTGCACTATTATTAACCGAAGATTTGACCTCTTTTACTCCTTCAACCTTTTTAATAGCTTTCATTATAATTACTTTTATAGCCGGCACCGTAATAGATACTTGTCCTACCAAAGTGTTTTGAATGTTAATAGAACTTGGTTTAGCTTGTACTTTAAGTGAAGAAAATAATGATAATACTGCCACTACTAAAAGAGCAATAGCAGCTACACCTAAGATTATACGGTTTCCCGGAGTTGATAAGGCTAAGGTAATATAATTCAGGGGTTCAGGTCTGCCTATAGCAGCAACAATAGTAATTCCCGATAAAGCTAATAATAAAATGCTATATAAAAAAACTACTAGTCTCCACATACTGGCCACATTTTCCACCTCTTTCAGGAAATAATACAGATAACCCCCTGTATGATCAGGGGGTTAATTTAACTATTATCAGATAACATCCTAGAACTCAGTCTCGTTAAGGACCTCAACTTCAGTGCCGGTCTTGCGCATAGAAACTGCCGCAATATGAACATTAACTGCTGCAACATTTAATCCGGTCATAGTTTCCACTGCTACTTTAACTTCTTTTTGTACATTAGCTGCTACTTCTGGAATAGCATAACCGAATTCTACTACTATAAATATATCAATTTTAGTTTCGTCACCTATTACTTCTACCCGGATACCTTTACCAAAGTTTTTTCTGCCTAACTTTTCTACTAAGTCAGTACCCCAGCCGCCACTCATGGCTGCTACACCTTCAACTTCGGCTGCAGCTAAGCCGGCCACAGTCGCCACAACTTCATCTGCAATTCTTATTGCACCATATTCGTTATTAATTTCAGGTTTTTGTTCCATAAAAGTCCACCTCCATTAATTATTATACATGGTATTGTAACATAGCCATGCCTTTACTTTCAAATATATCCAACAATAATGGAAAAAATTACTCCTGCATCCGGCGTTGAATAAAATTAGTATAAACTTCTCCCCGTTTATAAAAGGCATTATCTAACACCTTCAGATGAAAAGGTATGGTCGTCTTAATATTTTCAATAGTAAATTCACCAAGAGCTCTTTTCATACGGCTAATCGCTTCATCTCTATTATTTCCCCATACTATAAGTTTAGCTACCATGGAATCATAGTAAGGGGTAATAGTATAGTCTTGATATACCACCGAATCTACTCTAACCCCGGGCCCGCCCGGTATTATATAACGGCCTACTTTTCCGGGGGAGGGACAAAAATCATTATTCGGATCTTCCGCATTAATCCGGCACTCAATGGCCCACCCATTAATAGTAATATCTTCCTGTTTAAGGGTAAGCGGCTCTCCCGCCGCAATTTTAATCTGTTCCTTTACTATATCAATACCGGTAACCATTTCGGTGACCGGATGTTCCACCTGTACTCTGGTATTCATTTCAATAAAATAATAATTCTTATGCTTATCTACTAAAAATTCTATAGTACCGGCACTTACATAATTAGCGGCCCGGGCTGCGTTAACTGCTACTTCACCCATTTGCTGTCTAAGTCCTTCATCTAATAAAGTGGAAGGAGCCTCTTCTAATAATTTTTGATTACGCCGTTGTATAGAGCAATCTCTTTCTCCTAGGTGAATAATATTCCCATGTTCATCACCTAGTATTTGTATTTCAATATGACGCGGTTCTTCTACATACTTTTCAATATAGATTTCATCATTGCCGAATGCAGAACCGGCTTCCATTTTGGCCATATCCAGGGCTTCTTTCAGGCCAGCTTCATTATGAGCCAGTCTCATACCCTTGCCTCCGCCACCAGCTGCCGCCTTTATCATTACCGGATAGCCTATTTCTTTAGCAATATTTACAGCATCTTTATAACTGCCTACGGCCCCTTCGCTACCTGGCACTAAAGGCACACCTGCTTTTTTCACTGTTTCCCGGGCTTTGACCTTATCTCCCATCATTTCTATTACTTCGGGTTTAGGTCCGATAAATTTTATCCTATTAGCAGCACAAAGAGCTGCAAAAGCCGCATTCTCTGCTAAAAAACCATAACCGGGATGTATGGCTTCAGCTCCGGTAGTTTGCGCAGCCGCAATTATATTAGAGATATTAAGATAACTTTGGTTTGCTGGTGCAGCACCTATACATATGGCTTCATCGGCGGCCTTAACATGTAAGCTTTCTTTATCTGCTGTAGAGTAAACTGCCACCGTATTAATTCCTAATTCCTTACATGCTCTTATGATGCGCAGGGCTATTTCGCCACGGTTAGCTATCAGAATTTTGGAAAACAATATATCCACTCCTCTAGTCTTGCTCAATCAGGAATATCGGCTGACCATACTCAACTGCTTCAGCATTATCAACCAGTATGTCTACCACAGTTCCTGCCACTTCAGCCTTAATCTCATTCATAAGCTTCATGGCCTCAACTATACATAAAGTTTGACCTTTTTCCACGTGATCGCCGATTTGAACATAAGGAGCCGAGTCCGGCGACGAAGCAGCATAAAAAGTACCTACCATAGGAGCTTCTACCTCAATGATATTTTCGTTGATTACCGGTTCCTCCTGGCGAGTACCGTTAGTTCCTTTACTAGATATGGATTCCGCAGAGTTTGAGCTATTTTCATTAGTATCACTAACTGTTTTGCGTAATCTTAATCTAAAATCATCCTTTTGAATTTCCATTTCCCCAATATTTGTTTCATTTAATAATATAATTAGTTCTCTTATTTCCTCAATGTTCATGTGTTCATCTCCCTCATGACTTGGTCTCTTCTTAGGTCTTGGTGCAGGTCTAGTTCGAGTCTGCTGTTTGTCCTTAATATCTTCTCCCACTTCGTCGTGAGGTAATATCTGGGGAATATCTTCTGCCCCCCGGGAATCCCGGTAAGCAAAATATTTTAAGGCTACTTGGGGAAATAAAATATAAGTTAAGATATCTTCCTCATTTTTAGCTAAGTGAGCAATTTCTTGCTTGCCTTTTTCCCAGCCGGGAGCAATCAGATTAGCCGGTCTGACATCAATTATTTTCTCATCACCGATAATCTTAGCCCGTATTTCCGGATTTATAGGAGCTGGTGGTTTTCCATAAAAGCCTCTTACATAATCTTTTACTTCACCGGGGCACATCTTATATCTTTCACCCATCAGCACATTTAAAACGGCTTGAATCCCAATAATCTGGCTAGTCGGTGTTACTAAAGGCGGATAACCCATATCTGCCCTTACTTTAGGTATTTCCTGTAAAACCTCCTCTATACGGTGGGAGGCTTTTTGTTCTTCCAATTGGGAGAAAAGATTGGATATCATACCTCCTGGTACTTGGTGCTCAAATACCTTCATATCAGCAATCCTGGTTACTCCTCGCTCAAAGCCTTTATGTTTTCTGATTTTTTCAAAATGATTAGCTACTTCAAATAAATCATGGAGCTTAAGACCGGTATCCCGTTCAGAATCTTGCAAAGCCCTGACCAATGTTTCTACCGGGGGCTGAGACGAACCGAATGCCATAGGCACGCTGGCAGTATCAATTATATCTACTCCCGCTTCGGTGGCCTTTAATAAAGCGGCAATAGCTAATCCTCCTATATAATGAGTATGAAGCTGAATAGGCAAATCTACCCTTTGCTTTAACAAGGTTACTAACTCATAAGCAGCATAAGGAGATAATAAGCCCGCCATATCCTTAATACAGATAGAATCAGCACCCATGTCCTTAAGTTTTAAAGCAGTATTAACAAAATGCTCCACCGAATGAACCGGGCTAATAGTATAAACTACACAAGCTTGAGCATGTTTTCCCGTCTTTTTTATAGCCTTCATTGAGGTTTCCAGGTTACGTATATCATTAAGAGCATCAAAAACCCGGAATATATCAATCCCATTTTCCGCAGCTTTATCTATGAATTTTTCCACTACATCATCAGGATAATGAGTGTAGCCTACTAAAGATTGTCCTCTTAATAACATCTGCAGATCAGTTTTTTGAATATGCTTGCGTACCACCTTTAGCCTTTCCCAGGGATCTTCATTAAGGTAGCGAATACATACATCAAAGGTCGCCCCTCCCCAGACTTCTATGGAGTGGTAACCGATATTATCTAAATGTTCTAAAATAGGGAGCATATCTTCCGTTGTCATCCTGGTTGCCCATAAACTTTGGTGGGCATCTCTTAAACTAGTATCAGTAATTTTAACTTTTTTCATCATTAACCTCCCATCTATGCGGCATATTAGCTATATATCTTCGGCTTTAATTATGCGTATATATAAATATACTCAGGCACATGGCCTGAGTTCATTAATGCCCTGATTATATATCATTATAAAAATAAAATATTGGTATTTCAATGATTAAAAGTTATGTATACAAAAGTACTTGCTTTTTATTCGGGTTCTCTAACAATTATTGACATTTTATCGGCACTGATACTAGTAGCTTTACTAACGATTTCGCGCAGCTCTTTCTCTTTAGCTAAAGTTAGATTCTCTGATTGTACCACAATAGTAGTAGCTTGCGGTTGTAGAATAACTACACAATCTTGAAATCCTTGAGATTTTACTAAGTTCTCGGCTTTCATTTCCTTTTCCATATCGGCAGTAATTTCCACCATGCGCATAGAAGCAGCCGCCCGGGCTTTTTCATCATTAGCATTATTATTTATAATATCCTTTAACAGTTCCAGTTGTTTACCCCTTAACCGTTCCCTTTCCATACGGTACTCGGCAAAGAAATCACTGCCTAAGTCAGCTTTAGCTATTTCCTCATTTATATCTATATCAGCCGTCTGACTATTAGTAGTAACCGGTTCTGCCACTTGCTGTTGACTAGTTGGCCCATAAT